>DBFZQW010000087.1:0-10161 GCA_048521445.1 Collinsella sp. | reverse complement strand
ACCGAATCCTCGCGGTCGGCAGAGCACGGGCCGATGATGAGCACCTTGCGTGCGTCCTCGCCGGTAAAGACTTTGGCGACCTCGGCGTCAAATGCCTGCTTTTTGGCGGTAAGCTCGGCAGAAAGCGGCATTTCCTCGCGGATCTCCATGGGGATCGGCAGCTTGCGTTTAAATTCCATGGCCATAGGGGCCTCCTCAATCTATAGAAAGAGCAATAAGCGTATTGTTGAGTGTTCGGCATTATCCGCTGTCGCACGCTAAAGTGCAAGTCCTTGTCACCCTGAAACCTTCCAAAAAGGGACAGGTTTATTTTGGTAGATTTATCTGGGGAAACGTCGGAGGATGTCGGGAGGGAGTGGCGCCACACGGGACCCTAAGGCTGTTGTCGGTCCCCCAGGAAACACTCCGTGGGCAAAAAATGCCAAATATGAGTACTGTTGCTAACCTAGTAACATATCCGTCTAGCGAGATGATAGACAAAGTGATAAATATGTTCATTAACGTTGGCAGGCAGAAGCCTGCTAACGGTCGTTTTGATTAATTTGAAGGCGTATAGAGGCCGCAAAGAGGTCGTTTGAGGCGGTTTTGGCTGTTACTAAAAAGGTAACAGTACTCATATTTGCCCTTTTTTGCCCACGGGGTCTGGAAAACGCCGTCAATGAGGTCTCAGGGAAGGCGCTTCGAGGGCTGCAAAACAAAAACGGGGGCGCAGTTCATCCTGCGTCCCCGTTCTCGGGCGTCATCCGTTTCCTGCGGCCGAATCTACGCCGCCTCGTCGAACTGCGAGTTGTACAGGTCGGCGTAGAAGCCACCCTGGGCGAGCAACTCGTCGTGTGTGCCCTTCTCGACGATGTCGCCGTCGCGAATCACCAGGATCACATCGGCGTTGCGGATCGTGGACAGGCGGTGCGCGATGACAAAGCTGGTACGGCCCTGCATCAGCGCATCCATGGCGCGCTGAATGAGCTCCTCGGTGCGGGTATCCACGTTGGAGGTCGCCTCGTCCAAAATCAGCGCCGGGCGGTCGGCCAAAATGGCACGAGCAATGGTCACGAGCTGGCGCTGGCCTTGCGACAGGTTGGTGCCTTCCTCGTTGATCATAAAGTCGTAGCCGCCGGCGAGCGTATGGATAAAGTGGTCGCAGCGCGCGGCGCGTGCGGCGGCCTCGACCTCGGCATCGCTCGCATCGGGACGTCCATAGCGGATGTTCTCGCGAATGGTTCCGTTAAACAGCCAGGTGTCCTGCAGCACCATGGCGAACTCGCCGCGCAGTGCCGCGCGGTCCCAGTCGCGCACGTCGATGCCCTCGACGCGCAGCGAACCGCCGTCCACGTCGTAAAAGCGCTGCAGCAGCTTGATGAGCGTGGTCTTGCCGGCGCCGGTGGGGCCGACGATGGCGATGGTCTGGCCGGGTTGCGCCTCGCAGCTAAAGTCGTGGATGATGGTCTTGTCGGGCGTGTAGCCAAACTTGACGTGATCAAACTCCACATGGCCGGGGCGCTTCTCGGGAATCTGCGCGTCGGCTTTCTGCTCCTCCTCGGGCGCGGCCAGGAACTCAAAGACGCGCTCGGTGGCGGCGGCCATCGACTGCATCGTGTTGCTCACGTTGCCCAGCTGCTGTATGGGTTGCGTAAAGTTGCGAACGTACTGGATAAAGCTCTGGATGTCGCCGGGCGTGGCATTGCCGGTCAGCGCGAGCTGTGCGCCCACCACGACGACGCCCACGTAGCCCATGTTGCCCACCAAGCTCATAAGCGGCATCATCAGGCCCGACAGGAACTGCGAACGCCAGCCACTAATAAAGAGGCGGTCGTTTTGACGGTCGAACTCTTCGATCGAGGCCTCGGCGCGGTCGAACACCTGAATAACGTTCTGGCCGGCAAAATCCTCTTCGATAATGCCGTTGACGGCGCCCAGGACTTGCTGTTGCTCGCGGAAGTACGGCTGCGAGAAGTGAATCATTACGGTCAGGATAATCGCGGCTGCCGGCAGCGTGAGCACAGTGACGCCGGTGAGCGGCAGACTGATCGAAAGCATCATGACGAGCACGCCGATAATCTGCGTTACCGACGTGATGAGCTGCGTCACGCTCTGGTTGAGCGACTGGCCCAGCGTGTCGACATCGTTGGTGATGCGGCTGAGCACGTCGCCCTTGCTGTGGCCGTTAAAGTAGCTCATCGGAACGACGGCGATCTTGGCGGCGATTTCCTTGCGCATGCGGTAGCAGATCTTTTGCGTGACGCCGGTCATGAGCCAGCCTTGGATGAGACTGCAGACAGAGCTCGCCAGATACAGGCAGAGCAAAAAGCCGAGCGTCTTGGCAATCCAGGCAAAGTCGACATCTCCGGTACCGTTGACCTTGGCAACTAGGCCCTCGAACAGCTTGGTCGTAACCTGGCCGAGCACCTTGGGTCCCACAATGTTAAAGATGACCGAGCACACGGCAAAGGCGACGGCGGTAAACACGGCAACCTTGTGCTGGCCGATATAGCCGAGCAGCTGCCTCATGGTGCCCTTAAAGTCCTTGGCCTTTTCGCCGCGGCCCATGCCGCCCATGCGGCCCATGGGACCACGCCGGCGGGTGGGCTTGGGAATCTGAGTCTTGGTCTCGTCTGCCATTAGCGCTTGCCTCCTTCCATAACGGTTGCAATCTCTTCTTGGGTAAGCCCCAACTCCTCGGCGGAAAGCTGCGACTGTGCAATCTCCAGGTACGCCGGGCAACTGCGCAGCAGCTCCTCGTGCGTGCCGGTGCCCACCACGTGGCCGTCGTCGAGCACGATGATCTGGTCGGCGTGCATGATGGTCGCGATGCGCTGGGCCACGACCACGAGCGCGGCGTCGGTAACGTTTTTGGCCAGCTCTTCGCGCAGGCGCGCGTCGGTCTTGTAGTCGAGGGCGCTAAACGAGTCATCGAACACCACAACCTCGGGCTTTTTGGCCAATGCGCGGGCGATGGCCAAGCGCTGGCGCTGACCACCCGAAACATTGGAGCCTCCCTGGCTGATGGGGGAGTCGTAGCCGTCCTCGCGCTCGGCGATAAAGTCCTCGGCCTGGGCGATGCGTGCCGCCCGGTGCATGTCATCATCGCTCACCATGTCGCCGGCAAACTTGAGGTTGCTCTCGACGGTGCCCGAGAACAGGCGTCCCTGCTGCGGGATATAGCCAATGCGGCGGCGAAGCTCGGAAAGGGTCATGTCGCGCACATCGATACCGTCGAGCGAAATGCTGCCGCCCGTGACGTCGTACAGGCGCGGAATCAACTGCACGAGCGTGGACTTGCCCGAGCCCGTGGAGCCAATGATGCCGAGCATCTGGCCGGCATGTGTGGTGAAGTTCACGCCGCTGATGACGTCGGCGCGGGCATCGGGATACTGGAAACTCACGTCGCGGAAGGTGAGCTCACCGCGCGGCGCGCTGGCCGCGGGCAGTTTGGGCGAGGCAGGGTCGTTGATGCTCGTGGGGCAAGTGATGACCTCTTCCACGCGCTCGGCTGCGACCTCGGCGCGGGGCAGGATGACCGAAACCATGGTGAGGATCATAAACGCCATGACGATCTGCATGGTGTAGGAGATAAACGCCATCATGTTGCCGACCTGCATCACGCCGTCGGACACGCCCTGCGCGCCAAACCAGACGATAAGCACGGTGATGCAGTTCATGACGAGCATCATGAGCGGCATCATAAAGCTCATGGCGCGGTTGGTGTAGAGCTGCGTGGTCATCAGGTCGAGCGAAGCCTTGTCAAAACGCTCGAGCTCATGCTCTTCGCGGTTGAATGAGCGGATGGGCATAAGACCGTCGAGCAGCTCGCGGGCGGTAAGGTTCACGCGGTCCACAAAACTTTGCATCTTTTTGAACTTGGGCATGGTGAGGCCCATGAGCACGCCGACGACAGCCGAAACCGCGATGATGGCCACAGCGATGGTCCACTCCAGGCCGGTGTGGTTGGCCAGGACGCGCATGACGGCGACGATGCCCATGACGGGCGCCAGTAGGCACATGCGGATAAACAGGGTTGCGGCCATCTGAATCTGCTGAATGTCGTTGGTGCAGCGGGTGATGAGCGAGGCCTGGCTAAACTTGCCCACCTCGGCCGGCGAGAAGTGCATAACCTTGTTGAAGGTCTCGCGGCGCAGGTCGCGGGCGATGGAGCAGGCGGTGCGTGAAGCCACGGCACCGGTCAGGATGGTGGCGACCAGCGACACCAGACACAGACCAAACATCGTGGTCGCCATGCGGCCTAGGTAGGCGTTCTGCACGTCGGCGGGGTCGATGCCCTGTGCCTTGTACTCGTCCTGCACATAGTTCACGGCGCGTTGGGTCACGATGGAGCCCGACATGGAGCCCATTTTGTCCGCCATATCGTTGGCGCCCTCGACGAGCTTGTCCTGGTCGATTAGGCCGCCTTCAGCGCCTAGACGCAGGCTCTTCATGGTGATCTTGCCGCCGTCGGCGTCGATCTGCTTTTGCATGTTCTGCGCGGCTGCGGCCTTTTGCTGCATCTCGGCGAGCTGCTCGGGTGTCATTGCTGCCATCTGCTCGGGGGTGGGCATGGCCTGGGCGGCGTCGCTGTCTTTTTCGCCGGACGTGCCGGTCATGTCGCCCATGGAGTTGGCATCGATGCCCTGGTTGAGCGAAAGGACGACAGTCTCGGGCAGGCTCATAATGTCGGCAATCTTGTCTCCATCGGCACGCTCTTCCTCGGTGCCCTTGTAAGTTCGAATACCGTTTTTGTCAGCCTTGCTAAACACGGCCTCCACAGCCTTGGCGTCCTTGGCACTCATAAAGAGTTCGAGGTCGTCGAGCGATTCGGCGCGAATGGTGTCGGGCACGGGCGAGGCGATACCGCCTTGCTGCACGCCCACGTCGACGATGTCGCTCATATAGGTAGGCAGCGCCAGATCGGCGTTGCAGCTGATTACGATAAGCACGATAGCTGCGAACAGTGCCAGGACATGTTTTTTAAAGAGCTTGAGAATCCTCACTCGGCATCTCTCCTTTCTTGATTGCGGTCGATAATTTCGTTGGCACGCCTTAGAAGACGCACCATCTCTTGGGTATCTGTTTCGCCGAGCTGTTCGAGGAAAGCCGCAGTGCGGTCCTCGAATTCCCGGCGTTTGATTTCGAGATCCTGGAATCCCTTGTCGGTCACTATGACGTGTACGCGACGACGGTCGGTCTTTGAGTGCTCACGCTCGACCCAGCCTTTGGCTTCGAGAGCGCGTAGGATATTGGCGATGCGGGCGTTCGAGACCCAGGCGCGATCAGCGAGTTCGCTCGGCGTGAGCGAACCGCCAGCGAGCATGAGAGCGCGCATGACAGCCATCTCGCCGCTGAGGGCTTTGTCCACAAAGCGCGAAACGCGCTGGTGAATGCCGCCAAACTCGGTAAGGAGCTGACTCCCAAGCTCATGGAAATCGGTATCTTCCACCGAAAACCCCTAACACTAGAAACTATTTTCGGTGAAAGATGATACCCCTGCACGCGCGCCCTATACGGTAGATTTTGGGACATGCCAAGAAAACTACCTTTAGGCGACCTCCGTACACCGTCGGTGCCAGTAAAGTTTGGGGCAGATCGTTAGGCATGTCCCAAAGCCTACTCAGAGGCACTTTACCCTGCTAAAGCTGGCATAACAGCTAGAGTGAACGTCGTACAAAGGCAAGGAAAAATACCAAACAAATCGGTGAACGGTAGTTGTTCGCGCTCGCATTTCCTGCGGATTTGTTAAAAACGCCCTAATGGTATAAAAAAAGAAACATATAACAGCCCTGATGAAGGGGGTAGCTATGTTATCCTTCTCAAACGGGTGAAATCTTGGGTTTTGGGTTGCAGTTCCAAGGTGGACAAACGTTTTTCCCTGTACCAACGTGTGGTGAAGAACGGAAGAAGCCGGTAGTGCAAGCCGATAATTCAAGAATTCAATAAGCAGCGGTGTGAGAGAGCGCCGCATTACACGTAACTAGGAGCGTGGTTACACAATGCAGGAGGCATGGGAAGGCTTCAAGGAAGGCATCTGGACGGGAGAGGTTGACGTCCGAGACTTCATCCAGAAGAACTACACCCCCTACGAGGGCGACGAGTCGTTCCTCGCCGGCCCGACCGAGCGTACCAAGGAGCTGTGGGGCGAGGTTCTCGACCTGCTGCTTAAGGAGCGCGAGCAGGGCGGTGTCCTCGATATGGACACCAAGACCGTCACGGGTATCGTGAGCCACCCCGCTGGCTACATCGATAACGCCCACCGCGAGAAGGAGACCATCGTCGGCCTCCAGACCGACAAGCCGCTCAAGCGCGCTCTGCACGTCAACGGTGGTATCCGCATCGCTTGCCAGGCCGCCAGCCAGCACGGCTACAAGGTCGACGAGAACGTTGTCGAGCGCTACACCTTCGAGCGCAAGACCCACAACGCCGGCGTCTTCGATGTCTACACCCCCGAGATGCGCGCCTGCCGTTCGGCTCACATCATCACCGGTCTGCCCGATGGCTATGGCCGCGGCCGCATCATCGGCGACTACCGTCGTGTCGCCCTGTACGGCGTTGACTACCTGATCAAGGACAAGGAGGCCCAGAAGGCTTCCACCCCGACGGTCATGACCGCCGACAACATCCGCGACCGTGAGGAGCTGCAGGAGCAGATCCGCGCCCTCGGCGAGCTCAAGATGATGGCCGAGACCTATGGTTTCGATATTTCCAACCCTGCTACCAACACGCAGGAGGCCATCCAGTGGATGTACTTCGCCTACCTCGCTGCCGTCAAGGAGCAGAATGGCGCCGCTATGTCCATCGGCCGTACCTCTACGTTCATCGACATCTACGCTGAGCGCGACCTTGCCAACGGTACCTTCACCGAGGAGCAGATCCAGGAGTTCGTGGATCACTTCATCATGAAGCTCCGCATGGTCAAGTTTGCCCGTACCCCCGAGTACCAGGCCCTGTTCACCGGTGATCCGCAGTGGGTCACCGAGTCCATCGGCGGCATGGGTGTTGACGGCCGTACGCTCGTTACCAAGATGAGCTACCGCTACCTGCACACGCTCGAGAACATGGGCACCAGCCCCGAGCCCAACATGACCGTTCTGTGGTCGACTCGTCTGCCCGAGAACTTCAAGAAGTTCTGCGCCAAGACTTCTGTCGCCAGCTCCTCGATCCAGTACGAGAACGACGACCTCATGCGCGTTTACCACGGCGACGACTACGGCATCGCCTGCTGCGTGTCCTCCATGCGCATCGGCAAGGAGATGCAGTTCTTCGGCGCCCGCGCCAACCTGGCCAAGTGCCTGCTGTACGCACTCAACGGCGGTGTTGACGAGGTCTCCAAGAAGCAGGTCGGCCCCAAGTATCGCGCCGTCGAGGGCGATACGCTCGATTACGACGACGTTGTGGCCAAGTACAACGACATGATGAAGTGGCTTGCTGGCGTGTACGTCAACTCGCTGAACATCATTCACTACATGCACGACAAGTATTGCTACGAGCGCATCCAGATGGCTCTGCACGACAAGCACGTGCATCGCTGGTTCGCTACGGGCATCGCTGGCCTTTCCGTCGTGGCTGACTCCCTGTCCGCCATCAAGTACGCCAAGGTCCACCCCGTCCGTGACGAAAACGGCATCATCGTCGACTTCGAGACCGAGGGCGAGTTCCCCAAGTACGGTAACGACGACGACCGCGTCGACCAGATCGCTCACGACGTTGTGCACCAGTTCATGGAGTACATCCGCATGAACGACACCTACCGCAACTCCGTGCCCACGACCTCGGTTCTGACCATTACCTCCAACGTCGTGTACGGTAAGAAGACCGGCTCCACGCCCGACGGCCGCAAGGCTGGCCAGCCGTTCGCCCCGGGTGCTAACCCCATGCACAAGCGTGATAGCCACGGCGCCATCGCTTCGCTGTCTTCGGTTTCCAAGCTCCCGTTCCGCGATGCTCAGGACGGCATCTCCAACACCTTCTCCATCATCCCGGGTGCGCTCGGCAAGGAGGACCAGGTGTTCTTTGGCGATATCGACCTTGATCAGCTGGGCGAGTAACTATTGTTAGTGCTATACTAACAATAACGATTACTGATTAGCGCGCCGGTTTCGGCCGGCGCCTATCGATCGAAGGAGACACATTATGAAGGTTTCTGAAGTTTCCGAGACTCAGGCCGATAACCTGGTCCACATGCTCGACGCTTACGCCGAGAAGGGTGGCCATCACCTGAACATCAACGTCTTCAACCGTGAGACGTTGCTCGATGCTCAGGCTCACCCCGAGAAGTACCCGCAGCTGACCATCCGCGTTTCCGGCTATGCCGTGAACTTCCACACGCTCACCAAGGAGCAGCAGGACGAGGTCATTTCGCGTACCTTCCACGACAAGTTCTAAAGGGGTTTAACTCCCTCAGGATCGCCGGGCCGCTTTGGGTTACTTTCCAAAACGTCCTCGGACATGCAAAGGGCTCCGCTGCGCGCTTCGCGCGGCGGAGCCCTTTGCGTCCTGCGGAAATGTTTTGGAAAGTAACCCAAAGCGGCCCGGCGGGGTCCTGTGTAGTCACCCTTTAGGCGGAACTCTCCTAATTATTTGGATGAGTCGTCTACTTACTTGTGCTGTTACCGTCTTCCCGCTGTTGTTGGGGTATGCTTTGTTCGTATGTAAACGTTTGACATGTTGATGGGGGAGGGTGCTATGGCTCGCGAGGGCGCTCGTTCTAAGGATTCTGCTAAGCCTGGCATCAAGGAAGTTGCAGCGGTGGCGGGGGTTTCGCCTACTACGGTATCTCGCGTGCTTAATAATCGCGGCTATATTAGCCAAGAGACCCGCGATAAGGTCCATGCCGCGATGGAGCGCATCAACTATACGCCCAACGATATCGCCCGTGCCATGCTCAACGGTCGCCTGAATCTTATCGGTATGATCGTTCCCTTTGTGAGCAGCCCGTTCCATGCTCAGGTTGTGCAGGCGGTCGAGCGCACGTTAGCGGAAAACGGCTTTAAGATGTTGCTGTGCAACAGCGCCAATCGACCCGATCTTGAGCGTTCCTATATTGACATGCTCCGCCGCAATATGGTCGACGGCGTCATCGTCAACTCCCTCAATATCGGTGCCGAGGCATATGCCGAGATGGGCTTGAGCCTGGTTGGCATCGACTGCGATCTTGGCGAGGGCTCTGTCCAGATTGCAAGTGACAGCTATGGCATTGGCGAGCTCGCCACGCGCCGTCTGATTGATGACGGCTGCAGGCGTATCCTGTGCCTGCGCAGCAATAGCCGCATGCGCATGCCTGCCAATAAGCGTACCGATGCCTACCTCGATGTTGTTGAGCAGGCCGGTTTGTCCGCGCTTGTCCGTGAGGTTGAGTTCGTTAAGCCCGACGACGAAAAGGGCGCGGTCGTTGCGAAGATCCTCGATGAGAACCCCGATATTGACGGCATCTTTGCGGGAGACGATACGATGGCGGCCATCTGTCTCAACGTGATGAAGCAGCGCGGCTTGAGCGCTCCAGACGATATTAAGGTCGTGGGCGCGGATGGTGCCCGCCGAACTATGACGTTTATGCCTGACTTAACAACCGTACGTCAAGATATCGATCGCATCGGAGAGCTCGCGGCGCAATCCATCATCGCTCTTATTAACGGCGATAATCCCGAATCGAATATCAAGCTCCCCGTTGAACTCATTGAGGGCAAAACCGCGTAGTTCATCCCGTGCCAAAAGAATTCCTCAAACGCCTCTGATGACCGTTCGCCGGCATATGTCAACCGTTTACCGACGACTGGAACTGCGAAAAGACGTATTGGTATGAAAACGTTTGACATATGAAAACGATTGACATATCTTGCCATTGTACCGAGTTAGTATGTCGTGGAAAGGAAGTCTCGGATGCACAAGGTGTATTACCAGCCTGAGGGAATTTGGGTAGGCGACATCATGCCGTACGGCGAGGACGGCACGTTCTATCTCTATCATCAGCGTGACACGCGTAACCCCGAACCTTTCGGAGAGCCGTTTGGCTGGGCACTCGCTACGACCAAGGATTTCGTCAACTACAAGGACTTTGGCGAGAGCCTTGAGCGCGGCGGCGACGAGGAAGTCGACCAGTACATTTATGCCGGCACGGTGTTTAAGGTGGGCGACAAGTACCATGCGCTCTACACTGGTTGCAATCGCGATAAGGTC
>DBFZQW010000086.1:0-3394 GCA_048521445.1 Collinsella sp. | reverse complement strand
AATGACACTCGAGCGCTTAACGAACTCTTCGACCGAAAGCGGGTTGGAGAACATGGCCGTGCCGCCGGTCGGCAGCGTGTGGTTGGGGCCGGCAACATAATCGCCGAGCGGCTCGGAGCTCCAAGCGCCCACAAAGATGGCACCGGCGTTGCGGATACCGCCAAGCAGGCCCATCGCATCCTTGCAGTGCAGCTCCAGGTGCTCGGGCGCCACGGTGTTCACCGCCTCGACGGCAGCGGCCATGTCGGCGGCCACCACGATGGTGCCCTCGTTATCGAGCGAGGCGCGCGTGATCTCGGCACGCGGCGACTGCGCCGCCAGAATGTCGACACCCGCCTCGACCTCGCGCGCAAACTGCTCGTCGCAGGTCACCAGGTAGCAGGCAGCCAGCGGATCGTGCTCGGCCTGGGCCATCAGGTCGGCCGCGACCACCATAGGCTTGGCCGTGGCATCGGCCAGCACACAGACCTCGGAGGGGCCAGCGACCATGTCGATTCCCACGTCGCCCGAGACAATCTGCTTGGCCGCAGCGACAAAGGCGTTGCCCGGGCCGGTGATCTTGTCGACGCGCGGGATGGTCTCGGTACCGTACGCCAGCGCGGCCACGGCCTGAGCGCCGCCCACCATATAGATCTCATCCACGCCGCCGAGCTTTGCCGCGGCGAGCGTGTAGGGGCTGATCAGGCCGTCCTTTTGCGGCGGGGTCACCATGACCACGCGTTTGACGCCGGCCACCTTGGCGGGAATGGCGTTCATAAGCACGGTGGAGGGATACTGCGCGCGACCGCCCGGCACATAGATGCCGGCCGCCGCGAGCGGGGTCACCTTAACGCCGAGCATCGTGCCGTCCGGGCGCGTAGTAAACCAGCTCTGTTCGACCTCGCGCTGGTGGAACTCGCGAATCTGGCGTGCGGCCTTCTCAAGCGCGGCGACAAAGGCCGGGTCAAGGCCTTCGAGCGCGGCATCGATCTGCTCCTGCGGCAAGCGGAAGCTCTGCAGCTCAACGCCGTCAAAACGCTGACAGTAATCGCGCACCGCGGCATCCCCGTTGGCACGCACGTTGGCCACGATATCGCGGGCGGCGTCGATGATGTTTTGCGGCAGCACGCCCTTGCGGTTGAGCTGGTTGGTAACGAGGCGCTCACCGGGAGCAAGCTTGATGGTCTTCATATCGGTATCCCCTATCGGTCGAGGTTGTGTTCGAAAAACGAGAGGCCGGGCGGCGGCGCCAATCGGCCCGCAGCCCGTACGTTGGGGCGCCCGTGCGCGCTCGCGCTATTGTGCCGAGCCCGCGACGGGCTCAAAATGCTTGTCCTTAACGGCCGCGGCCAAGCGATCTGCCAGATTGCGTACGCGCGGATCCAGGCGCGCAGCACCCGGATTGACAAAGAAGCGGGCCGTGCAGTCCATGATGCGGCCGGTGATGACCAGGTCGTTGTCGCGCAGCGTGGCGCCCGTGGCGGTGATGTCCACGATGCGATCGGTCATGCCGACAATAGGGCCCAGCTCGATGTTACCGTGCAGCGAGACGATATCGGCGTTCACGCCGCGCTCGGCATACCAGGCACTCGCAATGCGCGGGTACTTGGTGGCCACGCGAAGCGACCCGCGGCGGGCATAGTTGCGCTCGGCCTGGCCGGCGCGCCACGCGGGCTCCGCCTCGATAAAGGTGCACAGACCATAGCCCAGGTCGACCAGCTGCAGCAAGTTGAGATCGGCCTCGATGAGCGAGTCCCAGCCGCAGATGCCGCAATCGGCACCGCCACAGCCCACAAAGGCGGGCGCGTCGCTGGGGCGCACGATGACAAACTCGATATCGCCGACCATGCCCTCGCCGGCACGCGTGTCGCGACCGCGCACGATGAGGTGACGACCGGGATCGCGCAGCTCAGAGACATCCAAGCCCGCGGCCTCGAGCACGTCGAGCGTGTCGGCCTTAAGCGAGCCCTTGGGCACGGCGATGCGCAGCGGGCCCTCGGCGCCACGGCCCGCGGCGTGATCGCCGTCGGAAGCGGCATCCTCGGCCGAGGTGCGCGCGGCCTCCAGACGCTCGAGCGAAAAGGCGAAGCCCGCCGCCGGCACTTCGATGCCGTCGCCAAATGCGCCGGTAAAAATGGAATCGTAGCGTCCGCCCGAACCGACCGGATCGGGCAGTCCGCCGGCATAGGCCTTAAAGACCAGGCCTGTGTAGTAATCGAAAGAGTTCATGATAGAGAAGTCGAACGACAGCACCTGGGCCTCCTCGGGGGCCAGGCCCTCGACCAGGGCACGCAGCTCGCGCGTCAGCGGCGCGACGATACCGGCGGCCTCCAGCAGCGCGTCCACGCGGTCGAGTACCTCGGCACCGCCGTGCAGACGCGGCAGCTCGCTAATGGCGGCCTTGACGGCATCGGACTCCGCACTTGCCGCCACGCGGGCATCGAGGCCCACAAAGTCGTTGGCGTGCACGCAGCACAGGGCCTCGGCGGCCAGCTCGCGATCCTCGCATGCCGCGAGCAGCTCCTTAAACGGACGCACGCTACCTGCGATAATGCGCGCACCGGGAAGTGCCAGCTTGCGCACGGCCTCGGCGACCAGTGAGACAATCTCGACATCGCCCGCGGTGTCGCCCGCGCCGATAAGCTCAAAGCCCAGCTGTGTAAACTGACGCGAGCCACCGGCATTGCGCTGGCACTCGCGGACCACCGGCGCCTCGTAGCGCAGGCGCAGCGGCAGATCGGCCGCGCGCATGCGAGTCGAAACCAGGCGAACGATCGGCAGTGTGTTGTCGGGACGGACCACCAGCAGGCGGCCATCATCGTCAAAGAGCTTAAACGGCGTGTCCGCAATGCGCCCGCCCTCCTCGAGCGAACCCTTGTCCTCGAGCAGTGGCGTCTCGACCGGCAGGTAATGATGCTCCCTAAAGCAGCCCTTCACCGTATATGCGATCTCCTCGCGCGCCTGAGCCTCCTCGGGCAATATGTCCCGGAATCCCCACGGTGTGGCCGTCATCTGGTGAGCCTCCTCATGCTGTGTTTCATATAGAGCAGAAGACCGGCATAGCTCCGCCGGTCTTCTGGGTACTTTAGCATACTAGAGTGCTTGCGGGGAAAATCGTCCTCCTCGACTCACACCGTATTCATTTGGAAACATAGGGCAAGCGGTTAGCAGCAGTCTCTTGTCACAACGCAAAAAGGGCGCCCGCGCAATTGCGGACGCCCTTGTGCAGGGTCGAGATATCAACCAGCCAAGATATCGGACCCGTGACCAGCTCTTAGTAGTCGAACTGGTGGTAGTAGCGGCGGTACTTGAGGTTGTGCTTGGTGACCAGCTCGTAGTTGCGCGCGAGGCGGTCGGTGGTCAGCACGGACAGGATCCAGGGGGACACGATGACGCGGAAGTCGTCGTCCAGGCC
>DBFZQW010000085.1:0-4370 GCA_048521445.1 Collinsella sp. | reverse complement strand
GAAGACGGCGTCGTAGCCCTCCTCGTGCACGCGGTCGGCCAGGGCGGTCATCTTCTTGCCGGCCTCGTAGACGTTCCTGCCGTCCTCGAGGTAGCCCTCCTGGTCGAAGTGCATGATCTC
Source organism: Collinsella sp. (assembly GCA_048521445.1). Lineage (GTDB taxonomy): Bacteria > Actinomycetota > Coriobacteriia > Coriobacteriales > Coriobacteriaceae > Collinsella. The sequence continues at coordinate 4,250 of DBFZQW010000085.1, read as the reverse complement.
GATCTTCTCGGTCTCCTTCATGTGTGTCCTCCCATCACATGTGCGCAATTCTATACATCGCGCTTCTTGCTGATACCAATTATAGCCATACGATTGCTTGTTATTTAATACCAATCCAAACTCACGGAGATTTGCGGCGAACGGTCGGTTTCCTCGCCCGAGTGGTATTACAACGCCAATAGTTGTCTATTTCGAGCGCTACTGCCAACGGGTTCCCCACAACTCGCCAGCTATAAAAGCGTTGCGCCAGACCCACCCAAGCGTTTCCGGCGCAACCGCGCAGTTTAGTTATTCGGCTTCCATCTCCGCTGTCACACGGCGATACATCTCGATAACCTGAGTCGTCGCCTTGGACGGATCCTGATAGTAGCGGCCGTCACACGTCTCGGCCGAGACATAGCCCGTATAGCCGTGGCGCATGAGTGCCTCGAGGTCGGCACGCATATCACGCTCGCCGTCGCCCCAGGCAAGATGCGTCGTGCCACCGCCCACATCGACAAAGTGGGTGTGAACGATCTTGTCGCCCAAAACCTCAAAGTAGCCGTCGATTGTGTCGCCGGCAACTTCCATGGCGCCAAAGTCGATACATGCCTTCAGGTTGGGGCGATCGACCGCCTCGAGGATGCGCGCGACATCCTGTGCGGTGTTGACCAACACGGACTCCGACGGCTGCAGGGCCTCGAGCGCGACGCGAATACCGCGCGTATCGGCGTAGTCGCACACCGAGCGCAGCATGGCAACGCTGCGGGCCCAGGCGTCCTCAGCCGGCTCGTCCAGATAGGCCCAACCACTCGTCACCAGAATCTGCGGCACGCCCAACTCAACGGCAACGTCGATCACATTCTTAAAGTACGAGAGGATGCGTTTTTGGCCCGCCTCACCGCGCACCGCGACGTTCCACGGCTTGGGGTTGTTCTGCTCGGGGCACACGCACACGATCTTGATACCGTATTGGGCGGCAAGATCGCGAATCTTATCCACCGAATCGTGCTCATGGCAATCCACATACAGGTGCATCGAGCCGGTCCACAGCTCGATATTGCGATAGCCGGCCTCACCTGCAGCCTTAAAAAACGTCTCGATGCTGTAGTAACGATGGTTGATGTTCATGAGCGAAAGCTCGGGTACGACCATAGCCCTCCCCTTTCGTACGGAGTTTTAAAAAACAGGGGGCCGCCGCAGATGCGACAAGCCCCCCAAAGATCGACGCAACCGTTAGACGCGATGGAAGCGCGATTCGAACATATTAGGCAAGCACGCCAAAGTAAGCGCCGATAATGCCCACGACCATGGTGCAGAGGATCAGGACCATCGGGTTGATCTTCTTGGAGAGCAGCCAGTAGTAGAGCCAGAAGGCGGCCATACCGAGCATACCGGGCATGATGCCGTCCAGGATGTCCTGGAGAGTCTGGGCGGAGTCGCCCTGACCGATGGCGATGGGCAACGAAGCCCAGAACATGTCCTTGCTCATGGCGCCGACGACCATAACGCCGACAATGCCGACGCAGGCCATGATCTTTTGCATCAGGCCGGTCTTCTGAGCCTCGTCGAGGAAGCCAATGCCTAGCTCATAACCCTTGATAGCGCCAAAGATACGAATCAGGAACGCCGGGATGTTGTAGACGAGCAGGAAGGCGATGGGGCCAAAGACGTTGCCGGCCTGGCACAGGCTGATGCCCACGGCAGCGGCGACGACGCGCAGGGTGGACAGGAAGAAGGAGTCACCCAGGCCGGAAAGCGGACCCATGAGGGCGGCCTTGATGTCGTTGACGCTCTCGGGCTCAACCTCGCCACGAGCGACCTTTTCTTCCATGGCCATCGCGATGCCACCCACGAAGGGAGCGAGCTGCGGGGTGATGTTGAAGAATGCGCTGTGACGGTGCAAGGCCTCGGCGTAATCATCGGGACGGCCGGCATAGATCTTCTTGAGCATGTTGGCGACCATCAGGCAGAAGGCAATGTTCATCTGCTTGTAGTAGGTCCAGGAGAATTCCATGCCCAGGGCGCCGGTGTTCACGGCGCTCTTAATGAGGTCGGAGCGAGTAATCTGGTTCTCGGAATTAGAAGTCATCGTCCTCATCCCCTTCCACAGAAAGCTGGGACTGGGCGCCACCAAGGCCCAGCAGGTCGTACTTGTCGATGCCGATGATGATTGCGATCAGGGCGACGCCGAGGACGGGCACGTTGGCATAGGAGCACAGCAGGAAGCCCAGGAAGTAGAACGGCACGAGCTGCTTGGTAAGCACCAGACGGCCGAGCATGGCGAAGCCCATGGCAGGCAGGATGTTGGCTGCGACGCCAAAGCCATCGAGGACGAACGTCGGGATGAAGTCGAGCAGGCCCTGAACAGCGTCGGCACCCAGATAGAAGGAGACCGAGCACAGGATAAAGGCCAGGACGACAATCACGAGACCGATAATCCAGTGCATAGCGTAGATACCCTTGAGGTTACCCTTGCTGGCAAAGACGTCGGCACGGTCGACCAGAAGGGGCATACCGGCGTTGACGACGTTCTTAATGGCCAGGCACAGAGTGGCGATGGGCATCGCGAGCGCGATAGCGGCCTCGGTGCTCTGACCCAGCTGAATAGCGAAGGCGCAGGCGAGCACACCGCCAATACACTCATCGGGCGGCACGTAAGCGCCGATGGAGATTGAACCCATGAAGAGCAGCTCGAGGCTCGCACCGATGGCGAGGCCGGACTGCAGGTCCCCGAGGACTATGCCGACGAGCGGGCACAGAACGATCGGGCGGAACGCATAGAGCGTACCGAGCTGATAATCGAGCTTACCGAAGGCAGCGATAAGTCCGATGAGGATCGCTTGAACAAGCATTGTTCCTCCCTTTGATCCCTCTTGGATCCGCGCGGCGATTCCCGACTTGTCAGCGCGCCCTTTTCCATGCCGACAATCGCCTAGACAGATCCAGCTTGTACCGGTGTGCTGTTAACACCTAAACCGGTGCAAATGATTTGATACCAATTATATAGTCATGAGAAAACTATTTAATACCAATCGCTCAACGGGCGTGTACTCCCGGTGAACGGTAGATGGGGGTAACGGGTAAAGCGTTTATCCGGTACGCCCACGAATAGGGGCGGCGCCGTGCGCGCCGCCCGTGGTTCCCAATTAGAGGGCGCTTAGGGCATCGACCTTGGGGTCGTCGGCCAGAGCGCGAATCTCGACCTCGACACCGCGGCCGACGAGCTCACGAATGTCCTCTTCCTCGGCAGCAGTCACAAAGATCTGGCGGGAGATCTTACGGGCATCGGGACGCTGCTCGTCCTTGGACTTGGTGTTGCCCAGGTTGATGGAGGTGATCTGCGGGCAGCCGTCGACAAGCTGCTTGGCCTCGGCGATGCTGGCGACGCAGATGATCATCTTGTACTTATCGGTAACACCGGAGTTGATGGCCTCGATGGCGTGCTCCATGTCCTTGATGACGAGCTTGACGTTGGCCGGCTTTCCCATCTTGAGCGTAGTCTTCCAGACGGGATCGTTGGCAACCTTGTCGCCAACGCAGAAGATGCAGTCGGAGCCCAAGCCCTGGACCCAAGAGACGGCCACCTGGCCATGAAGCAGACGATGGTCGACGCGAAGCAGTTGAATCATGATTGACCCCCAAAGGTCTCATGCCGGAAACCCGGCCCCATTAATAGCAGGCGGTGACTAGAACTCTTCCTCGTCATCCGCATCGGTCAGCAGGTCGTTGACAAACTTGACGCGCGTGTCGTCAGCCGCGAGGATCTCGCGGATAACCTGATCGGCGGGAGCCTCCTGGTCCGAAAAGAGCAGCTGGATCAGCAGCGGCAGATTCATGTTGGCAACCAGGTAGGTGTTGGGGCGCGTCTGGACGATCTTGGTGAACTCGTTGTTGACGCTGCCGCCAAACAGGTCGGTGCACACGATTACGTCGTCGGCGGGGTCGAAGGTCGCCAGGAGCTTGGCGGCCTCCTCGGCGACGTCGGTGCGGCCGTCGACAAACATCGACAGGTCGTGGACGTTATCGCGCGCGCCCGAGAGCAGCTCGGTGCTCTCTTTGATGCCGGTCGCAAAATGCGCGTGGCTGGCAAAGATGTATTGCCTCATTGCGGTTTCCCCCAAATGAAATTAGTAGTCGAACTGGTGGTAGTAGCGGCGGTACTTGAGGTTGTGCTTGGTGACCAGCTCGTAGTTGCGCGCGAGGCGGTCGGTGGTCAGCACGGACAGGATCCAGGGGGACACGATGACGCGGAAGTCGTCGTCCAGGCC
>DBFZQW010000084.1:0-29753 GCA_048521445.1 Collinsella sp. | reverse complement strand
GAAGCATTAAGCCTTCAGGCTCAGGCCCATGGACTCAAGCTTGTCCTTCACTTCCTCGATCGACTTAACACCGAAGTTACGGATGTTGAGCAGATCGTTCTCCGAGAACTCAACGAGCTGACGGACCGAGTGAATGCTGGCGCGCTTAAGGCAGTTGTAGGAACGGACGGAAAGGTCCAGATCCTCGATCTGCTTGTCCAGCTCGGCGTTGTCGTTGGTGACCTCGGGAGCGAAGATCGAAGCCTCCTCCTCGACCTCGGGGGTCTCGGCAAGGTTCATAAAGGCGGCCATATGCTGGTTGATGATATTGGCAGCCTGGACCACGGCGTCGCGCGGGGCGATGGAACCGTTGGTCTCGATCTCGAGGACAAGGCGGTCGTAGTCGGTGTGCTGACCGACACGGCAAGCCTCAACGAGCTTGGCGCAACGGGAAACCGGCGAGTACAGCGAGTCGACGTGGATCACACCGATGGGATCGTTGTCGCGCTTGTTTGCCTCGCCAGAAACATAGCCGCGGCCATAGCCGATGCGCATGCTCATGGTGAGATGGCCACCCTCGGTGAGCGTAGCAATGTGCTGCTCGGGGTTGACCAGCTCAAACTCGGACGGAATAAAGAAGTCCGCACCGGTGACCTCGCAGGGGCCGTCAACCGAGATGGTGGCGGTCGCCTCGTCGGTCGTGCCGAGAGCCCTGAAGACAAGACCCTTGACATTCAGGACGATGTCGGTGACATCCTCGACCATGTTAGGGATGGTCATGAACTCGTGCTGCGCACCATCGATCTGAATAGCCTCGACGGCGGCACCCTCGAGCGAGGACAGAAGAACGCGACGAAGGGAGTTACCCAGCGTATCGCCGTAACCACGCTCGAGCGGCTCGACGGAGACACGAGCAGACGTCTCGTTGATCTCTTCGACCTGAACCTGAGGCCTAATGAATTCTGACATGTATTACCTCCAGCCTCAGCAGCCCGGATGGACTACTTAGAGTAGAGCTCGACGATGAGCTGCTCGTTGATATCACCGCTGATCTGCTCACGCGTCGGCAGAGCGAGCACGTTACCAGACAGCTTCTCGATATCGACCTCGAGCCAGCCAGGGACCTCAAAGCGCTCGGAGGAAATCAGGGCCTCCTTGATGGGGAGGAGGTCACGGAACTTCTCGCCGACAGCGACGACGTCGCCGGCCTTGACGCGGTAGGACGGGATGTCCACGCGCTTGCCGTTCACGGTGAAGTGACCGTGACGGACGGACTGACGAGCCTCTTTGCGGGTGCGGGCGAAGCCAAGACGGAAGACGACGTTGTCGAGGCGAGACTCAAGGATGATCATGAGGTTCTCACCGGTGACGCCGTTCATCTTGCGGGCCTTGTTGAAGTAGCCGTGGAACTGCTTCTCCAGAACGCCATAGATGAACTTGACCTTCTGCTTCTCGCGCAGCTGCATGCCGTACTCAGATTCCTTGCGACGGCGCTTGGGCTGACGGATAGATTCCTTCTTGCTGCTGTAACCGAGCTCAGCGGGATCGATCCCGAGCTGACGGCAGCGCTTAAGAACAGGAGTCCTGTCGATTGCCATATTGATACGATCCTTTCAGTTACACGCGGCGACGCTTCTTGGGGCGGCAGCCGTTGTGCGGAATGGGGGTCTTGTCCTGGATGCTCGAGACCTCGAGGCCAGCAGCCTGGAGGGAGCGGATGGCGGTCTCACGACCGGAGCCGGGGCCCTTGACGAAGACGGAAACCTTCTTCATACCGTGCTCCATGGCCTGCTTGGCAGCAGCCTCGGCAGCCATCTGGGCAGCGAACGGCGTGGACTTACGGGAGCCCTTGAAGCCCACCTGGCCAGCCGACTTCCAGGAAATGACGTTGCCCTGGGGATCGGTGATCGAAACGATCGTGTTGTTGAACGTAGAACGAATGTGAGCCTGGCCCACGGAAATGTTCTTACGGTCCGCGCGCTTCAGACGGGCAGCGCGAACGTTCTTCTTAGCAGTAGCCATCTATCTAGCGCTCCTTATTTCTTCTTCTTAGCACCGATCTGACGCTTCGGGCCCTTGCGGGTACGAGCGTTAGTGTGGGTGCGCTGGCCGCGGACCGGGAGGCCCTTGCGGTGACGAAGGCCGCGGTTGCAGCCGATGTCCATAAGGCGCTTGACGTTCTGGTTGCGCTCACGGCGGAGGTCGCCCTCAACCATGATCTGGTTCTTATCGATATAATCGCGGATGGCGTTAACCTCATCCTCGGTGAGGTCCTTAACGCGCGTATCCACGTTAACGTTGCACTCGACGCAAATCTTCGTCGCAGTGGTGCGGCCGATGCCGTAAATGTAGGTCAGACCGATCTCAACGCGCTTCTCACGCGGGAGGTCGACACCATTAATACGGGCCAACGTAGTCTCCTCTCTTAACCCTGACGCTGCTTATGACGGGGGTTCTCGCAAATGACGAGGACCTTGCCATGGCGCCTAATGATTTTGCACTTATCGCACATCTTCTTGACCGAAGGACGTACCTTCATCGTTCTTCCTTTCGGTAGCGCTCAAACTACTTCCCTACTATCTACTCGCCCAGCCGCAGGCGTTTAAAACTATGGCTGGTCTTCACACACAATCCGACCGTAGGTTGAGCTAAGCCTGCAGTCGGAAATGGAGTGCGTGTATGCGTGCCGCTATTTGTAGCGATAGGTGATGCGGCCGCGGGTCAGGTCGTACGGGGAAAGCTCCACGACAACCCTGTCACCGGGGAGAATACGGATGTAATTCATTCGGATCTTGCCAGAAATGTTGCACAGAACCGAATGACCGTTCTCGAGCTCAACCTTAAACATGGCATTGGGCAACGGTTCCTTTACCGTACCCTCGAGCTCAATTGCGTCTTCCTTCTTCACAAGCAATCATCTTTCTCTAGAAAACGACAGCGATTGAGTATTTTACAACACGTATGCACGCATCGTAATAACTTCGTAATGGCTCCACAACTAAGTGGAACTTGTTACATTTCTCCGCCTTGGAGCGAACACCAAGCACCTTGCGCATCCATGGTGAGAATCACCGGACCGTCATTGGTAATGGCGACAGTGTTCTCGTAGTGCGCGGCGGGCAGGTGGTCGTTGGTCGTAACAATCCAACCGTCGGAGCCCGTGCTCACATGGTTGGAACCCATCGTAACCATCGGCTCGATGGCAATGACCATGCCGGCCTGGAGGCGAACGCCCCTCCCCTTCTTTCCATAGTTAGGAACGTTGGGGTCCTCGTGCATCACGCGGCCAATGCCATGGCCCACATAATCACGAAGCACGCCGTAACCGTGAGACTCGGCAAGGGACTGAACGGCATAACCGACGTCCCCGATATGGTTACCGGGAACAGCCTGCTCGATGGCAGCCTTAAGGCAATCGCGCGTGACCTCGCACAAAGCCTTGGCTTCGGGCGTGGGGGTGCCGACGAAAAACGTCCAAGCGTTATCGCCGACCCAACCGTCGACAACGGCTCCCGTATCGATGGAGATGATATCGCCATCGCGCAGGATCATGTCGGGGTTGGGAATACCGTGGACCACGGCATCGTTGATCGATGCGCAAATGGTCCCCGGGAACCCACCGTAACCCTTAAAGGCAGGGGAGCCGCCATGCATGCGGATAATCTGCTCCGCGAGCTGATCGAGCTCAAAAGTCGAAACGCCGGGGCGCACCATGGCTCCAACGTGGCGGAGCGCCATCTTAGATAGCGCTCCTGCCTTCTTCATCTGCTCGATTTGCGTTGCAGACTTAATCTTGATCATAGACCGAGAGCCTCTTTGACATCCCCGTACACGGTCTCGCGAGCCTGGTCACCGTTGACCGACTTGAGCAGACCCTGGCCACGATAGTAGTCGACGAGCGGGCTCGTGGACTTCTCGTAGACGTCGAGACGGTTCTTGATGGTCTCGGGCTTGTCGTCGTCGCGCTGATACATCTCGCCTGCGCACTTGGGGCAGGTAGCATCGGCAGCGGTGCCGGTGTAACCGCAGGCGCGGCAGGTGCGACGCGAAGACAGACGATCGATAATGACCTCGGGGGCCACATCGACCAGAAGGGCACAGTCGATCTCGCGACCCATGGCGGAAAGCTCGGAATCGAGCGTCACAGCCTGGGCGGTGTTGCGCGGGAAGCCGTCGAGGATGAACCCCTGTTGGGCGTCATCGGCGGCAAGGCGCTCCTTGACAAGGTCGATCACGAGCTGGTCGGGAACGAGCTCGCCAGCGTCCATGTACTTCTTAGCCTGAATACCAAGCTCGGTGCCACCCTTGACGGCAGCACGCAGCAGGTCGCCCGTGGAAATATGGGCGACGCCAAACTCGGCGACGAGCTCCTGTGCGACGGTGCCCTTACCGGCACCCGGAGCTCCGAGCAATACGAGGTTCATGAGCAATCCTCCTCTAGCCTATTTAAAGAATCCATCATAATCATACATCTTGATCTGGCCTTCGAGCTTATCGACCGTGTCGAGCACGACGCCGACCATGATGAGGATGGACGTGCCGCCAAATGCCTGGATCAGATGGTTACCCGTGAAGGAGAAGATGATCGAAGGCACGATGGCGATGAGCGCCAAAAAGACAGCGCTGGGAAGCGTGATCTTGTTGAGCGCGTTCTTGATGTAGGCCGCGGTAGCCCTACCCGGACGGACGCCCGGAATAAAGCCGCCCTGCTTCTTAAGGTTATCGGCCGTGTCATCGGGGTTGAACACCATGGAGGTGTAGAAGTACGCGAAGAACACGATGAGGACAACGTTAAGCACCCAGTTGAGCCAACCGGTCGAAAGCGCGGAGGCAACTGCCTGAATCCAGCCGATGCCGGGGAAGAACACGGCAATCTGAGCCGGGAAGTACAGCAGCGCCGAAGCGAAGATGATCGGCACGACACCCGCGGTGTTGACCTTGATGGGCAGGTAGGTGGTCTGGCCACCCATCATGCGACGGCCCACGACGCGCTTAGCGTAGGAGACCGGGATGCGGCGCTGGCCGCGCTCAAGGAAAACAATCAGCGGGATAACCAGCAGGATGATGGCGCAGATGATCACCATGGTGATGATGCCACCGGCGTTGCCCTCGGTGCTGGAGAAGATAGCCTGCGGCAGACCGGCCATGATGTTCGCGAAGATGATCAGCGACATGCCATTGCCGATACCGCGCTGGGTGATGAGCTCACCAATCCACATGATCAGCATAGCGCCCGCGGTGAGCGTACCGACGATCATGAGGTCGAAGATGATCTCGGGAGCGCCGGCGCCATTAAAGCTGATGCCGAAGCTCTTAAAGAGGAAGAGGTAACCCACGGAGTTGAGGATTGCCAGAGCCAGGGTGAGGTAACGCGAATACTGCGTAATCTTGGTCTGACCGACCTCGCCCTCGCGGGCAAGCTCATGCAGGGAAGGCACGACGGCCTGGAGCATCTGGAGGATGATCGAGCTGGTGATGTAAGGCATGATGCCCAGCGAAAACACCGACACATAGCTCAACGCGCCGCCAGAGAAAAGATTCAGGAGGGCCATAGCACCTGCGGCGACCGAATTGTTATCGGTCGAGAAAAGGCCCAGCATCCCCTGGAAGGGAATGCCGGGCACAGGAACGTGCGCACCAATGCGGTACACGACGAGCATAGCTATGGTAAAAAGAATCTTTTCGCGCAATTCTTTGATGCGGAAAGCATTCTTAAGACCATTTAGCACGGCAGCTCGACCTTTCCGCCGGCGGCCTCGATCTTGGCCTGCGCAGAAGCGCTGACCTTGTCGACCTTGACCGTGAACTTCTTGGTAAGCTCACCATTGCCGAGCACCTTGACGGGCTCGAACTCGCTCTTGGTGATGCGAGCGGCCTTAAGAGCGGCACCGTCGATCACAGCGCCGTCCTCGAACTTGCGCTCGAGACGCTCAACGTTAACAGCGGTGTACTCGATACGACGGGGGTTGCGGAAGCCAGGAAGCTTGGGCAGGCGCATAGCCAGCGGAGTCTGGCCACCCTCGAAGCCGGCACCCTTGGTGCCGCCAGAGCGGGAACCCTGGCCCTTCTGACCGCGGCCAGAAGTGGTGCCGTGACCCGAAGAATTGCCACGGCCGACGCGCTTGCGGTTCTTGGTGGAACCGGGCGCGGGAGTAAGATCGTGAAGCTGCATTTGCTACTCCTCTACAATCTCGACAAGGTGCTTGACCTTGAAGATCATGCCGCGGACGGACTCGTTGTCAGCAATCTCGCGAACCTCGCGGATCCTGTGGAGACCGAGGGCACGGACAGTACGGACCTGGTCCTGCTTGCAACCATTGGTGCTGCGGACCTGCTTGATCTTGATGGTGTCAGCCATGCTTAGTTCTCCTTACCGACGAACATCTCGGAGACCGTCAGGCCACGGCGAGCCGCGACGTCCTCAGGGCTGGAGAGCTCCTTGAGGCCCTCGACGGCAGCCTTGATGATGTTGAGGCCGTTGTCGGTACCGAGGGACTTGGACAGGACGTTCTTGATGCCAGCAAGCTCGAAGAGGGGACGCACAGCGCCGCCGGCGATAACGCCGGTACCCTCGACAGCGGGCTTGATGATGATGCGGCCGGCACCAAAGTGGCCGAGAACCTCGTGCGGGATGGTGCCCTGCTCGGTCACCGGCACGTGGAACATGTTCTTCTTGGCATCGAGAGACGCCTTGGAGATGGCCATGGGCACCTCAGCGGACTTGCCCATGCCAACGCCGACGTTGCCCTTGCCGTCGCCAACGACGACGAGAGCGACGAGGCTCATGCGACGACCACCCTTGACGGTCTTCGACACGCGGTTGATGTAAACGACGCGCTCCTCGAACTCGGAGGCCTCGCGCTGCTGCTTCTGATTACGAGCCATGTGCTACATACCTCCTAGAACTCGAGACCGGCGGCACGAGCACCGTCGGCGAGGGCCTTGACGCGGCCATGGTAGATACGGCCACCACGATCGAAAGCGACCTTGGTGATGCCGGCCTCGATGGCACGCTTGCCAACGAGCTGACCGACCTTCTCCGCAGCCTCCTTGTTCGAGGTGTGGGTGCCCTTGAACTCGGCCTCGAGGGTCGAGGCGGAGACGAGCGTCAGGCTGGAGCCCTTGCTGTCGTCGATGATCTGGGCATAGATGTTGGCGTTGGTACGGGTCACGCGAAGACGCGGACGCTCGGCGGTACCCGAGACCTTGCCGCGAACACGACGCTGACGACGCTTGAGGCCTTCCAGCTTCGCCTTATGCTTGTTCATACGTAAACTCCTAAAAAGGTTGATCTTGCCAGCACCTAACGGGGTGCTGGTCTTATGCGAGTAAGTCGGTTACGACTACTTGGCGGCCTTACCCAGCTTGCGGCGGATGTGCTCGCCAACATAGTGGATACCCTTGCCCTTGTAAGGCTCGGGAGGACGATGGCCGCGAATCTCAGCGGCGATCTGACCGACCTGCTGCTTGTTGATACCCTTGACGTTCACGTGGGTGTTGTCGGGAACCTCGAAGGTGATGCCCTCGGGAGCCTCGACGATCACAGGGTGCGAGAAGCCCAGGGAGAACTCGAGGTTCTTGCCCTTCTGCTGCACGCGGTAACCGACGCCGGCGAGCTCGAGCTTCTTCTCGAAGCCCTCGGAAACGCCAACAACCATGTTGTGGATGAGGGCACGGGTGAGGCCGTGGCGGGCACGGGTCTCACGCTCGTCGTCGGGACGGGAAACGGTGAGGACGTTGTCCTCGACGTTGATAGCGAGCTTCTCAAAGACATCGAGCTCGAGCTGGCCCTTGGGGCCCTTGACGACAACGTTGTTGCCGTTGACTGCCACTTCGACTCCGGCGGGAATCTGGACAGGCTTATTACCGATACGAGACACGGTGATCTCCTTTCCTTCTACCTACCGAGCGAATTACCAGACGTAAGCGATGATCTCGCCGCCGACGTTGTGCTTGCGAGCATCGCGGTCGGTCATAACGCCATGGCTGGTGGAAATAATGGCGGTACCAAGGCCACCGCGGACGCGGGGCATGTCGGCAACGCCGGTGTACTTACGCAGGCCCGGCTTGGAAATGCGGCGGATGCCGTTGATGACCTTAGCCTTCTTGGGACCATACTTAAGCGTGATGTGCAGAGTCTTCTGGGGAACGGTGTCCTCGACATCGTAGCCCTCGATGTAGCCCTCCTCGTGCAGAACACGAGCGATCTCGACGAGCTTCTTGCTGCTCGGCATGGAGACCGTGGCCTTGTTCACAGAGTTAGCGTTACGGATGCGCGTAAGCATATCTGCGATCGGGTCTGTAAGGTTCATACAGATTCTCCTTCGTTCTTGATGAACACGTGCTCTTGGTTCTTCGCCGCCCTTAACGGCAAAGCCTTTTTAGCGCGTTTTCCCTGTTCCAAACTGATGCTTGAAACGCTGGTAGTGACTTACCAGCTGGCCTTCTTAACGCCGGGAAGCTCGCCCTTGAGTGCAAGCTCGCGGAAGCAGACACGGCACAGGCCGAACTTGCGGTACACAGAGTGCGGACGGCCGCAGCGCTGGCAGCGCGTGTACTCACGAGTAGAGAACTTCTGCTTGCGATTGCACTTGACGATCATCGATGTCTTAGCCACTTATATCCTCCTCACATAGAGTATTGTTCGCCCCAAGCGCCGCCCCCTTGTGGGAACGGCGCTTATAGGGCAGGTGAACCTATTTCTTGAACGGGAAACCGAAGGCGTCCAGAAGGGCCTTGGCCTCCTCATCGGTGTTGGCGGTGGTCACGAAAGTGATGTCCATACCACGCTGGTGATCGACGGAGTCGAAGTCGATCTCGGGGAAGATGAGCTGCTCGGTGACGCCCATGGAGAAGTTACCACGGCCGTCGAAGCTCTTGGCGGAGATGCCGCGGAAGTCGCGGATACGGGGGATCGCGACGGAGGTCAGACGATCGAAGAACTCCCACATACGGTCGCCACGCAGGGTAACCTTGCAGCCGATCGGCATACCGGCGCGCAGGCGGAAGGTAGCGATGGACTTGCGGGCACGGGTGATCATCGGCTGCTGGCCGGTGATGGCGCGCAGGTCGCGCACGGCACCGTCGATGGCCTTGGAATCGGTAGCGGCCTCGCCGACACCCATGTTCACGACGATCTTCTCAAACTTGGGGATCATCATGACGTTCTCGTACTGGAACTTGTCCTGAAGCTGCTGCTTGACCTCGTTGTTGTACTTGGTCTTCAGACGCGGCACATACTTCTCTTCTGCCATTGTTCACTCCTTCTTGGGGTTTTAAGCACGGGGCGTGGCCACGATGGGTTGTCCTCGTGCCTCCTGGCTGCATCCGCGCCGCTCATGGCATTTCGCGGTTTGGACTCGACGCAGCAGGAGCCGACAAAACAATCGGTACTATACGCGCATCGGGAGCGTATTTCCAGAAAAACCTCGTCTGCCTGCACAACTCCACAACTCCCCCGCACAAATGGGTCCCAACAAGCAGTTGCGGTGAAATAGGGACTGTTGGGCGGCCTAACAGGCTTAAACAATCCGTATTTCACCGCAACTTATTGGTGGGGATGCGATTAGCGCTTGCGGGGGACGAGCTTGGTGCGGCGCAGGTGGATCATCTCGGCGGCAATGGAGATAGCGATCTCTTCGGGATCCTCGGCCTCGATGGCAACGCCGATCGGAAGGTGCAGCTCGTCGATCTGCTCCTGCGTAAAGCCCTCCTGCTCCAAGCGGGCCCGCACAAAGGCCGTCTTGCGACGCGAGCCCAGGCAACCCAGATAGGCGGGTTTGGCGCGCATGGCCTGAATCACCACGTCGATATCGGACTTGTGACCCGCCGTGGCGACGACCAACAGGTCGCGCGGGCCGATGGGGCACTGCTTGCTCAGGCTCTTGTAGTCGACCAGACGACGGTCGTAGACACCGGGCACCCATTCGGGGGTCAGCGTGCCGGGGCGGTCGTCGCAAGCCACGACAGCAAAGCCCGCCGCCGTGAGCACGCGCGCCGTCGCGGCGCCCACGTGTCCGCAGCCAAAGATGTAGGTCAGGCCCTCGGGGCAGAGCGTCTCGATGTGCGCCGCGGGAATCTCAGAGGCCGCGTTGGTGTAGGTGACCTTACTCCCCTCCTCCACCAGCGAAAGCCCGGGGCAGCCCGCAATGGTGCGGCGCGACTCCTCACCATGGTATTCAGCTACCTCGTCCTCGAGCGCGCTCGCGATAAACGGCTCAAAGTCGATGACGAAGTCGCCGATGCGCCGATACGCCAGCACATCGGCAATTTCCTGGAACAACGGTGCCTGGGCCGCATCCAGATGCAAGTAGCACAGGCAGATGGCTCCGCCGCAGATCATGCCGGTATCGGAGTTCTCGCCGCCCATGGTGTAGCGGACCAGACGCGATTGCCCCGCGGCCAGCAGCTCGCGCGCCTCGTCCAGCGCAAAGAGCTCGATCTTGCCGCCGCCGATGGTGCCCGCCTGGCTGCCATCGGCAAAGACGGCCATCCAGGCGCCCACACCGCGCGGTGACGACCCCGCCGTGCCGGCCACGACCACGAGCTCGCACGTCTTACCAGCCTTCAGAGCGCCAAGCGCAGCATTCACCACATCGAGCTTTTCCATTGCAATTTCCTATCCCTGGAATACACCGGTGAGCATGGCGAGTGCCTCGAGCACACCGCCGCCGACCGACGTCGCCTTGTCCGAAATATAGTTGATATAGCTGGCGTCACCGCGCGGATCGACATCGGCGCATTTAAAGCCCTCGGTAACTCGAACGCCGTCTGCCAAAAGGCCGCGCAGGCAGCCGTCAATCTGCGTGACCATGGGCGTATCGCCCGCGTAGCCAATCACGTCTCCGGCGCTCACGATATCGCCGATCGCATGGTCGGACCGAAACACGCCGGCAGCGGGGCTGTGGATAACGCGCTCCTTGCCATAGCCGGCGATGACACCCGGCACGCCCGTATTGGGCTGGGGCGAGCCCTGGGTGATGACGCGGCCGAGGAAATGACCGCGCATGGTCTCGACCACGGCGTCGCAATCGACCGGCGCGGTAAAGCCCGGCCCCACGGCGATAACGACAGGCGCCATATCGCGCGTGGTGCCCAGGTTGCGCTTAGCCAGAATTGCGTCGACCACGGCAGCGGGTTTCAGTTCGTCGAGCATCTTGGCCTGGGGATCCACCACAACGGCGACGTCTCCGGCCTCGGTAATTGCAAGCGCCTCTGCCGGCGTCTGCGCCAAGCGAGCGCGAATGCCCTCGACCTGGACCTCGCCCAGGCGAATGGCCTCGCAAAAACTGATTGTGCGACGGATGCACGTGGGAACCGCGATATCGGCCATAACGACCGACACGCCGGCGCGCACCAAGCGAGCGGCGACGCCCGTGGCGATATCGCCGGCGCCGCGAACATAAACGAGCATTCCCGGGGCACCTCCCTGTGCTACGGTTTGAGCAGAGCAAAAGCGGTTCGACCGCTACTCTGATGATTATTTATTATCACAGTATTATACGGCGGTGAACAGATGGAAACGGTTAGCGGCAATCTTGCCTCGGCGCTCAGGATCGAGCCGGGCATTACCGCGATTATCGGCAGCGGCGGCAAGTCGACCTTGCTCAAGACGCTCGGCCTTGAGCTTATGCGCGCTGGCGGCCGCGTGCTCCTCTGCACCACCACGCATATGTTCCCCGTCGCCGGCGTGCCATGGGACGGGTCGAATCGTCGCCTGGACGCCGCACCTTGGAAGCCGGGCGCCTCGCATGCCCCCGGCTGCACCTGCGAGTCCTGCGCGGGCCTTGCGCGCGGAAGCATCTGCCAGGCAGGCGTCTTGGACCCGAAGACAGGCAAGCTCTCCGCCCCCGCCGAGCCGCTCGGCGAGCTGGCACGGCGCTTTAACTACGTCTTGGCCGAGGCGGACGGCAGCAAGCGGCTCCCGCTCAAGGCCCACGCCGCCTGGGAGCCGGTGATTCCCTCTGGCACGGCCAACATCGTCTGGATCGTCGGCGCCTCGGGGTTCGACAAGCCCATCAACGAAGCCGTCCACCGCCCCGAGCTCTTTTGCGAGCGTTGCGGCTGCGAGCTCACCGACATCGCCACGCCCGAGCGCGTCGCCCAGGTGCTCAATGCCGAGATGCAGGCGCTGGAGCTCAGCACCGCACGCGTCATGCTCAACCAAGTCGACACGCTCAGCGACCCCACGATGGCAGATCGCTTCGAAGCGACCCTCGGCCGCCCCATCGTCGCCACCAGCCCCAAGTAGCCAGCCCCTGCTAGCGGGGGACGTAGCGGCCGGGTTGGGCTCCGGTGGGTTCGCCGTCGCGCGCAGCCAGCACGCCATTCACAAACACAGCCTTGGCGCGGCCATGTGCCTCAAAACCCTCGAGCGGCGTGTAGTCCACGGCCTGATGCTGCGTCGCCGCGCGAATGGTCCAGCGCGCCTGGGGATCCCACACGCACACGTCGGCATCGGCACCCTCGGCAAGACAGCCCTTGCGCGGATACATGCCAAAGACGCGCGCCGGATTCTCGCTCATCAAGCGGCACAAATCCTCGGGACCCAGCTGTCCCTCAAAGCTCGTGGCAATCGCGACGGGACGATGCTCCACACCGGGCCCGCCGTTGGGAATCGCGCGGAAGTCGTCGCGCCCGCGGTCCTTTTGCCCGTGCAGATTAAAGCTGCAGTGGTCGGTGGCGATGGTATCGATCTCGCCGGCCACAAGCGCCTCGCGCAGGGCCGCACGGTCGCCGGCGTGGCGCAGCGGCGGGCTCATCACATACTTGGCACCCGCAAAGCCGTCCTCACCCTGCTCCAAGTAGCAAGTATCGTCGAGCATCAGATACTGAGGGCAGGTCTCGACATAGATATTCTTCTGCCCGCGCGCTTTGGCAGCGCGAATGGCCTCGAGTCCCAGCTTGGTCGAAAGGTGCACCACGTTGACCGGAGCGTCCCCGGCCAGGTGCGCCAGATATAGCAGGCGGCTCACGGCCTCAGCCTCGCATACGTCCGGACGGCTGAGCGCATGACCCTCGGGCCCATGGATCCCCTGCTCGTACACACGCTTCTGCAGCGCGTTGACCAACGTGCCGTTCTCGCAATGTACGCACAGGATACCGCCCAGGCGCTTGAGCTCCTCCAGTACCTCGAGTGTCTCGGCATCGTCCAAGCGCAGGTGGTCGTAGGCAAAGTAAGTCTTAAACGACGATACGCCCGCCTCGCGCATGGTCGAAAGATCGGCGCGGTTGCGCTCATTCCACTCGGCGAGTGCCATATGAAAGGCGTAGTTTGCCGTGCAGGTTCCGTCGGCGCGGCGATGCCACTCAGCAAGGGCATCGGGCATGGTCACGCCGCGATCGGCCGTCGCGTAGTCCACGATGGTCGTCGTACCGCCGCAGGCAGCCGCACGCGTACCGGTCTCAAAGCTATCGGCCGTCCAATCCATGCCAGTCCAGCACTGCATGTGCGTGTGGCCGTCGATAAAGCCGGGGAACACCCAACAGTCGGTGGCGTCTTGGACGGTATCGCCCTCGCCCGGATCGATTGCCGCGGCGATCCGCGCGATCTTATCGCC
This sequence comes from Collinsella sp., assembly GCA_048521445.1. GTDB lineage: Bacteria > Actinomycetota > Coriobacteriia > Coriobacteriales > Coriobacteriaceae > Collinsella. The sequence continues at coordinate 16,215 of DBFZQW010000084.1, read as the reverse complement.
ATCCATGGCAAGATGGGCGCGGCGAAGCCCCTGTGGCGTCGCGAGCGCGCCGTTTTTGATGATGATCATAATTGCTCCTTATTGATTGATGCAGTTGGCCACGCGATCAAAATACGAGCAGGCGGCGATATGCTCCGCTATGCGTCGCTGTCCCTTGGCGGTATCGACATCCCACAGCTCATAGGCGCGTGCTTCGACCAGCGCAACGTCGACGCGGCCTTTGAGAATCGAGCCCCCGCCGTCCTTGCCCTCAAGACGTATGAGCGCATCGAACAGTTCCGCCGGAAAGAGTACCGGACTCGAAGGTTCACCGTTGCACGCCAAGCGCACCGGGTGTTTGCGGCCACGCTCGTCAAACGCGCGAACCATGGCCTCAAAAGAATCCGCGCTCACAAGCGGCTGGTCGCCCGGCAAAAAGAGACAACCTTTCCAGTTGCGTTCGACTCCCCACGAAAGGCCCGCACGGACGCTTTCGCTGCGCAGCTCGCCATCGTGCAGCACGCACGGGCAATGCTTGTCCTCGCAAATCTGGGCGACCTCGGGCCAACGCGTCGAAACCACGACGTCAAAGCCCCGGGGAACCGAATCGATGGTCCGGGCAATCAGCGGCTCGCCATAGATATCGGCAAGCATCTTGTTAGAGCCAAACCGCTTGCCCTCGCCCGAGGCCATAATGACGCAACCGAGTTTCATCTCCGCAAACCTCCCCTGGCTGCCTTGGACACCATAGTTGCTATACCCACCATACCAAGCTCGCACTTCATCGAAGCAGGCACGCGCTCGTTTTTCGAGCGAGCGCCCTCGGCTCTCTGTAGCACAAAGGAGGGCATCCCGCGGCGCAGGACACCCTCCTCTGCATCAGTGCGATATGCCTACTCGGCGTTGCCGGTAAACGTGGTACCGGTCTTGCCGGCAAGGCCATCGCGCGCCTTTTCGAGCAGCGTGATGAGCGCCGTGCGGCCCAGCTTGCTCTCGGCAAACGTCGAGGCGGCCTGAACCTTGGGCAGCATGGAGCCGCGACCGAACTCGTTGGCCTCGGACAGACGCTTTACGTCAGCCGCCGTCAGCGTGTCGAGCCACTGCTCGTGGTCGGTGCCAAAGCCAATGGCAACCTTCTCCACAGCCGTCAGGATGATCAGGGCATCGGCATCGAGCTGCTCGGCGAGCTTCTCGGCCGCAAAGTCCTTATCGATGACGGCAGCAGCGCCCTTAAGGTGGTTGCCCTGGGACTTGGTGACGGGAATGCCGCCACCGCCGCAGGAGATCACCACATGATTGGACTCGACGAGCGACTTAATGGTGTCGAGCTCGACGATGTTCACGGGCTTGGGCGAGGCAACCACGCGACGGAAGCCCTGCTTCTCGTCGTGGATGAACTGATAGCCGCGGTCGGCCTCCAGCTCCTTGGCCTCGGCCTCGCTCATCCACGGACCGATCGGCTTGACCGGGTCGGCAAAGGCCGGGTCGTCCGCCGCAACCTCGACCTGGGTGAGCACGGTGGCGACGCCCTTGTCGATATTGCGATCGAGCATTTCCTCACGCAGGGCGTTTTGCAGGTCATAGCCGATGTAGCCCTGGCTCATGGCGCCGCAAACGGACAACGGGCAGGGAATGTACTTCTGAGGATTAGAACGCGTGAGCTCGGCCATCGCATTGGCGATCATGCCCACCTGGGGGCCGTTGCCATGCACGACGACGACCTCGTTGCCCTCCTCGATCAGGTCGACAATGGCCTTGGAAGTCGTCTTGACGGCCTCCATCTGCTCGGGAAGGTTGGCGCCGAGGGCGTTTCCGCCCAAGGCGACAACAATACGCTTAGCCATTTCTCAGCCCAGCTTTAGGCCTGGAACCAGCGGGCGGTGTTGCGCTCGTCGAGGGCCTTGAGGGCGGCGGCGGGATCGGCAACCTTCTGCAGGAACATCATGGCAGCGATGGCGTACGGCTTGTAGCTGGCCTCCTTGTACATGCCCACGCGATGCATGTCGAAGACGTCGGCGTTGACCTCGCCGTGCTCGCAGGAGACACCGGAGATGTCGGCGGGCAGCGGGTGCATAAAGATGGTGTCCTGGCCGTTGGCAGTCTTCTCCATGAGCTCGGTCGTGGAGCACCAATCCTGATGCGTAGCGTTCTGGGCGAGCAGCTCCTTCTCGAGCGCAGCGATGCCGGCGTCGTCGCCCTCGGCGTACAGGTTGGTACGCTTCTCCATGGCGGCAAACGGAGCCCAGCTCTTGGGGATCACGATGTCGGCGCCCTCGAAGGCCTCGGCCATGGTGTTGACCTGCTTAAAGGTGGTGCCGGACTCGGCGGCATAGCCCTTGGCGCGCTCGACGACCTCGGGCATGAGGTCGTAGCCTTCGGGGTGGGCCAGGGTGACGTCCATGCCAAAGCGGGGCAGCAGGCTGATCAGCGATTGCGGGCAGGACAGCGGCTTGCCGTAAGAGGGCGAATAGGCCCAGGTGACGGCGACCTTCTTGCCCTTGAGGTTCTCAAGACCGCCAAACTCGTTGATGAGGTAGAGCATGTCGGCAGAGGACTGCGTGGGATGGTCGGAGTCGGACTGCAGGGAGATGAGCGTGGGACGGTGATCCAGGACGCCGTCCTCGTAGGCCTGCTGGACAGACTCAGAGACCTCGGCCATGTAGGCGTCGCCCTTGCCGATGTACATGTCGTCGCGGATGCCGATGACGTCGGCCATGAAGGAGATCATGGTAGCAGTCTCGCGGACGGTCTCGCCGTGAGCAATCTGGGACTTCTTCTCGTCCAGGTCCTGCAGCTCAAGGCCGAGCAGGTTGGCGGCCTTAGAGAAGGAGAAGCGCGTACGGGTGGAGTTGTCGCGGAACAGGGAGACGGCCAGGCCCGAGTCGAAAATCTTGGACGAGACGTTGTTCTCACGCAGCTCGCGCAGTGCGTCGGCGACGATGTAGAGAGCCTTGAGCTCATCGGTGGTCTTATCCCAGGTGTGCAGGAAGTCGCTGCCGTACATACCCTTAAAATCGAGGCCGTTCAGCTGCTCGACGAGCTCGGTAAACTTAGCGTCCATGGAAATGTCCTTTCTAATGATGAAACGATCGCAATGAGTAGATACGCTCCGGCATGCGCGTGTGGCTAGAACATGCAGAGCACCATGACGAGGACCCGCCACCGTTGAGGAAGCATGGGAGATAACGACCGCGGGCCCCAAGTCAACGGGGAGTGCCGGGGACACGAGCGGCCCCCGGCTCAACAAAATCGAGGAATGGGACTAGTCGATCTTGTTGTTGGTCAGACCGGCGCGGAACACGGTGGCGTCGCCATCGGCCTGGCTCGGATCGTAGAGGTTCAGGGCAGCCACATACATGGCGGCAGCGGTGACCAGGTCGTCCTTGTAGGTGACCTCGTTGGGAGCGTGAGCCTGAGACTCGGCACCCGGGCCAAAGCCGACGCAGGGGATGCCATAGCGGCCCTGGATGGAAACGCAGTTCGTGGAGAAGGTCCACTTGTCGCACAGCGGACGACCGGTGCGCTTGTCCATGCTGGGCTCGCAGCCGATGCGCTCGTCACCGAACATGGCCTTGTGGGCGTCGACGAGGGCCTTGACGTGCGGAGCGGTCTCCTTGTTGATCCACGTGGGGAAGTAAGCCTCGGTCTCGTAGACCTCGCCGGTCCAGGACGGACGGTCGTACATGTACATGGAGACCTTCACGTCGTCGCCGTACTTCTTGGCGGCCGGCAGGTTACGGATCTCGTCCAGGCAGGACTCCCAGGTCTCGCCGGCGGTCATACGACGGTCGATGGAGATGGCGCAGGAGTCAGCGACAGCGCAGCGGCTGGGGCTGGTGTAGAAGATCTGGCTGACGGTGCAGGTGCCGCGGCCCAGGAAGCGGGCGTCCTCAAAGTGCTCGGGGTTGTACTTGGGGTCGAGCATCTTGACGAGGCCCTTGATGTCGGTCGACTCGTCGCAGCCGTTGTTGTTGAGGGCGCGGACATCGGCGATGATGTCGGCCATCTTGTAGATGGCATTGTCGCCGCGGTCGGGAGCAGAGCCGTGGCAGGAGGTGCCGTGAACGTCGACGCGGATCTCCATGCGGCCGCGGTGACCGCGATAGATGCCGCCGTCGGTGGGCTCGGTGGAAATGACGAACTCGGGCTTAATGCCGTCCTTGTTGTAGATGTACTGCCAGCACATGCCGTCGCAGTCCTCTTCCTGGACGGTGCCGACGACCATGATCTTGTAGCCCTCGGGGATGAGGCCCATGTCCTTCATCATCTTGGCAGCGTAGGTAGCAGAAGCCATGCCACCCTCCTGGTCGGAGCCGCCGCGGCCGTAGATAATCTCGTCGGTCTCGTAGCCCTCATAGGGATCGGCATCCCAGTTCTCGATGTTGCCGATGCCGACGGTGTCGATGTGGGAGTCGATGGCGATGATCTTGTCGCCCTCGCCCATAAAGCCCATAACGTTGCCCAGGCCGTCGACCTTGACCTCGTCATAGCCAAGGCTCTCCATCTCGGCCTTGATGCAAGCGACAACCTCACCCTCCTCGCAGGACTCAGAGGGATGGGAGATCATTGCGCGAAGAAAACGCGTCATATCAGCACGATGAGACTCAGCAGCAGCCTTGATAGCGTCGAAATCGAGTTTTTTAGCCATTGTTCATAACCTTTCAAACGAAGGAATCTACCTGTGAGGTGGCGGAGCGATACCTATTTACTCCGCCCTAACGATTAGCAAGTGGGATATTCGCCTTCCCAAACAATACGGCGATACTGGTCGGGATCCGTATCGCCCTCGGTGGAGAAGCAGAGCACGGAGCTCGTCTTGTCCAGGCCGATGAGTTCCTTGAGCTCGGCGTACTCGGGATCGAGCATGAGGGTCTCGACCAGGCCGGTGGTCACAGCGCCGGACTCGCCGGAGATGACGCGCGGGTCGCCCTTCTCGGGAGCGCCCAGGGTGCGCATGCCACGAGCGGTGACCCAGTCGGGGCAGGACACGAAGGCGGTGGTGTGGTTGCGCAGGATATCCCAGCCCAGAATGTTGGGCTCGCCGCAGCACAGACCGGCCATGATGGAGGGCATGTCACCATCCACGATGCGCGGATCTCCGTCGCCGGCAGCAGCGCCCTTGTACAGGCAGGCGGCAGGCGCGCACTCAACCACGACGAAGGTCGGCGGGTTATCGGGATACAGGTTGGTGAAGTAGCCCACCACGGCACCGGCGAGCGAACCCACGCCAGCCTGGACAAAGACGTGCGTCGGGCGGTTGATGGCCATCTCGCGCAGCTGCTCGGCAGCCTCGGAAGCCATGGTGCCGTAACCCTCCATGATCCAGGACGGGATCTTCTCGTAGCCCTCCCAGGCGGTGTCCTGAACGATGACGCCGCGCTCGCAGGCGTCGGCCTCGGCGGCGGCCATGCGCACGCACTCGTCGTAGTTGACCTCTTCGATGGTCACCGTGGCGCCCTCGGCGGCAATGTTATCGAAGCGGGGCTTGGTGGAACCCTTGGGCATGTGCACGACAGCCTTCTGGCCCAGCTTGTTGGCAGCCCATGCCACGCCGCGGCCATGGTTGCCGTCGGTGGCGGTAAAGAAGGTAGCTTGGCCAAAGTCCTCGGCCAGCTGATCGGAGGTCAGGTAATCGAAGGTGCACTCGGCAACGTCCTTGCCGGTCTCGTCGGCAATGTAGTTGGCCATGGCAAACGAGCCGCCCAGGACCTTAAAGGCGTTGAGGCCAAAGCGATAGCTCTCGTCCTTAACGCACAGGTTGGACAGGCCCAGACGCGCGGCCTGGCCGTCCAGGCGGGCAAGCGGAGTGACGGTGTACTGGGGGAACGACTGGTGGAAGGCACGGGCCTTCTTCACGTGGTCGAGGCTCATGATTCCCAAGTGCTTGTCATCGCTCTTGGGCATCGTGTTGCCCGCCCACTGGATCTTATCGGCCATACGGTGAACTCCTTAAGTCCTCTCTTGCCGGCCCCCGCATACGCGTTTCAGCCCATTCCCATTCATGCGACTGAACTTTTATGTGGATGCCAAACAAAAAGTTTGTTAGCACTGTTCTATCACACTTTTTGATTGGCAAACCTAACAAATTGTTTGTTGCCGTAATCGGTACCTTTTCGCCGCCGAACGGTTACATAACGCAGCGACGCTTTCGTTATTTGCGAACAGGTGTGGTTTATGGCAAAGTATGCCCAAACTAATTTTTAGGAAGGCACCCATGACCCCCGCACAGATTGAGTTTTACAAGCGCCTCGCACACGGTCTGGCGCTCCAATTTGGTCCCAACTGCGAAGTCGTCGTCCACGATCTGGAGACCGAGGACGTGGACCACTCCATCGTAGTGATCGAAAACGGCCACGTCAGCGGGCGCAAACTGGGTGACGGCCCCAGCCATATTGTGTTTGAGTCCATGCACGAGGGCACCACCGACATACACGACCGCGAGCCGTACCTCACTAAAACCGCCGACGGCAAGCTGCTCAAATCGTCGACGATCTTTATCCGCAACGATGAGGGCAAGCCCGTCGGCATTTTGGGCATCAACTTTGACATTACGCTTATGAAGGCTTTTGAGCGTTCGCTCGACGCCTTTACCGGCACCGGCGGCACGGGCTATACCGAGCCCGAGCCCATTACCAAGAACATCGGCGACCTGCTCGAGGACCTGCTGCACGAGTGCGAGCAGTTTGTGGGCAAGCCCGCGGCACTCATGACCAAAGACGAGCGCATTCGTGCCATTGGCTACCTCGACCGTCGCGGCGCCTTTCTCATTTCCAAGTCGAGCGAGCGCGCCTGCGAGTTCTTTGGCATCTCCAAGTACAGCTTCTATAGCTACCTCAATGAGGCCAAGGCGGCGGCCGGCGACAAGTAGGCACTCGCCTGGATTGCCCCTCCCCTTTTGGGCGCGAGTTCTGGAAAGCGCGAATCCAAGACCGAGCCGCTTGGGAAGTTCCATATAATCGATGTCATTAGTATTTCGAAAGGATGGAACAGAATGGCGTTGAGCAAGGCATCATGCACCGGTCGCGGATTGATTCCGGCAATTGGTGGACATGTGCACCGCATGTTCGATGAGGGTGAAGACGACCTGTTTTCACTGAGCCTTGACGACGTGATGGACGATCGCCCGTGGACCGCCGACGAACTCATGGGCGGCGGGGCTCGCCCGTCAAGCCCCAATCCCGCACTTGCGCCTAAGCCCGCATCTGCGCCGACTCCTGCGCAGTCGCCCGTTTCGACGCCCGCGCCTACGCCCGCACCCACTTCGGCGCCCACACCCGCTCCCCGCCCCGCAAGCGACCCGTCCGAGACGGCGGCATTTCTCGCTGCAGCGACGCAGGGCAAATCGGCCGACAGCACCGTTATGTACAGCGCCCAGCAGTTGCCTGTTCCTGCGGCACGCAAGCCTCCGGTCGCAAGGCTCGATGAGCCCGTCGCCCATCAGGTTGCCCACGATTCCTGGGCTGCAACCGATCTGGATGAGACCTCTACCGGCATGCCGGCGCTCGATGTTCCGGTTAACCCGCTTTTTGCCGCTAACACGAGCGCCGCGGACTATGAGGGCGGTGCGGCATATTCCGATTATTCCGATGGCTATGCTGGCAACGGTCGCATCGAGACAGAGGATTATGGCACCGCATCGAGCGATTATCTCAACGATCCGTACGCTGCCACGCCTGCACCGGAATATGACCCGGAGGCCGCGTCCGCACCGGCGTATACCAAAAGCACGGGCGAAGAGCGCTTCGCCGATTATTACGCCGAGGAAAAGGCGCTGCGTTTCTCGGAATTTCCGCAGGCAGTCAAGGTTGCCTTTATCGCCATTATCATTGCCCTGCTCGGTGTCATTGCGTTTGAGGGGTTCCAGCTGTTCCGCGGCCCCACCCAAGCGGAGTCGGAGACCCAGCAAAAAGAGGACGACAACCAGTACCTGGACATCAACACCCTCAAGGGCGACCCCAACGACGAGGACGACGAGTAGCGAGGGCTGAAGGCGACCACAGGATCCCGCATCCAGCACCGACTTCTAAGTGCTGTTTTGTCATCCAGCCACACTTTTCCGAAGTTTTAAGGTGCCTATCTCGACACTTTTCCGTACTTTTACACGGCTGATTTCGACACTTTTCCGGATGGAAGCCGAATAATCACTTGGGAAACCAACGCCATCCGCGCGTCATTTCGCGGATGGCGCTTGATTTCTGTCCGTACACGTTGATAGACCCCATCGTGCCCGCAAGGAGCGGGCGCGTTTTATCCAGAGTCGGGGTAGAGAGTTGGCTCCACGATCCCGACGCCAACCGGCCAAGAGGCACGGTGGCCCTGCCAATATCGATGAAAGGAGTCCGTATGGACAATTTCTCCGTGCGCAGTGAGCGCAACTTCCACAACCTGGCAGCCAAGCCAAAACGAATGCATCTTCTGGACAAGCCGAACGGCTATGCCTCGGCCATGGTCAAGAGCAGTCTCCCCCACCAGATGTGCTTTACCGTGCAGGCGCTCGAGAAAGAGCTCTACACCGCCGGCGACCCGCACGTACTGCAGATCAAGCTGCTTGGAGACGACTCGCGCGAGCTGTCTAGCTGGAAGCTGTTTGCCGACGGCACGTGCGTCGCAAGCGGTTCGGGTGACTTTGCCCGCGAGTGCTTCTGCGAGGGAGCTGAGGTGTTTCTGGACCTGTGTCGCGACGCCGTCGAGACTGCCGAGCTGTGCCAGTGGAGCGAGAGGGAGTACGAGCTGTTGGGTGCCGCGCGCGGGATTGCGGGGGGGGGTGTAGGAACAGAAGCCTCATGACGGTGGCCTCAGCTGGAATGACGTATCGCTCGATAAATGATCTCAACAACGTAGCCGATGCGCCGCATTTCACCTCAAAGGCATTGAGCGATCAGGAGGCGTCCAGCATTTCTTTGATATCCCCAATTGATTGTTCCGAGAAAGTCTCTTCATGTCCTTATAATCGCCCTTACGAGAAACGTGGACGAGACAGGCGTCCATATGCCGTCTCTAAACTAACGAGCCGTTCGCGGAAAGAACATCTGGCTAGCATGGGCCAAAGATATACTGGTATCGCTGCAACAATTATGGAAGATCGGCACCACCAATGACCTCCTTGAAATTCTCCAGGCGCTTCGCGCTTAGCCTGCTCGCCTCGCTGTCCGCCACCGTAGCGCTTGCTTTGCCCTCAACCGCCCTAGCCGCGTCGGACCCGAACCCGCCCAGCATCTCCAACGTGACGATATCCGCGACGACAGTCACGGCCGGCTCCACGCTGCATGTCGGCTATAGCGTCGATGACCCTGACGGGGTACGGTCCGTCACGCCCATAGTCGAAGTCCTTGTCGAAAACGATACCGGAGACCATGGAATCAGTTCCCGTCTCGCCTTCTCGTCGATCGGCAACACGACCGCGGGCTTCGATATCTCCACCTCCCCGAGCGACCGGCCCTGCAGGTACCGGATCATCGGCCTCGGCGTGACCGATAGTCTTGGATGGGTTACCGATGTCTACGACACGACGTATGCCGAGGAGAAGGGGCTCGACTGTCCGACCTTCACCACCGACCCCCTCGAGTATGAGGTGACCGAGGGACCCGAGGACCAAAACCCGCCGACCGTGTCCTCCGTGTCGCTCTCGAGCAGGGAGGTCGCAACCGGTGCCGACCTCCACATCTCTTGGACCGTCTCCGATGCCGACGGCGTTCGCTCCGTTTCCCCCATACTGCGGCAGGGCTGGGAGAATTCGGACGACGGCTGCTCTGTTTCGTCAGCCTATTATCACGGAGGCTCGTCTATCGACGGGTTTGACCTCACATTCGACAGCAATAGGATCGGAAGGCACAGGCTGATCGGCCTTTCGGTCACCGATGGCCTAGGGTTCGAGACCGATGTGTACGAGAGTTCCTACGCCAGGGCCAACGGCATTTCGGGCGCGACTTTCTCGGTTGGCGACCCGAGCGAGCTGTGCTTCGAGGTGACCGGCAGCGCGATCGACCGGAACCCGCCCACGGTCTCGAACGTTTCCATCTCCGCGAAGAGGGTCCCCGTCGGCGGGATCCTCCGTATCTATTGCAATGTAGGCGACGCGGACGGCGTAAAGTCTGTCTCCCCGATCCTCGGCGACCCCGGCTATGTCGAGGACCCGAACTCTTTAAAGACCCGCAAAACGTTGAGCTGCAGCTACGATGCGGCAAGGGGCTATATCGAAATCGAGTTCCCCACGTCGCTCTCGATGGGCTCGTTTGAAATCCAAGCCCTCGCGGTCCTCGACAAGACGGGCCACGAGACCTTCGTCTACAGCTCCGCCTACGCCGAGCGTAACGGCAAGACCGGCGTTCAGACCTTTGATGTCGACGACGCGGGGGACGTCACCTTCGACGTGACCGCTCCGCTGTATGCCGCCACCAAGGGCGACGGGCAGGCGTATGCAAAGGACGGCGAGGCCGGTCTGACCTTCCGCTTCAGCGGTCCTCTCGATGAGTTCACGCGTCTCCTCGTGGACGGAACTGAGGTCTCCGCCGAGAACTACACCGCAACCAGGGGCAGCACGATTATCGAGCTCAGGCCGTCCTACCTGGACACGCTCGCCGGCGGCGGACACACCGTCACGGCCGTCTGGAAGGACGGGACGGCGACCGATGCGTCCTTCACCGTGGAGGGGAAGGCCCAAGGGGAGCAGGCGGGCGGAAAGACCGACGTAGATTCACCCGGCGACAACAAAAGTGATCCTGCCACTCCTGAAAAGGACGCCGACGAGGCGGCTACAAAAAAGTCGGGACGCACGACAGCCGATGAACCAAAGCTCGCTGCAACCGGCGACTCCACCTGGATGGCCAGCATCGCATTGGCCATGGCGGCCACGGCCTGCTTCACGGCAGCGAGAAGGCTTGAGCCCAAGCAGCATAGGCACGAACAGTAGCTCAAAGCGAACTCAACTGGGAAGGGCAGATGGATAGCCGTCCTTCTCTTATAATCAACCCAATCCGCTGAAATGCAATCAGTTAACGAGTTTCGCCAGACGCTCGGCCTCTACCCCGCTCTAGCAAGCCACCAGGCGATGAGATAATGCCCACGACTATCAACGTAAGCAAGGAGCGCGCTATGGCAGACAACGAGACCAAACCCTCGGCGAACGACGGCCGAGAGGAGCTCGTGGCAAAACAGCTCGCATCGACCAAAATCCACCTCGCGCTCACTCAGAAGCGGGTGGACGTCTCCGGCGCCATCAAGCTACCGCTCGAGCGAATTCCCCAACTCGGCGTGGCGTTCGCCTCGCTCCCCTCGATGTTTCGCACCGTCACCAACACGGTGAGCGTGCCCACGCTGCTCCAGGCGACTGACAAATATGGTAACCCGCTCGATCCGTCGAAACTCAACACGTTCAAGGACGGCAGCGGTCTCACAGGGGGCTACCGCGACGCCGCCAAGGGCCTTGGGCAGGCGCGCTTCCACGTAGTCGAGGGCGACATCGCCACGAGCGTCACGCAGGTGCCTTACGATCCAACATCGCTATTCATGGCAGCCGCAATCGCGCAGATAAACCAAAAGCTCGACTCCATCCAGGAGTCCGTCGACGAAATGTTCGAGTACATGCGTCAGCGCGACAAGGCCAACATGCGTGGCAGCCTCAAGACGCTCGCAGACATCCTCAACGGTTACGGACTCAACTACGGCAACGCCACCTACATGGCAAACGCCCATATGAAGGTGCTCGACATCAAGCAGTCGTCCGCGCAGGACATGGAACTCTTCCGCTCGCAGGCACAGGCAGATCTGAAAAAGAAAGGGTTCATCGAGGTGCGAGACGGCTTGGGCAGACGCCTCGACAAGGTGCTCGACTACCTCAAAGACTGCCAGCTCGCCACCTACATCCACGCGTTCTCGCTGTTCCTCGAACCCATGCTCGCCCAGAACTTCGAGCCCGCAAAGCTCGCGGACGCCACTGCGAAGATCGAGGCTGATTCGATCGCGTACCGCGAGCTCTACACCGACTGCTACAACGCACTCGAAGCGGGGGCTGTCGACACCGTCGATGCGGCACTGCTGGGCGGTATCGCGTCCGCGGGCAAATTGCTCGGTCACGCCATCGCAAAGACCCCCGTGGGCGACCATACACTCATCGACGAGGCGCTCGAAGGCGCAGGAGAGAGCATCGGAAAGTTCAACGACAAGCAATCCGAGAAACTCCTCGAAAAGCTCCATCAGGCAAAGACGCCCGACGTCACGCCGTTCAAGCAGAGCGTAAAGGAGATCGACACCCTCTACAACCGCCCCGCGCAGATCGCCGTGGACGCCGAGAACGTCTACATCTTGCCTGCCAAGCAGCAGGAAGAGTAACGATACGCGACAGGCACGCGCCATGCAGACAGCTAACGCCCCTACCTTCCCGCCGCCTTCAGCTTCAGCAGCAGGTCGCCCAGCTCGGGGCACTTGCTAGAAAGGCGCGTCTGAGCTCGCTCGCCCATCCCCCACCGCTGGCGGACTTCCTGGGCGCGCGGGCTCACGCGGTAGTCCCCGTCCATCACCTGCTTGAGCAGCTTGGCGGTCACGCGCGCATCGGCAAGGGCGCTGTGGGCGTGACCCGTCGGCTCGTCGAACTCGATGCCAAACCACGTCGCCGCGTCACTCAAAGAGACGCACCCGTGGCTGCCCACGTCCATGATCGAGGTGTAAAACGCCTGCAGGTCGGCCCAGTCCGTAGGAAATGCGGAAAGATCAATGTGCTTTGCCTGGCACTCGGTCAAAAGCTGTCGACGGTCCGCCCCGCTCCAGCAAACCACCTGTGCGGAGTAGCGACCGATCCAATCGCTGAGCCTTTTGATTACCATGTAGAGCGGATCGGCCATCGCAGTGTCCACGGCCGATATCCCCGTAAGCTCGCGGACGGAAAACGCAACGCCTTCGGTAAATTCCGTCTGCACAAACTGCGAGAACTCGCCCATAACGTTGCCGTGGTAATCGAGCTTGACGGCGCCGACCTCGATAATCTCATTGCGCAGCCCACGTCGCTGGCGCTGCTTTGGCACCGGCGCAAACTCAAAGTCCAGCACAATCTGGCGCGCAAAGTTCGTCGTATCGATAGCCGAGATATCCGGCGTCTTTTTGTCTGGCACGGTCAGGGCCTTTCTCCGTCAACTGCCGCTCGTTACATAGGCGGCTACATTGCCGTAAGGATAGGAACCCGTGCGGACATGAAAGCGGGACGCAATATACCATGCGCCAAGCACACGCCATGCAGACGGCCCCAAGAGAGTCGACCGCTCTATTCAAATGCATGAAAAAGATTTAGGCCCGGTGACTTGAATCAGAGGTCATCCCGGGCCCATCAGAGCTCGTAGAGCTCTTGGTTGCTTTGGTCTCGCTCTTCACGGCGCTTATCGAACTTTCCGAGGCACTCAAGCAGCATTCGAAGCATAACAAGTCGCTGCCATTAAGGCACCGACCTCTTGACCAAGCAACGGCGTTTCCCAGCTCTCCAGAACTTGGGCTGCCGTCAACTTTATTCTATCCGCGAGCATCTGGTTTACCAAATGGATTTTCGGTAAAGGAAGCACGGCACGCCCGCAAAACCACTACGCCCCAAGTGCCGCCATGGGGATCACCGCCACGCCGTCGTCGCGTGTGTAGGCAATGCTCCCCTTTCCAACCACGACCGCCAAAAACGCCGGCGCGGCATTCTGGGCGGCAGGATTGGAGAGCACTTTCCTCTCCAGCGCCTTGAGATTTCTCGCTCCATCGTCTGCTTTCGCATCACTCAGCTTGACCTCGATGGCTCCCATCCGCACAGGTCCTCGGTCAGCTTGAGCCTGTTGAAGAGATCCAGGTGCGCAGCGATGGTCCTCTCGTCGGGGCCCGTCTCACCGTACGAGGCGTCCTTTATGAGCGTCTTGTACGTGACAGCCTGGCTCTCGTTCATGGCAAGAGCTCGCAAAAGGCTGTGTGCAAGCTCGGGCGATCATGCGATATACGAAATTACGCCATTCTCAATGCTGTTTTTACGCCGTTCTCAATGTAGTTTTTACGCCATTTTCATTGTAGGTTTTACGCTTGGCATCCTTAGCGCGACCCATTCCGAGCAATCACATCAGAGCGCGCTTGGTTATCTCCGCTCGCACATCTCGGCAAACGAAATCAGCTTGGTATCTCCCCTGCTCGCCGCAGCTTCCTGACATCCTTGCGTAAAGCCACGCTTCGAGAAGATCACGTAGCTTTTATGCTGACGCCTAAAGAGCTCGCTTCGGTACACGAGCTTTTCCAGAACATCCTCGCCTGCCGGTTCGTTACGCCATTTGCACTCCGCAAAGAGCGCCGCGCCCTCTCCGTCGTCGACAATCAAATCGATCTCTTCCTGCGTACGCGTCCGATTGTCCGTTCCCCACCAACGGCCAACTGTTGCCGGCACCACACCAAGTTCGCCCGCGCGTGCGAGTTCGTACACGTATTGTCTGCATATAAGCTCAAAGACCGTACCCATGTAATCCGATACGTGCGGCTCAATGCGCCTATACGCCATCTCGGCCATATCGTTTTGAATCAGCCCAATGTTCTGCGGCACAAACTTGTACCAGAACCTAAACATCTGGTCGCTCAGCAGATACACGGCTCGCTTATTGCTCGTCTCGTTTAGGGGCAGCTCGCGCTCGACAATCCCAAGCGACGCCAGCTTATCCACATAGCTCTTTACGTTGCTCGCAGGGATTCCCATAGAGCTCGCAATCTCTGAGATCTTCGAGCGCCCCTGGGCAATTGCTTGCACGATCGCATCATATTGCTCGGGATTGCGGCACTCTTGCAATAGCAGGTTACTCGGCTCCTCAAAGAGATGGCCCGTAGGAGTAAGAAAAAGACGTTTGATGTTGTCCTCGAGCGATACGGTAGGATCGACTTTCTCGATATATGCAGGAATGCCGCCCGTCATGCCATAGCAAACTGCAGCATCTTCGCGACTCATGCTCTGCCACAGGCCGAGGGTCGTCGTAAAATCGAGCGGCATGATCTTAAACTGGGCCGTACGCCTACCGTATAGTGGGCTCTCGTAGCCCAACACCTGTTCCTCCATAAACGAAAGCGACGACCCGCACAGGATAAGCATGAGCTTGGTCTCTTTGTACAAGTGGTCGATCTTGCCTTGCAGCAACGAGCTGATTTCGGGATTCGATTGGGCGAGATAGGGATACTCGTCAATCACGACAATCAAACGCTCCGTTCGAGCCATGGTGGCCAATGCATCGAACGCTTCGTCAAAACTACGAAACGACACGCCTGCAGCACCAACCGAGCCTGCAAGTATCGCCTGGCTAAAGCCGTGCAGGTTTGCCTCCGCATTGGTACGACGAGCTTGAAAGTAAATAGCCTTCTTGCCTTGGATGAACTCTGTGATAAGGCGCGTTTTACCCACACGACGGCGGCCGTAAATCACAGGCATTTCAAAGGAGCCCGTGCCATACAGTCGATTGAGCTCGGACATTTCCGCTGTTCTTCCGATAAACATAGGGCCATCCTTCCTTCACGTTATAGCTAGCCATATTATACCTTCCTATAATATAGCTAGCTATAACGTAATTCGACAAGCGGCGCACGAAAAGGGGCGATACACCGCCGCACGTGGACCGTTCCGGAAAATGTATCCCGTTCTGGAGCCAAAAACTGGGCCGTAGTTTCCGCCAAACATGCCATCCGGAAAGCGTGTCCCGTTCTGAGCCTGAATTCTGGGATGCACTTTCCGCTGAAGCTTCTACCGGAAAATGCATCCCATTCCGAGCGCTCATTCCGGGACACAGCTTCCGCATGCGGCCCCGTTGGGAAAGTTCATCCCGCTCTGAGGGCTCGTTCCGAGATGCAATTTCCGCTTGAGGCCCGATCCGGAAACGGTATCCCACTCTGGGGCCGAAATCTGGGACACAGTTTCCGCTTGAGGGCTGTTCCGGAAAGCGCGTCCCGTTCCGAGCGGCAATTCCGGGTCACGGTTTCCTCAGGTACAAGACGACGATCCTCCGCCCTTATCACATGCCTTCAAATATGCGATCCAGAAACACAAAACAGCAGATAGAATGCTCTTTTTCAAAAAGTACACGTCCCGAAACTTACCAAGACTTCATATCCAGCTACCGTTCACGGTCGCCGATTACCGCCCACCGATTCAAACAAGAAATATGTCGCCAAAAGCAGGTCATCTACCTGCATGGTTAGATTTTGGTCAGCTTTTGGTCAGCTGAGCGGCAAGTTCCAGCTGATACGTTTTTGCTA
>DBFZQW010000083.1:0-19687 GCA_048521445.1 Collinsella sp. | reverse complement strand
GAGCCAAAGCCGTTAAAACTATCCTATGGAGCGGGCGACGGGAATCGAACCCGCGTCATCAGCTTGGAAGGCTGGGGTTCTACCATTGAACTACGCCCGCAAGATATGGTCGGGACGACAGGATTTGAACCTGCGACATCCTGCTCCCAAAGCAGGCGCGCTACCAAACTGCGCCACGTCCCGAAGGTGTTGAGCAGCTAAGGTCTAAACCTTGCGTGTCCCAAAGCGAAGGAAATTATAGGGGAGACTCCCCGCCTGTGCAAGCGCAGAAACCCTAGCTCCTCGAATGTGCAACAAAACGACTATGGAGCAGGCCGATTACAAAGGCAACCACGGCAACCGGCGCCCACGCGGCACCGATATCCGCCAGCGGCAGCACATCAAACGGTAGCCACGCGCCCGCGAAAAACGCATCGCGAACCGAAGTGATTACGCTCTGCACCGCGACAACGCCGCCGACCCAGACCCACACCTGCGGATGCGCATCGCAAAAACCGTGCACCAGGCCCATAAGTACCAGCACAATGGCAACGGGATACAGAGCATTGAGCATAGGCACCGAGAACATAAGGATCACGTCGAGGCCTACGTTGGAGAGCACGCACGAAAACGCTGCAAACACAAAGGCGAGAACCGCGAAGGGACGGCGCATGGCCTCCTCGGAAGCCTCCGCTCCCCCTTCGACCACATACGTCTCGCAGAAGTACCGCGAGCAGCAGCTAATAAGGCCGATGCACACGTTCATGCAGGCAAGGAAAAAGATCGCAAAGACCACGACCGTGCCGGCAAGGCCAAAGTGCATGGAGGCAGAGCGGGCAAGGATGGCGGCGCCGTTGGTGGCATCGGGCATCACGGTGCTGAGCTGCGTGCCGGCAAGCGCCAGGCCGCAGTAGATGATGGCCATGAGCACGCCGGCGATCACACCCGAACGCGAAATCTCGAAGGCCACGCGCTTGTCATCGGTAACGCCCAGCTCGTGGATGGTCTCGGCGATGATGATGCCAAAGGCGAGCGACGCGAGCAGGTCCATGGTCTGGTAGCCAGTCAAAAAGCCCTGCACGGCAGCACCGGCATTGTAGGGAGCCTGCGGCGCGGCAGCGGGACCCAACGGCGAGACCACGGCGGCACCCACGACCAGCACGATGAGCGCAATGAGCGCGGGGCCCGTAATGCGGCCGAGCACGCGCGTGATGACGCCCGGACGCAGCGTGAGCACAAACGCGACGACAAAGAAGCCAACGGCAAACACCAGGCGAGCCGTGCCAAGCGAGACGCCCTCGGGCAGCAGCGGCACCAGCATCTCGAAGGCCGTGGAGCTCGTGCGCGGAATAGCCAGGCACGGGCCGATGGCCAGATACACCGCCGCGACAAAGAACTCACCGAACTTGGGGTGTACGCGGCCGGCAAGCTCGCGCGCCGTTCCGGCAAGCGCCACGGCGATAAAGCCCATGACGGGCAGGCCGATGGCAGCGATGAGAAAGCCGAGCATGGCGACCGGCGTGGCAGAGCCTGCCTGCAGCGCCAGCAGTGGCGGAATAATGAGGTTGCCGGCGCCAAAGAGCATCGAGAATAGGGCGATGCCGACGGTGACGACATGGTCGGAGCGCAGACCGCGCGGCGCGGATGAGGCCATAGACACACCTTTCGGGTCGAAACAAAAACGGGACGGGCAAAAACACCCGTCCCGCAAGTATATACGCTCTAGCAGGCTAAATCGCGCAAAGCGTCAATCGCAGTGTCGACTTCCTCGTCCGTGTTGAAATACCCAAACGAGAAGCGGACGACGCCCTGGCGCTCGGTCCCCAGCGCGCGGTGCATGAGCGGAGCGCAATGGGCACCGGGGCGCGTCGCAATCCCCCACCCTTGCATGAGCGCGTCCGAGATCTCGGCAGAGTCGATATCACCCACGTTGAGCGACACAATCGCAGAGCGCGTCGGCTGGTCAAACGCACCGTAGAGCTTAATCCCCGGAATCTCGCGCACGCCAGCGAGAAAGCGCTCAGCCAGCGCTCGCTCATGCGCCGCGATCGCCTCGACCCCGCCTTGCGCCTCGATAAAGTCGAGACCGGCAGAAAGGCCCGCGATGCCGTGGCCGTTGAGCGTGCCCGCCTCGAGGCGCGTGGGCCACTCAAGCGGCTGCAACGCATCGAAGCTGTGCACGCCCGTGCCGCCCATGGCCCACGGAGCCACGTCAACAGCCTCCGCCACGGCCAGGCCGCCGGTGCCTTGAGGTCCCATGAGCCCCTTATGGCCGGTAAAGCACACAATGTCGAGCCCCATGGCCTGCATATCGATATGCATCGCGCCGGCAGACTGCGAGGCGTCGACGATCACCAGCGCGCCGGCAGCATGGGCCATGGCCGCCACGCGCGCAATGTCGACCGCGTTGCCGGTCACATTGGAGGCGTGCGTCACCACCACGGCACGCGTGCCCGGCGTGACCAGCCGCTCGAGCTCGTCATAATCGAGAACGCCGTCCGCGTCGCAGCCCGCATGCTCAACGGTCACGCCCTGTTCTGCCGCCAAGCGGTTGAGCGGACGTAGCACCGAGTTGTGCTCGAGCACCGTCGTGACCACGCGGTCGCCGGGGCGCACCACCCCGTTGATGGCGGTGTTGAGCGCCGCGGTGGAGTTGGGCGTAAAACAAACATGGTCAGCACGCGGGCAGCCCAGCAAGCGCGCAAGCTTGGCGCGGCAGCCGTGGATGGTACGTGCCGCATCGAGTGCACCCGACGTGGCGCCGCGCCCGGCATTGCCGAGCGAGCACATCGCCTGCGTCACCGCATCGATGACCTCCTGCGGCTTGTGCATGGTCGTCGCCGCGTTATCCAGGTAGATCATCGCACGACCTCCCACATATCAATCACGGTATAGCCCTCGGTGGGAACGCCCGCCGCGGCGAGTTCGCCGCGCAGCAGCTCCTCATCGGCAGGCAACGCCTTCCACGCCAGACCGCAGCCAGCAGCGACCTCCCCGGGCACGGGAATCGTTCGCCCGGGAAGGCCGCGCTCGATGCACAGGGACTCGCACCCCATGGCGGCCGCCGTGGTGGGAAACGTGATGACAAGCGCCGGGCGCTTCTCCCTCATGGCAACTCCAACCAATACGCTACGGGCGCACGACGCGCACAGCCTGCTCCATCTTCTCCACGATCACGTACATGTTGGTGACCTCGCCCACCGCGAGCTGGTCTTTAATGCCATAGTGGTCGAGGCAGGTACCGCAGGTAAGGATCTCGACGCCCTGCTCCGCCAGGCCCTTCAGGTCGTCGAGCACTGGCGAGCCCTCGACGGTGAGCTTGGCGCCGCCGTTGTAGAACAGCATGGTCGCGGGCAGTTCCTCCTGCTGTGTCACGGCAAAGATAAACGCCTTCATGAGCTTGTGGCCCAGCTCGTCGTCGCCACGGCCCATGCAATCGGTGTAGACGGAAATGACGAGTTTGCCCTTGCCGGCGCTTGCGTCGCAAAAAGCGGCACCGTCCTGCTCGGGGTCCACAACGGCCACGGCGCCAGAGGTCGCCACGGTCACGTGCCACTCGGCGTCAGAAACCTTCTCGACCGAGGCCGTGCAGCCCTTCTCCTGCGCCATCTTGGAGATGTTCTTGACGGCGGTCTCGTTATCGACCGAGGTCACGACAACGCCCTCGCCATCGAGCTGCTTCAGGGCTTTAAGCGTCTTGACGACGGGCAGCGGGCAGGCATCGCCCATGGCATTGACTTCAATCTTAGTAGGCATAGTTTTTCCTTTCGAAAGAACCGTTCTAGAAAACGGTAAACAGTTACATAAACGTGCGGGCTAGCGGACAACGTGGACGGCAGGACCGCCTGGCACCGGCTCGCACACGCGACCGACGACGGCGGCGATACGTCCTTCGGCATGCAGACGGCGCGCAAGCTCATCCACATCGGCAGCAGGTGCCGCGATAAGCAGGCCACCAGACGTCTGTGGATCGTACAGCGCGTCGAGCATACCCGGCTCCAGGTTCTCGTCGGCAGCCACGCGCGGGCCGAAGAAGTCCTGGTTGCGATAGGAGCCCGCGGGGATAATGCCCAGACGTGCCATGTCGAGCACCTGATCAAAGAGCGGCACCGCCCCCGACGCAAGTTCAATCTGCACGCCCGAGCCTTCGGCCATCTCGCACGCGTGCCCGATCAGACCAAAGCCCGTAATGTCGGTGCAGCCGTGAAGCTCAAGTCCCTCGGCCAGACGAATCGGCGCCTCGTTGAGGGTGCGCATCGAGTCAAACATGGCTGCGGCCTCGTCATGCTCGATGAGCTCGCCCTTAATAGCCGTGGTGATGATGCCCGAGCCGATCGCCTTGGTCAGCAGCAGAACATCGCCCACGCGTGCGCCGCTGTTGGCGAGCATGCGGTCGAGCGCGACAAAACCGCTCACGGACAGACCGTACTTGGGCTCGTCGTCGTTGATGGTGTGACCGCCCGCGATGGAGCAACCCGCCTCGACGCACTTGTCGGCGCCGCCCGCCAGAATCTGACCGGCAACCTCAACGCCCAGACAGCTCGGAATGCACAGCAAGTTCATAGCATGGCTCGGCCGCCCGCCCATGGCGTAGATGTCCGACAACGAGTTGGCTGCGGCGATCTGGCCGAACAGATAGGGATCGTCGACCATCGGCGGGAAGAAGTCGACGGACTGCACGAGGCCCAGGTTTTCGCCAACACGAAAGACACTCGCATCGTCGGAGGTATCGAACCCCACGAGCAGGTTGTCGTTATGCACATTGGGTAAGTCGCCCAGGACCTGGGCGAGGGCTCCAGGAGCCAACTTAGCGGCTCAACCGCTCGCGGCCGTCATGGACGTGAGCCTCATGGTGTCCTTAGCCATACGAACCCCCTTCTAACAAATCAACGACTTTAAGTATACGCCCCAGGCACGCTTCCCAAGAGACCGCCGACGGCTCGAACGTCGAAGGCGGATCCGCAAGCGCCTGCGCGATAGCATCTGCCAGTGCGCGCTCAAACAACGGAAGGTCGGCCGCCACGGGCGTGTCGACATCCGTCATACGCGGCGACGCCACCCACGTCACGGGAGCACCGGGAAGCATCGCCTCCATCCAGGGACGAACGCCGGGCAAATCGGTCGCCACAACTTTGCAGCCGCACGCGAGGGCCTCGATCGTCACGAGCGGCAGGCCCTCGTAAAACGAAGGCAGCACTAAGACGTCGGAACTGCGGTAGGCACGCACGAGCCCATCGCTATCCAGGCGCCCCGCCAGCGTCACCGGCACATCCGAGGCCGCGGCCAAGCGCTCGATACGCGCGTACTCGGCATCGTCCCCGCGGCCGCCCACAAGTACCAAGCCAGATGGGCGGACGCCATCGTCAATCGGCAATGACATGGCTCGAACCAGCGACTCGACGCCCTTTTTAAAGCAAATCTTGCCCACGTACACAAGCGATCCCGGCCGCCTCGCCACGCTTGCGTCGCGGCAGAAGACGCGATGGTCGTAGCCCGTCCCAATCACGTGGATGCGATCGGCATCGACGCCGCACACCAGGCCAATCTGCTCAGCCTGCTCAGCATGGAGCGCAAAGACGGCATCGAGCCGACGAACCGCACGTACGATGCGATCGCGCTCGAGCGTATGCGAACGCAGCTGGCGCAGGTCGGTCGAATGGCACACGGCAACAACCGGCACGCCCCGGACGCACTCGCGCGCCAATGCGGTCACCAGATACAGGTGATGGCAGAGCACCAGATCGGGCCGAAACTCAGCCACCGCCCGATCGATTGCAGCAGCAAATGCCCGCTCAAATGCCTTGAGCATCGAAGGCGTCAGGTCACGATAGCGTGTAGAGGGATAGGGCATGACATCGGACATGCCGCAGATGGGAAACGGCAGCTCGGGCGACTCGAACGGCACGGCAAACACAGCAGCACGCCGGTCCAGCTCGCCTTGGGTATCACCCGGCGCCGCACCGCAAAGCACGGCGGCGCGATGCCCTGTCTCGATCTGCTCGCGCACAAGCGCGGCAAGGTAGGTGCCGCTGCCGGTGCTATCTGGTTTTTGTGCCGTGATATTGAGGATGCGCATGTCGCGGTACACCCCTAGGCCAAAGCGGCGGCGCGGACAGCCGCGCCGATCGCTCCGGCAAAGCGAGCCTGGGGCGAGGTGGTCACCGGCGACCCCAGTAGCTCGCCCAACCGCTCCACCACGAAGGCGTTCTCGCACAGGCCACCGGTCAGGTAGTACGGGGCGCCCGCCGCCTGCCCGGCCATAGTGGCCACGCGCGACACGACGCTCTCGATCACACCGCGGGCGATGTTCTCGCGCGGCTCACCGCGACCGATCAGGCTGATGACCTCGCTTTCGGCAAACACCGTGCACATGCTGCTGATCTTGGTGGGCTCGCCGGAACGCGCCAGGTCGGCCATCTGCTGCTGGGAAATGCCTAGGCGGTCGGCCATGATCTCCAAAAAACGCCCCGTGCCGGCAGCGCACTTGTCGTTCATGGCAAACTTGGCCACGCGGCCACTTTTAAGCTGAATGACCTTGGTGTCCTGACCACCCACGTCAATCACCGTGCCGTGATCGCCAAACAGGCGCACGGCACCGGTGCCGTGGCAGGTAATCTCGGTCACGACCTTGTGCGCATAGGGCACGGCGACACGGCCGTAGCCGGTCGCGATCACGCGAGCATCGTCGGCCGTCACGTCGTAGCCGGCCGCTGCCAGCGCCTCGCGCAGCCGTTCGGAAGCATCGACCGAGGAGAACCCGGTTGGCTGCACGCACGTCCACGCCACCGAACCCTCCCCGTCGACCACAGCGGCCTTAGCCGCCGTAGACCCGATATCGATCCCGATCCCTATCATGGCTCTCTCCCAATCTAAACATCAAAGGTAGCGGCGCGTTCAGGCGCCTTAGCTCTAGGTTTCTCAGGTGCCGGAGATTGCCCCGAAAGAGGAGCGCAGCGTACTTTGGGTACGCAAGCGACGGTTTGAGGAGCAAGATCCGGTGCCTGAGGAAGCTAGAGGGTTTCGATGAAGGCGGCGATGCGGGTCTCGATCTGGCCCATGTCACCGTTGCTGTAGTCGGTCTCGATCTTCATATACGGAATACCCGCACCCTCGACAGCCTCCTGCATGCGCGCGCTCTCAACGTTGAAGGTGTGGCAGGCCTGTAGCACGCTCTCTACCACGCCATCGACATGGTACTTCTCGCACATGGCCAGCGTGTTTTCCATGCGGCCGTCGTTGGGCGTCATGACCGAACAGTTGATATCCAGGTAGCGGTCGGCGATGGCGCGCAGAATGTCGGGCGCGTCCGGGTCGATCATCATAGCCGCCGTGCGCTCGCCCGAGCAGTCGTCCATGCACACGACCACGCCGCCGTTGGACTCGATGGTGCGACCGATCTTGTTGATTACGCCGCCCACCGGGCAGCCGGTGATCAGAATGCGCTTGGCATCCGCCGCGACCGGGCGCTCGCCCGCGTCGTAGGCCTCGCGCAGCTTGGCAACCTTTTGCTCCAGCTGCTGCGTATAGGCCTCGATATCAAAGCTGAACGTACCGGCAAACATGGTACTCATCAGGTCGACGCCGCTCATGGCCGCCGGCTGGTTGGCCTGCAGCGCAAACATCTCGAGCTGGGCCGCACGCAGGCGATTGCGACGGCGCACGGCAGCGCGCAGATCATCGTCGGTAATCGCGATGCCGTAGAAGTTCTCGAGCTCCTCCTTGAGCAGGCGGCACTCCTCGTACCAGCCCTCGCGCTCGTGGGCGCGATCGCGGCTCTGCGGCAGGTGCAGAATGTGCGTGCGCTTGAGCTCGTTGAGCAGCTCGTACATCTTCTTCTTGCCGTCGCAGGTGGTCTCGCCGATGATCATGTCGCTAAAGTACGTAAACGGGCACTTTTGCGAATAGGCAAAACCATACGTAGACTTGATGAGCGGGCACAGGTTTGCCGGCAGCACCTTCTCGGCCTCGGGAATCACCTCGTCGGACGTGCCGCACAGCGCCACGCTCGCAGCCCCCGCGGCATCGATAATCTCGAGCGGCGTGTAGCTGCACAGAAAACCGACCAGGCGATTACCCGCCTGCTTATAATCCTTGACGCGAATAAACGCCGCCTTGCGCTGCTCGTTGAACTCCTCAAACGTGCTGGGCAGCTTGACTTCTTCGATTGCTTCAGCCATAACGGTTCCCCTCTTGAACCAAAAATGAATAGCTACGGTATTGCTGCACGGTGGGTGGCGAAAACCCAGCCGCGCCTAAACCCGGAATTTTAGGGAACCTGCCTTGCGGACGGTTATTTAGTTGTGCGTCGTCTCTCCCGGAGCCGTGAACATACCTGCTCATATGCGGCTCCGAGCCATATATAGGGCACGCGCGGCAACGCGGCGAATGTATGTCGTCTGCGGCATGTGCGCACCCTCCTCTACAAGTTGAGGTCAACTATATCAACGGTCGTCGACCATGCGAACACCGTTGACATTCGTACGACAACCTCGTGTGCCGTCGTTTAATAAATAATTATCTGTGTTGATAAGAGTTTGTCATTCCCCATTCGGCGAGCGGCAAGGCAAAGCCGCCGAGGCTTATATCCCCGACGGCATTACCCGGCGCTATCGACAAACCAAATGGATCCTGCTGGCATCAAAATGCATACGCAGGGTCTCGCCTTCTTGCGGTAACCCATCCGCTGGTACGCTCAATTTGTTGACCTTCCACTGCAGACGCGTTGGCGCATCGGCCCGCGGCGCATCCAACAGCACCAGGCGCTCAAAACGCGAATCGCTCACGCGCGCCACGTGCAGGTCGTAGCTGTTGCGACCCCGCTCGGCACGGTTGTCCACATGGAAGTAGCTCGCGCGAATGCCCAGGTACGCCACATTATCGGGAACCTCGCGACCCACGTTAAAGGTCATGCCCCAATCGAGCGCCTCAACTTCTTCGTCGCCGATCTTGCGCGCCCGGCTTGTGTTCTTGCAGCCCGTCAGGCGCAGTGCCGCCAGCGTCTGCGGACGACGGACCACGTCCTCGACGGAGCCGATCTCCTCCACACGCCCGTCGTGCATCACGCAGATGCGCTGGCACAGGCGGCACGCTTCGTCGATGTCGTGGCTCACGTAGAGCACGGTGCGGTTGCATACATCGAACAGGTCTAGCATGTTCTGTTCGAGGGCGCTCTTAAGATAGGAATCGAGTGCGCTCATGGGCTCGTCGAACATAAAAATGCCCGGATGCGCCGCCACCATACGGGCAAGCGCCACGCGTTGCTGCTGCCCGCCAGAGAGTCGCGCGGGGTAGCGGTCGGCAAAATCGGCTAGACCAAAAATGCTCAGATAGCGCTCGGCGAGCTTTTTGCGCGCGGCGGCGTCGCCCGCATCCTTTACACCGGCGCATACGTTATCGGCCACCGTCATGTTGGGAAACAGCTGATAGTTTTGGAACAGCAGGGCGCATTTGCGCTCCTGGGGCGACAGGTTGATGCCCGCCGCCGAGTCAAAGAAGATCACGCCGTTGACGACGATCTTGCCCTCGTCGGGCGTCTCCACGCCGGCAATGCAGCGCAGCGTGCAGCTCTTGCCGCAACCCGAGGCACCGAGCAGCGCCACACGCTCCTCGCCAGCCTCAAGTTGCATGTCGAGCATAAACCCGGGATAGTGCTTTTTGATATCCAAAACGAGTGACATGGCCTATCGACCTCCCTGCGGCGCCGCATCATCGCGCATGAGCTCAGCCAATGCCTCGCGATCGATACGCAGGGCATCGCCGCCCGCCGGGTCGAGCGAATCGCCCTGACCGGCGAGCTCTTTGGCCTTCTTGCGCTCCGCACGGGAAAGGCCACGCTCGCGGTACTTTTGCGAATGTGCCGTATACATGTTGATGAACAGGATGACCAAAAAGCTAAAGACGATCACGACGGCGACCCAAAAGAGGGCCACCGAGGTGTTGCCGCCCATCCACTCAAAGTAGATGGCGATGGGGATGGTCTGGGTAATGCCGGCGTAGTTGCCCGCAAAGAACAGGGTGCAGCCAAACTCGCCCATCGCGCGGGCAAAGGCGAGCACCGTGCCGGCGGCAATCGAGGGCCAACCAAGCGGCATCATAAGCTTGGTAAAGATGCGACGCTCGGACCATCCCAGGGTTCGCGCGGCGTCGAGCATCTGCGTGTCGAGGCTCTCGAAGGCTCCGAGTGCCGTACGATAGACGAGCGGGAACGACACCACCACGGCAGATATCACCGCTGCGGGCCACGTAAAGACGATGGAGACGCCGTGCGCGATGAGCCACTGGCCCACCCCGGTCGAGCGACCAAACAGCATGAGGAGCAGAAAACCGCAGACCGTGGGCGGCAGCACCATAGGAATCGTAAAGACCGAATCGAGCAGGCCCTTGATGCGACTCGAGGTACCCATAGTCTTCCACGCGGCGAACAGGCCCAACGCAAAGGAGATCAGCAGTGCAAGGCCGCTCGTTTTTATGGACACCCAAAATGGGCGATAGTCGATGTCGCCCAATAAGGAGGCCAGAGAGGTCAAGGGCCCCTGCTCATCCCGCAACACGACAGACGATGCCTCTACCATTTGAGCGCTATCAAGCCAACGCGCGCCGCCCTTGGCATCACCCGAGGCTGATGCAATCACCACATAGCGGTCCCCATCCACACCGCGCTCGTCAAAGCTATAGGTATACCCGCCAGCATCAAACGTTGTTTCCGCCGTAACATACCAAGGAAGATCCACGTCCCCTAGCTGCGCACCTCCCATGCAGTTTGCGCTGTCGAGCTTACAGACGAGGGCCTTGAGACCCGATACGCACTCGTTGTCCTGCGGATCCAGTCCATACTTCTCGACCGCCTTGGGCGATATCCACACCACAACGCGATCGGAAGCAGGCGCCACTACAAGGTCCACGTCCTCGTCAACGGGAAACCGGTAGCCCTCAGGCTGGCCCTCCATGGCACGAGCGGTCCCCTTGGCCAGCCGCTCAAAACCCTCGATCCCGTAGGAAAGCCCATGAGCGGTCGCAGCAACCTGGGCCCCGTCCTCAGCGCCCCCAGCAAACGCAAATCCCGGCACCCAGCAAAGCGCGAAGGTCAAAGCACAGGCGACAAACATGCGGAATCTATTAAGCACGAAAAGCTCCAAGTGAATACAAGGACGGAGTGAAACACAAAACGATGGAATTATCGCGCCAAGCCGCACTACGCGGAAAGCTCAAAGCCGTACTTAGCCCAAATCTTCTGAGCCTTCTTGTTAGACAGGCAGAAGTCGATAAACGCCTTGGCCTCGTCGGCGTGCTCGGAGCCATCGGCAACGGCACCCGGGTACACGATGGGCTTGTGCGAATCCTCGGGGCAAACGAAGGCCTCCTCGATGCCATCGTAGCGGAAGATGTCGGAGCTGTAGACAAAACCGGCCACGCAGTCGCCTGTGGACACATAGGCGGCAGCAGTGCCAACCTTGTCGGCCAGGGCGACCTTGTCGGCGATCTCGGGAGCATACTCGCCGTCGTCGCCCTCGGTGCCGGTATAGAGGCCCACGGAGGCCAGGGCCTGGTTGGCGTACTTGCCGGCGGGGACGGTCTTGGCGTCGCCAATGGCGATCTTGCCGTCCAGGTTCGCGACGTCGGCGATGGCCTCGACCTTGGTGTCGGAGCCCTCGGCGCGAATGATCACGAGGTCGTTGACGAACATATCCTCGCGGGTGTCGGTGTCGACGAGCTCAGCGGTCTCAGCGTCATCCATGGTGCCCTTGGAAGCAGTGATGAGCACGTCGACCGTGGCGCCGGCACGCATCTGCTCGACGAGGTCGCCGGACGCCTTAAACTGCGTGTCGGCAAACGTGGTGCCGGTCTGCTCGGTGTAGAGCTCCTGGACCTCGGGCAAGGCCTTCTCGAGCGAGTTGGCGGCAAAGACCTGCAGCTCGACAGTCTTCTTCTTAGAGGAAGACTTGGCGGAGCCGGCATCGGAACCAGCAGGCTCGGACGTCTTGTTGCCCGAGCAGCCGGCAAGACCGAGGCCGGCAGCGGCGACAGCAGAAAGCGAGACGAATCCGCGGCGAGAAACCATATCGAACATATTCAACCCTTTCGAACGCTACGCCCGGGCACCCCGCCGCGGGCTTTAATCTGCAACCAGATTATACTTCTGCGCGAATAATGATAGTGAGATATTATTCTCGTCAGAGAATATAGTTTCAAGTTACCGTGCACCTCGGCGTCGCTTCGGCGGAAAACAAAGGCGGAGCAGCCGTTTAGGTCGCCCCGCCGCAGGTAAACCGCTTAGTTGGTATGTCCGCCGCCCGCTGTCATCTGAGCCGCGTGCTCCAGCTGGTCTGCTATGGCCTCCCAGCTTTCGCGGGCGGCCTTCGTAGAACCGGGAAAGTTTACGACAAGTGTATGACCTCGTTGCATGCACACGGCGCGCGAGAGCATAGCGCGGCGCGTCTTAGTCATCGAGTACGCGCGAATCGCCTCGGCAATACCCGGCACATCGCGGTCGCAGACGGCACGCGTCGCCTCGGGTGTCACGTCGCGCATCGAAAGACCCGTTCCGCCGCAGGTGAGCACGACATTGGCGTGGCACTCATCGGCGGCTTCCGCAATGGCATCACCGATCTCGCTGACGTCGTCGCGTACGACCACGTGTGAGGAGACCGTCCAGCCCTGCGCCTCGATAAGCTCCTCGAGCGCGGCTCCGGCCTCATCCTGCGCAAGATCGCGCGTGTCCGAACACGTCACAATCGAAATCTTCAACTCCATAGTCTTCCTCCTACAACACCGTTCCCTCAGGCAGGTCGACGCGCACGACGTCCACGGCAGCGCCAGCCTTGAAGTCGCACGGTCCTTCGTCAATGCGCAGCAGGCAGTTGGCCCGCTGCATCGTGCCGAGCAGCGCCGAATTCTGCGTCTTGGCCTCGGTCACCAACAGCTCACCGGTCTCGGGGGCGCGCAAAACCGTCGCGCGATCGAAGAAGCGGCGATGCTGTCGCTTTTTCACGTCGTGTGTGAGCGTCGCCTGCTGCACGGGACGCGCACCCTCGGCAAAGCCGCGCATCTTGCGAATCGCCGGGCGGGCGAGCATCTCAAAGCCCACATACGCCGCGGCCGGATTGCCTGAAAGTCCCAGGTAGGGCTTACCCCCGAGCAAGCCAAACGTGATGGCCTTGCCCGGACGCATCGAGATGCGGTCAAACAGCACCTCGCCCTCGCACCGGACGAGCGCCGTCACGAAATCGTAATCACCCGCCGAGGCGCCACCGCTCGTAATGACAAAATCGCACTCCTGCACGGCGCGATGCACAAGCTCGGAGATCGCCTGCTCATCATCGGGCGCAATGCCGTAGAACACGGGCTCGGCACCGGCATCGAGTGCCTCAGCCATCAGCGCCGACGAGTTGGAGTCGCGAATCTGACCGCGCGCCGGTACCTTGCTCGGTGCGACCAGTTCCGTGCCCAGCGAGATGATGCCCACACGTGGGGCAGCGTGCACCTTCACGCTCGCGTATCCGGCGCTTGCCAGCAGACCCGCGCCCGCCGGAGCCACAACCTCGCCAGCACGCATCACGACGTCGCCGGCATGGGCCTCCTCGGCGGCAGAGCGAACGTTCTCCCCCACCTTGGCCGGCGCCGAGAACCCCACACGCGAGCCCTCGTTGCCGTCACCGTCGAGCACATCGACGATCTCGTACTTCACCACGGCATCGGCACCCTCGGGTACCGGCGCGCCCGTCATGATGCGGACCGTCTCGCCCGCGCCGATTGCGCCCTCAAACACATGGCCCGCGGCCTCGTGTCCGATAACGTCGAGCGTCACCGGCGCCTCGCCAGATGCCTGCGCCAAGTCCGCCGAGCTCACGGCATATCCGTCCATAGCGCTGTTGGCAAACGGCGAGATGTCGATATCGGCCACCGCGTCCTCGGCCAAGGGAAAACCAGCCGCCTGCCACACGGGAATCTCGACGAGATCGGTCGGAGCAACGTGCGACAGGACAATCGACTGCGCGTCCTCCAACGGAATGAGCTTCTCTGCCATATGCACCTCTTAATGCCACGGCGCACAACAGGGGCGCCGATTCTTTATGCTTGTCTCAGTATAATCCCCCGACGCACGACCGCGACTCGGCCTGTACCCGCAAATACACCTGTCGGTTGCAGGCCGCGAAACAGAATGGAAACCAACCCACCGGCTCGTCGCGTTTACCGCGTTTTATAATGCTTGCGTTGCAACCTAAAAGAGGAACGTATGGCTCATAACGACAAAACCGAAAGCGCAAACGAAACGCAGGATCATTCCCAGCCGCTCGACGACGGCGGCTTTTTCTCCCTGAACGACGTCATCACGGCAGGCAGGCATCAACTTACCCGCTCCGAGCATCTCCTGGCTGCCGACACGCGCCGCAACGCCCGCAACCTACTCGCGAGCGCCAAGTTGCTCGCGCTCGTCGTCATTGTCTCGCTCGCCATGGGCGTTGCCGCTTGGGCGTTTTTGGCCTCGCTGAATATCGCCACCGACTATCGCGAGCACCATGCGTGGATTTACGCACTGCTTCCCGTTGTGGGCGTTGCCACCGCATGGGTGTACAAAAACCACGGTCTTGCCGCCAAACGCGGTAACAACCTGGTCATCGACTCCGCTCTGGGCACACGCCTCATCCATATGCGCATGGCCGTCCTCACCTTCGTCTGCTCCACGCTCACGCACCTAACGGGTGGATCGGCCGGTCGCGAGGGAGCCGCGGTTCAGATTGGCGGCACCATCGCCAGCAACATCTCGAGCCTCGCCCACCTTAAAAAGCATGACCACCACGACCTCATGCTCGCCGGCATCTCGTCGGCCTTTGGCGCCGTATTCGGTTCGCCCCTTGCCGGAGCTTTCTTTGGCATGGAGATGTGCTTTATCGGCAAGATCGACTACACCGCGGGCATCTACTGCCTGGTCGCCTCGTTTACCGGCTACTTTACATCACTCGCCCTGGGTACCGAGTACGAGGCGAATGTTATCGCCAGCGTTCCCAACATGACACCACGGACGGTTGTCATCGTTGTTATCAGCGCCATTATCTTCGGTCTGACGGCACGCCTCTTTGCCTGGTCAGTTCGAACCGTCAAGAGCCTGTACGGTCGCTTTATCACCAATTACCTCGTTCGCGCACTTATAGGCGCACTCGTGGTTTTGGCCGCGTATGCCCTCCTCGACGCCTGGGACTACGCCGGCCTTTCCACATGGCTTTCCGGCGCCGGATTTGCCGGCAACACCACCCTGGCGGACGCAGCCATCAAGTTGGTCGTCACAGCGCTCACCCTGGGTGCCGGCTTCCAAGGCGGCGAGGTCACGCCCCTGTTTGGTATCGGTGCGGCGCTCGGCGGCTGGATAGGTTGCCTCGTCGGAATCGATCCCAGCTTTCTGGCAGCGCTGGGCATGCTCGGCGTGTTCTGCGCCGGCCTTAACGTGCCTATCACCACCTGTATGATGGCCATCGACCTGTTCCACGGCACGGCTGCCGGGTTCTTTGTCATCGTGGCCTTTATCAGCTACCTAACCGCCGGACACCGCGGCGTGTACCCCGCCCAGCGCATTATCTCGCCCAAGCGCCGTTCG
Source organism: Collinsella sp. (assembly GCA_048521445.1). Taxonomy (GTDB): domain Bacteria; phylum Actinomycetota; class Coriobacteriia; order Coriobacteriales; family Coriobacteriaceae; genus Collinsella. Next base: position 4,119 of record DBFZQW010000083.1, on the reverse strand, counting down.
CTTATTGTGGATGAGGGCGGTACGGTAGCGGATGCTATCGAGCGCCACAACGACCTGATAGAGTAGACGTAAGTATTCGACGTGCAGCCACAATCGGGGGCAATTCGACCTGAGCGCGACCGCATCGTCACGTCATACGCCGGGAGTCGCCCCATGCACGCAACTGATTTTGGCCGCACGCTCATCATCGCCAACCCAGCCGCCCAGTCGGGTGCGGCGCACGAAGTTGCCGAGCGCATGCAACGCTTTTTGGATATGACCGCGCGCGCATCCCAGTTTGACCTGGTGCTGACCGAGCGCATGGGACACGCCAAGGAGCTGGCCGCACAGGCAACGGGCTATCGCACCGTTATCGCCCTTGGCGGCGACGGCGTGATCCACGAGGTCGTCAACGGGCTTATGGCGCAGGATGAGGCGGTCCGTCCCGCCCTTGCCGTCCTGCCCGTAGGCTCCGGCAACGATTTTGCCCAGACGCTCGGCATCGACGATTTCTCCGGCAAGGATTTTGGCGCGCTGCTCACCTGCGAGCTGCAGCGTCAGGACATCGGGTGCATTCGCTCGTGGAGCCCAGCGAGCGGCAGCGGCGAGGCTACCGTTGAGTACTACGATCAAACGCTTTCGATCGGCATCGATGCCGCCATCGGCCTTGGCACCACCGAGCTGCGCAAAAAGACCGGCTTGACGGGCGCTCCGCTCTACACCCTATCGGGACTTGAGCAGTTTGGTCTACGCTATCGCAACTACCCCATGACCATCAGCTTTGATGGCGCGCCCACCGAGCGCGTGCGGGCGATTATCATGGCCATCCAGCTGGGACCCACCTATGGCTCGGGCTATCGCATCTGCCCCAACGCCGACCCGTGCGACGGCATACTCGACGTCTGCTACGCCTGCGGCCCCGTTCCGCGCGCGGTTGCCCTTCCTATGTTTCTTTCGGCCAAAGATGGCCACCATACCAAGTTGCCACCGGTTCACATGCGCCGTTGTCGCCATGCCGAGCTTACCTTTGAGGAGCCCGACTACCCCATCCAGGCCGACGGCGAGCCCGTTGTCGCCTCACGCATCGAGGTCGACATCCTCGCCGGCGTCCTCCACGTCTGGCATCCCACCCGCTAACCCCACCTAAGTTGCGGTGAAATAGGGACTGTTTATGCATCTAAAGCCGCAAAACAGTCCCTATTTCACCGCAACTTATGAGGAGGCTATTCGTCGCTGCACGGCTTGCGACGGTTGGCCTTTTTAATGGCGTTGAAGTGCTTGTCATTGAGCCTGCGCTGGCGAGATCGCAGAGGCACCTTGATCTTTACGCGTCGGCGCGGTGGACGCCCGCGACGCTCAAGCTCAGCGAGCAGCTTGCGCAGGCAGCTCGCGCGATTCTGAAACTGGCTGCGGCTCTCACGCGCCGTCACGGTAATCCCCGAAGGGATATGTTTCATGCGTACCGCCGAGTCCGTCGTGTTCACGCCCTGTCCGCCCGGACCCGTCGCGCGAAACACCTGCACCTCGCAATCGCGCGCCAACTCCTCGACCGACATCTCGGCATAGCGCGCATACTCGCGCCATCCCATCTTGTTCTCATCCATATCAACACCTCCCCTCATACAAAAAAATGTGACAAAGGGACAGTCCCTTTGTCACATCGCACACCAATCGCTTGTGCTGCGCGCCTAGGCGAACGTAATCTCGCCGTTCTCGCAGTCCATTTCGGCGATACGGGCCAGGCTCTCAACGCGGAAGCCGCGCTTGCGGAGCTTATCGCCGCCGCCCTGGAAGCCCTTCTCAACGGCGATGCCAATGCCGGCAACTTCGGCGCCCGCAGCCTCGCAGATCTTGATAAGGCCCTCGAGCGCGCAGCCGTTGGCCAGGAAGTCGTCGATAATCAGGACTTTGTCGCCCTCGGACAGGAAGCGCTTGCCAACGATGACCGGGTACTCCTTCTGCTTGGTAAAGGAGTAGATGGTCGTGGCATACTGCTCGCCGTCGAGGTTGATGGACTGCGCCTTCTTGGCAAAGACCACCGGCACGCCGCCAAAATGCTGGGCCGCGATGCAAGCCATTCCAATGCCCGAAGCCTCGATAGTCAGGATCTTGTTGATCTCGACACCCTCGAACAGACGGGCCCACTCGGCGCCCATGTGGTCGAACAACTCAACGTCGCACTGGTGGTTGAGGAAGGCATCAACCTTAAGGACGTTACCGGCCTTTACGATGCCGTCATGGCGAATACGATCCTCAAGCTCCTGCATGGCGCAACCCCTTCTCACGGCAACGATACCGCGCGATTAATAAACGTTGTTCGATAGTCTACCACGGACCGACCCCCGCCCGCCCCACAAGCCGCATCGCACCACAAACCAGTCTTTTTGGGACGGCGCGAATCGTGGCAGACAGCCTCCCAACAAGCTAATGGCGGGCGCGCATCTTCACCAAACGCACCATGGCAAGCGCAAAGCCCACAGCGGCCACAGCCATAAGCACATAGAACACCGATCGAAAGCCGAATAGGAATACATCCGGACGGCCTGCAACAAAACTGGTCACGGCCTCGCCCATCGCCACGCTCATCTGCCCATACAGGATATGCGACGCCGCCGTAATGCCGAGTGCCATGCCGGCGTAGCGCGCCAGGCTGCCCAGGCTGCCCGCAAAGCCGAGCGCTTCGCGCGGAGCCGAGCCCATATACAGCGAGTTGTTGGGGCTCTGGAAAATCGACGTGCCACACGACATAAACGCAACGCAGCACACGATCACAGGGATAGAAGAGTGCTCGTCGAGCGTGCTTACCGCAAAGAGACCGCACACGTACACGCCCAGGCCGACCGCCGTGGGGCCCTCGCAGCCAACACGGTCCGAAACCGTACCCGAAAGCGGTCCGATAAAGGCATTCACCATCGGCAGCGCCAAAAAGAGCAATCCGGAAATGTCGGAACCAAAACCATGGGCGTCCTGAAAATAGAACGGCAGAATAAACTCAGATGCGCCAATACCAACGAACACGATGAGCATGCAGACAAGGTTGATGGTGAAGGCCGAATTTGCAAAGCAGCGATGAGCGGCCTCGATCAGGGACATGGGGCGCTCGCCGGCCTCCGGCTTAACATGCGGCAGCGTGTAGAGCCCCACGATAAACGAGATGACGCCAATAGGCAGGTTGATGAGGAAGATGCTCTCCCAGGGAAAGCTTGCCACCAGCATGCCACCGAGCACGGGGCCACACATCATGCCGAGGGCCACAAAGGTCGCGAGAATACCCATGGCACGGCCTCGTTCGCGCGCCGGAAACGACTCGGTGATGATACCCATGTTGTTAGCCATGGCCGCCGCGCAACCGATGCCCTGAACAATGCGTGCCAGGATAAGAACCTCGAGCGAGGCCGAAAGGCCGCACAGCAGCGAACCGACCGAAAAGACGATGACGCCCAGCTGGAACACATTCACCTTGCCGCGCACGTCGCCCAGACGGCCAAACGGCAACATAGCCACGCATGTCGCAAGCAGGTACACCGAACTCACCAGCTGAATGCGATCGAGGCCCACGCCCAGCTCCTTTTGCATCACGGGCAGCGCCACGGTCACGACGGTCGAATCCAGACACACCATAAACGTCATGATGAGCACGGTAAACAGAATCGCCCACTTGTTCTTGCCATGGGTGTCGCCCTCTAGGGCAATGTGCTCGCGGCGCAGCTGCTCTGCGGTTTTCTCCATATCCATCCTTTCGAGTGGCGCAACGCAAAAACGGGGCCCCAATCGCCTGCAAACTGCCGCGATTGGGGTCCCGCCTACGGAATCAGAACGAAAGGTCGCCGAAGCTTTCTGCCAGCATCGGCGCCTTGTACGGAGCTAGCCTAGCACTGCTCGAGTGCCTGCTCAAGGTCGGCAATCAAGTCGGCCGTGTCCTCGAGGCCGCACGACAGGCGCACCATGTCGGCGGAGATGCCACAGGCGATGAGCTCCTCATCGTTCATCTGGCGATGTGTGGCATTAGCGGGATGCAGGCAGCAAGTGCGGGCGTCGGCCACGTGCGTGGCGATCTGGGCGAGCTTGAGGCTCTTCATAAAGGTCTCGGCCGCCGCGCGACCACCGTTAAAGCCAAAGCTCACAACGCCGCAGGTACCG
>DBFZQW010000082.1:0-4380 GCA_048521445.1 Collinsella sp. | reverse complement strand
ACCTGCGGATACTTGAACGATTGGGAGTTTGCCCGAGTGGTTAATGGGGACGGGCTGTAAACCCGTTGGCTCTGCCTACATAGGTTCGAATCCTATAGCTCCCACCCGTCAAGTGCCTGTATAGCTCAGTCGGTAGAGCACTTCGTTGGTAACGAAGAGGTCACCAGTTCAAGTCTGGTTGCAGGCTCCATCCGGCGGTGTAGCTCAGTTGGTTAGAGCACACGGTTCATACCCGTGGCGTCACTGGTTCGAATCCAGTCACCGCTACCATAGGTAACACGGTGGCTTCTCAATAGTATGTTGAGAGGCCACTATGGTATAAAGGCAAAGTCCCGTCCGGGGACGACCTGTTAAGAGGAGGGCTTTATGGCCAAAGAGAAGTTTGAGCGCACTAAGCCGCATGTTAACATCGGCACCATTGGTCACGTCGACCACGGCAAGACCACGCTGACCGCTGCCATCACCAAGGTTCTCTCCGAGACCGAGGGCTGCAAGGCTGACTTCACTGCGTTCGAGAACATCGACAAGGCTCCCGAGGAGCGCGAGCGCGGCATTACGATCTCCGTCTCCCACGTTGAGTACGAGACCGCTTCCCGTCACTATGCTCACGTTGACTGCCCGGGCCACGCTGACTACGTCAAGAACATGATCTCCGGTGCTGCTCAGATGGACGGCGCTATCCTGGTCATCGCCGCCACCGACGGCCCCATGGCTCAGACTCGCGAGCACATCCTGCTCGCCCGTCAGGTCGGCGTTCCCTACATCGTCGTCTTCCTGAACAAGTGCGACATGGTCGACGATGACGAGCTCATCGACCTCGTCGAGATGGAGACCCGTGAGCTCCTCTCCGAGTACGATTTCCCCGGCGACGACATCCCCGTCATCCGTGGTTCCGCTCTGGGCGCTCTCGAGGGCGACGCCAAGTGGATGGACGCTATCCGCGAGCTCATGAAGGCCGTCGACGAGTACATCCCGACGCCTGCTCGTAACAACGACCTCCCCTTCCTGATGGCCGTTGAGGACGTTATGACCATCTCCGGCCGTGGTACCGTTGCTACCGGCCGTGTCGAGCGCGGTGAGCTCAAGCTCAACGAGCCCGTCGAGATCGTCGGCATCAAGGATACCCAGAACACTGTCGTTACCGGTATCGAGATGTTCCGTAAGTCCATGGACTTCTGCGAGGCTGGCGACAACGTCGGTCTGCTGCTCCGCGGCATCAAGCGCGAGGACATCGAGCGCGGCCAGGTTCTCTGCAAGCCCGGTTCGGTTACCCCGCACACCAAGTTCACCGGCGAGATCTACGTTCTGACCAAGGAGGAGGGCGGCCGTCACACCCCGTTCTTCGATGGTTATCGTCCTCAGTTCTACTTCCGTACCACCGACGTTACCGGTACGGTCAAGCTCCCCGAGGGCACCGAGATGGCTATGCCTGGTGACCACATCACCATCGAGGGCGACCTCATTCACCCGATCGCCATGGAGGAGGGCCTGCGCTTCGCTATCCGCGAGGGTGGCCACACCGTCGGTTCGGGCATCGTCTCCACGATCATTGAGTAAATTAGCTCTTTGATATAGCTGACTTAGAGAGAACCCGGCACTTATAGGGTGCCGGGTTCTTTTCTACGCGGGACTTATTCCCCGCCGATTACGCTTCGCTCGCCCTTAAGCCGAGCGTGAGGGATCGATTAGATCTCGCTGGCTTCATTGATGTGTTCCAAATATGAATGGATCCAGCGAGAACCAATTGATTCGAGGTTTTCATTGACAGCACTTACATAGAGCTGATAAAGTACCATCTCGTGCCCGTACGGGGCGGATATGAAAGGTTCAGGATACATGCGTACTCTAGTTACTCTTGCGTGCACTGAGTGCAAGCGCCGCAACTATACGACCACCAAGAACAAGGCGAACATGCCTGATCGTATGGAGATCAAGAAGTATTGCCCCTGGTGCCGTCACCACACGCTGCACAAAGAGACTCGCTAGTCTCTAGTTACATACGCCAGTAGTTCAATTGGTAGAGCATCGGTCTCCAAAACCGAGTGTTGAGGGTTCGAGTCCTTCCTGGCGTGCCAGTCATTATTCCGTAAGCTCCCATTTGGGGGCTTACGGTTTACTCATGTATAAGCGCATTGCGCGGAGGTAACCCAAATGGCCAACAAGAAGAACAAGAAGAAGGCACAGCAGCAGGCGCCTGCCAACAAAGCTGCCGCCAACTCCAAGGTTGAGGCCAAGAAGGCCGTTGCCAAGAAGAGCGAGAAGGCTGCGAAGTCTAAGAAGAACGAGAAGCCTGGTTTCTTCGCCCGCACCAAGAAGTATTTCGCTTCGGTGAAGTCCGAGATGAAGCGTGTCACGTGGCCCGACAAGAAGGAGCTCGTGAACTACTCGGTCGTCGTTTGCGCTTCTCTGGTCGTCGTCGGCGTCGTCATCGCTCTGCTCGATGCTGGCTTTGGCGAGGCTCTTGCTCTGTTCTCCGGATTGAGGGGCTAAACCATGTCTAAGCGTTGGTACGTCGTTCACACTTACTCTGGATACGAGAACCGTGTTAAGTCCGATCTCGAGCATCGCATCGAGACCATGGGCATGCAGGACCGTATCTTTGATATCGAGATTCCTATGGAGCGCGTCACCGAGATCAAAGAGGGTGGCAAGCGCGAGACCAAGGATTCTAAGATCTTCCCGGGTTATGTTCTGGTTCGCATGGAGATGGATGACGATGCGTGGACGTGTGTTCGCAACACGCCCGGTGTCACCGGTTTCCTGGGCGGCAACGGCAAGCCCGCTCCGCTTTCCCGCGACGAGTACAATAAGATGACTCGTCGTCCCGGTAAGGGCGATTCGCCCAAGCGTACGTCGGTTGATATTGAGGTCGGCACGTCCGTCCGCGTTACCGATGGCCCGCTTACCGACTTTGATGGCAAGGTCTCCGAGGTTAACACCGAGGCAGGCAAGCTCAAGGTCACGCTGATGATCTTTGGCCGCGAGACACCGGTCGAGCTCGACTTTAACCAGGTCGCTGTCATCGCTTAAGTTTTCGTCCGTTCGCGCGAGCGTGCTTCTTCTGTGACTGCTCATCTCAGGAGTGCTTCTAACACGTGCGTGCTTACGATATAGCAAGTACTACTTCACACTCGTGATTTGAAAGGAATGACCATGGCTGAGAAGAAGGTTGCCAACGTCATTAAGCTCCAGATTCCTGCTGGTGCAGCTAACCCCGCTCCTCCCGTCGGCCCCGCCCTGGGCGCTGCTGGCGTGAACATCATGCAGTTCTGCCAGGCCTTTAACGCCGAGACGCAGGACAAGAAGGGTGACATCATCCCCGTTGAGATTTCTGTCTACGAGGATAAGTCCTTCTCCTTCATCACCAAGACCCCGCCGGCGGCTCACCTCATTAAGAAGGAGCTGAACCTCAAGTCTGGTTCCGCTAAGCCCCAGGCCGACAAGGTTGGCCAGCTCTCCCAGGAGCAGCTCACCAAGATCGCTGAGATCAAGATGCCGGACCTCAATGCCAACGACATTGACGCCGCCAAGAAGATCATCGCCGGTACCGCCCGTTCCATGGGCGTCACCATCGCTGAGTAGCGATTTCTTTAGGTAATGACGGGTGCTCCAACCGGGGCGCCCGTTAAATGTGTGCAATAGGGCACACGATACGATGTGGGAGGGCTCACGCCCGTTTAACCACAGGAGGTAATGCACATGGCTAAGCATGGTAAGAGCTATAACGCCGCTGCCGAGAAGATCGACCGCGCCACGCTCTACACCCCCCTTCAGGCTGCCAAGCTCATCAAGGAGCTCGACACAGCCAAGTTCGACGAGACCGTCGAGGCCCACTTCCGTCTGGGCGTCGATACTCGTAAGGCTGACCAGAACATTCGTGGTTCCATCTCCCTGCCCCACGGCACCGGCAAGACCATTCGTGTTGCCGTCTTCGCCGAGGGTGAGAAGGCTCGCGAGGCCGAGGCTGCCGGCGCCGACATCATCGGTTCCGACGAGCTCGTCGCCCAGATTCAGAAGGGCGAGATCAACTTCGACGCCGCTATCGCTACGCCGAACATGATGGCCAAGGTTGGCCGCATCGGTAAGATCCTTGGTCCCCGTGGCCTCATGCCGAACCCCAAGCTCGGCACCGTGACCATGGACGTCGCCAAGATGGTCTCCGAGCTCAAGGCCGGCCGCGTTGAGTATCGCGCCGACCGCTACGGCATCTGCCACGTGCCCCTGGGCAAGAAGTCCTTCTCTGAGCAGCAGCTCGTCGAGAACTACGCTGCCCTGTACACCGAGATCCTGCGCGTCAAGCCCTCTTCTGCTAAGGGCAAGTACGTCAAGTCCATCTCCGTGTCTTCCACCATGGGCCCTGGCGTCAAGGTCGATCCCGCT
>DBFZQW010000081.1:0-12820 GCA_048521445.1 Collinsella sp. | reverse complement strand
TTTCTGAGTTATTTCGTGTTGACCCATTTGAGCGCGATAGGGTATAACTCTACTCAACCGCTAGGGATTTTATTGAGAAAGGTGTTCTACCATGAGCAAGAACCTCTCCCAGCAGGTCGTTCTCGACCGCCGCGGCTTCGTCGCCGCCACCTTCGCAACCGTCGCCGGCCTTGGTCTTGCCGGCTGCTCCGACACCAGCGCCGAGGCCGACAAGGGTTCCGCCGTTGGCTCCTCCAAGAGCTCCGAAGATACCGAGGCTTCCACCACGCTCGACGCCAAGGCGTTCGACAAGCTCGTCGACAACGGCCCCAAGGCCGATGACGACGCCATCGCCGCCAGCACCTGGGCCACGGCCGTCAAGGACGCCGGCGTCTTTAAGATCGGTGGCGTTCAGACCTCTACGCTCTTCTCCCTCCTCAACGAGAAAGACGGCCAGACCCGCGGCTTCGATGCCGGTATCGCACAGCTCCTGTCCAACTACATTCTGGGCGAGAACAAGGTCGAGATCACCCAGGTGACCTCGGACACGCGCGAGTCCGTCCTGCAGAACGGCCAGGTCGACGCCGTCTTTGCCACCTACACCATCACTGACGAGCGCAAGAAGCTCGTCTCCTTTGCCGGCCCCTACTACTACACCCAGCAGGCCATCCTGGTGCTCGCCGATAACGACGACATCAAGGGCGTCGACGACCTGGCCGACAAGAACGTCGCCGTCCAGTCCGGCTCCAACGGCCCCGCCATCCTGGAGGAGTTCGCCCCCAAGGCCAGCCAGCAGGAGTTCAAGACCGACGAGGAGGCCCGCCAGGCACTCCAGCAGGGTCGCGTTGATGCCTACGTCATCGATAACAACATGCAGCAGAGCGCCCTGGTTCGCGAGCCCGGCAAGTACAAGATCGCCGGCAAGCCCTTCGGCAGCAAGGAGCCTTACGGCATCGGCCTGCCGCTCGATTCCGACGGCGTCGCCTTCGTCAACGACTTCCTTAAGAAGATCGAGGACGATGGCACCTGGACCGAGCTGTGGCAGATCTGCATCGGCGACCGTACGGGCGACACCAATGTTCCCGAGCTGCCCGAGGTCGGCGCCTAAGCGGCGAGCCTAGTAACGGCCGCAACGAAACCATACGGAAACGCACGATGCGCTTTATTGCGATAAACTGTTTCCACACTGAGTTGTCGGGGCTTCCGTACACACGGGAGCCCCTTTCCTTATCGGCGGGAGGTCCGCATGAGTCTCTCCGAGCTCTGGTCGCTCTATGGCCAGAACTATATCGACGCGCTGCTAGCAACCTGGGGCATGACGCTTGAGTCGTTTGCCATCGCCATGGTGCTGGCCGTCGCCGTCACCGTGATGCGCGTGTCGCCGCTCAAGCCGCTGCGCGTCTTTGGCGACCTGTATGTTCAGGTCTTCCGTAACATCCCCGGCATCGCACTGCTCATCATCGTCGTTTATGCGCTGCCGCCGCTCAAGGTCGTCCTGCCCTACCGCACCTGCGTTATCGTCGCCACAGTCCTTTTGGGCTCGGCCTTTGGCTCCGAGAACTTTATGAGCGGCATCAACACCGTCGGCGTCGGCCAGGTCGAAGCCGCCCGCTCGCTCGGCATGAGCTTCAGCCGTATCCTCGCCAAGATCGTGATTCCGCAGGCACTGCGTTCGAGCGTGCTGCCCATGACCAACCTCTTTATCGCCGTCATGCTCACCACCGCCTTGGGCAGCCAGGTGCCGCTTAAGCCGCAAGAGCTTACCGGCGTGGTGAGCTATATCAACACGCGCTCGCTCGGCGGCGTCGCCGCGTTCTTTATCTCGGCACTCGGCTACCTGGGTACGGCCTTTGTGGTGAGCCACATTGGCAACTATATCGATAAGAAGGTGAGGATCCTCCGATGAGCAAGCATTCCTCCCCTGCACTCACCATGCGCGATGCGCTCTACGAGGCTCCCGGCCCCAAGATGCGCGCCAAGATTCGCATCGGCACCGCCATCTCACTCGTCGCCGTGGCCGCGCTCGTCGCCCTGGTGCTGCAGCGCTTCTATGTGACCGGCCAGCTTTCGGTCCACTATTGGTATTTCTTTACGCACCTCACCACCTGGAAGTTCTTGCTTGCCGGCTTTGAGGGCACCGTTAAAGTCGCACTCACCGCTGGCGCCATCGCGCTGGTGCTGGGCTTAGCCCTTATGCTCGGCCGCACCAGCGACATTAAGCCGCTGCAGCTGGTCTGCCGCGTGCTCACCGACTTTTTCCGCGGCGTGCCGAGCCTGCTGTTCATCTACTTCTTCTTTTTGGTGCTACCTCAGTACAAGATCGCGCTGCCGTCGTTTTGGATGCTCACGCTTCCCGTCGCGCTCGCTGCCGCCGGCGTACTCGCCGAGATCTTCCGCGCCGGCGTCAACGCCGTACCGCGCGGGCAAGTCGAGGCGGCCCAGACGCTCGGTCTCTCCAAGGCTAAAATCACCTTTAAAATCGTGTTGCCGCAGGCTATTCGGTTTATCATTCCGTCGTTGATTTCGCAGCTTGTGGTCGTAGTCAAAGACACCACCGTCGCCTATGTGGTGAGCTACCCCGACCTCATGCAAAATGCCCGCGTGCTCATTACTAACTACGACGCCCTCGTGTCGGTCTACCTGGTAATCGCGGTCATCTACATCATCATCAACGTCGCGATTAACAAGGCCGCTGTCTACGTTTCGCACAAGACCGGCGCGACCATCATCCGCTAACGCTTTACCATTTCCAGTCATAAGGAGCCGAGCACCATGGCACAGAGCACTTCTACTTCTGGCAACCAGCCGCTTATCGAGCTCAAACACGTCGATAAGCACTATGGCGACCTGCACGTTCTCAACGACATCAATCTGTCGGTCGACCGCGGCGAGGTCGTCGTTGTGATCGGACCCTCGGGCTCGGGCAAGTCGACCATGTGCCGAACCATCAACCGCTTGGAGACCATTGACTCGGGCGAAATCCTCATCGAGGGCGAGCCGCTTCCGCAGGAAGGCAAAGACCTTGCCCGCATGCGCGCCGAGTTGGGCATGGTGTTCCAACAGTTCAACCTGTTCGCACATATGACGGTGCTGCAGAACGTCATGCTGGGACCGGTCGACGTGCTGGGCGTGTCCAAGGAGGAAGCTCGTGAGCGCGCCATAGACCTGCTGAGCCGCGTGGGCGTGGCCGAGCAGGCCGACAAGGTGCCCGCACAGCTCTCGGGCGGCCAGCAGCAGCGCGTAGCCATCGCCCGCTCGCTTGCCATGCAACCCAAGGCCATGCTTTTTGACGAGCCCACGAGCGCCCTTGACCCCGAAATGATCAACGAGGTGCTCGAGGTCATGGTCCGTCTGGCTCAGCAGGGCATGACGATGATCGTCATCACGCACGAGATGAACTTCGCCCGCCGCGTGGCCGACCGCGTCGTGTTTATGGCCGACGGCCAGATCGTGGAAACCGGCACACCCGACGAGTTCTTCGACCACCCCCAGACCAAGCGCGCCCAGGACTTCCTCAACTCCATTAAGGGCCACTAACCCAATTGCCACGCGGGCAAATTCATCAGTAACGTTTGTCCCGCGCCACCCCTGTGCCATGTCCACCCGGATTCGAAAGCCGCACCCATGATCGGAACCCGCACCTCATCGTCCTACACTCCGCACGTCGACGTCGATCCCGCTGACCGCCCGCTTATCCTGGTAGCACCACGCTGGGAAGAAGCGAAGCCCTATTTGAGCGAGACGCTCTCCCCCAACGAGGAGATTGCGAGCGTATTTGTCGACGCCATTCTTGCCGCCGGCGGTCTGCCGCTGCAGATGTCCATTACCGAAGACGTCGACGTTATCCGTCATTACGTCGATATCGCCGACGGCATCGCCATTCCCGGCGGCCCCGATGTCAATCCCAAACGTTGGGGCGATGATCGACCCTACGACCCCACCCTCTGCTGCGAGATCCGCGATAGCTTTGAGTTTAAGCTGGTCGGCGAGGTGCTCCGCGCCAAAAAGCCGCTCTTTACCACCTGCCGCGGCACGCAGTTGCTCAATGTCGCCACCGGCGGCACCCTGTGCATGGACGTGCCAAGCCTGGGCGCGCGCGAGGGCCGCACGCAGTGGCGCCATACCCACGTGCTCAACGACCCCGTGCATCCCGTCGAGGTCGTGCCGGGCTCGTTGCTGGAGCGCGCGCTTGGCGGGCACAGGCTTATCCAGACCAACTCCGCACACCACTGCTGCATCGATCGTCTGGGTAAAAGCACGCGCTTGGTCGCCAAGGCAACCGATGGCGTGCCCGAGTGCATCGAAGTCGAAGGCCAACCCTTCTGCCTGGGCGTGCAATGGCATCCCGAGTACACCTGGCAGACGCTCGAAACCGACTTTAACCTCTGGAAGTCGTTTGTCGAGGCGGCAGCCAAGGTCAAGCAGGCCCGCTAGCACGCGAACCACAAAACAGATAAGGGCGCCCCGCCGGCCACATGGTCCGGCGGGGCGCCCTTTCACCTATATGTGGCCGGCAAGCAGCCCAAGGCTCGCAAGCTCTTATTCGGCCGCCTCGCGCAGGGCCGACATCGTAGCCGCATATTGCTGCTGCAACGCATGCATTCCCTCGCGAGCGCCGTCAACGGCATCGGCGCCGCGCAGCGCTTCGGTCACCACGACCGCCGGCTCGTACAGATTATCGAATCCCAGGTTCTGGCTCACGCCCTTGAGCGTGTGCGCTGCCATAAACGCTTCCTCGGCGTCTCCTGCCGCCATGGCAGCCTCCAACCTGTCCATGCTCTCGTCATCTAAAAACTTGAGGGCAAAGCGGGCAAGCATTTCCCCGCCCATCAGCCGAGCACACGCGTCATCATAATTAGCGCCGATCTTCTCATACGCCTCACGCACGGAAATCATGGATTAAAAACTCCTTTGGTCAAACTAAATCGTGGGAAACGCGACGACATCGGCGGGGCGTGCCAACGTCTCGGCAATTTGGTCTTGCACCTCGAGCAAACAGTCGAGCAGCAACGGGTTAAAGGTGCCGCACTTACCGTCCAGAATCATCTTGATCGCTTCCTCGTGCGGGATAGCGTCCTTGTACACGCGCACGCTCGTCAGGGCATCGTACACGTCGGCCACCGAAACCACCTGTGCGGCAATGGGAATTTCGTCGCCCTTAAGGCCATCGGGATAACCCTTGCCGTCCCAGCGCTCGTGGTGCCAACGCGCAATCTGGTACGCATATTCCATAAGCGCATTGCCGGCGTGATGGCTACCCAGCTCACGCAGCATGTCGGCGCCGATCGTGGTATGCGTCTTCATAATCTCGAACTCCTCGGGCGTAAGGCGTCCGGGCTTGTTGAGAATCGCATCGTCAATCGACATCTTGCCGATATCGTGTAGCGCCGAAGCCAGGGCGATCGTGGAGCGTTCCTCATTGTCGAGGGAGATCGTGCCGCTACGCTGGACCAGACAGCCAAGCAGCAGCTCGGTCAGCTTCTCGATGTTCGTAACGTGCCTGCCGCTCTCGCCGTTGCGAAGCTCCATGACGCCGGCCATGATGTCGATGAGCATACGGCTGTTCTTGACGCGCTCGTTGTACTGCTGGGATAGCAGGCTCGTCAGGCGGCGCTGTTTGGCGTATAGGCGAATGGTGTTGCTTACACGGCGGCGCACGACACGGGAGTCAAACGGGCGATTGATATTGTCCGAGGCGCCCAGCTCGTACGCGCGCAGAACCATATCGTCGGAATCTTCGCTCGAAATCATGATGACAGGCAGATTGTCGCTAACCGATCGGCGCGACAGATCGGCCAGCACCTCAAAGCCGCTCGTGCCCGGCATGACAATATCTAGCAGCACGAGCGACAACTCATCGCCATAGCGGTCGACCATGTCGAGCGCCGCACGACCGTTATCGGCCTCGAGGATGCAATACTCGTCCTTGAGCATCTCGCTGAGAATGGCTCGGTTCATCTCGGAGTCATCGACAATAAGCACCAAAGGCTTTTCGCTTTGGAAGGCCTCGATGGAATCGGCATCGGTCACGACCGTACCGGCTTTTGCCTTAGCGCAGCTCAGTAACTGGGCAGCGCGGCCAACGCCCTCATCGACCGTCTCGCCATGAATGCGAACGCCACCAACACATGCCGTCAAGCTCACGTACTCATGGCCCGGAATAATCGTGGCATGAACGGCATCGGATACCTGATGCAGGCGACGGGTGAAGTCATCGGAGGGAATATTGGGCATGACGACCACAAACTTGTCGCAGCCATAGCGCACAAGCTCGTCAGTCGAACGAATTCCGCTGCGTATGGCTGTCGCCACAGCACCGAGCGCAAGGTCACCGGCATGACGGCCACACGTATCGTTGAAGACCTTAAAATCATCAAGGTCAATCACCGCAACGCCGGCCTTCATGCGGGCGCTACGGAGCTTTTCCTCGTAATATCGGCGATTGTGCACATTCGTCAGCACGTCGGTGTAGACAAGGTCCTCTTCTGCAGCCTCTTGCTCATCAATCGGACGCACCATCAACAAGACGTGAGGCTCGCCCTCGACCTTCAGAGGGCGCAGGCGAGCGCGGTACTCGATACCATCATTGAGTAGCTGCTCCGACACCTCATCCGAATCTGCCAAGGCCTCAAGACTCGACTGACGCAGACAAGGGCAGCGATCGCCGGCGAGCAAGCAGTTAGGCTCGCTCTTAATCTGATCGGCCGACAGCAAACGCACCACGGGGTAGGTCTTCGCGACGCGGGCGACCTCGGCGGCGGCCTCCTCGTCGGTTAGATTGACCTCGTGATTATTGAGCATATGGGGCCCTTTCTATCGTTACGCACGGCAACGGTGCATATCAAATGGTACAAGGGTAACATCTAACAACTGCAGGCAAACGCGCGATTATCGTTACATTTTTATGACCTGGCAAACGGCGGTAATGGAGCCGCGGGCGCGCGGTTATGGGCGCATTCGTTAACAATGACGAAACGCTAACAGTCCCCCTCCCCGCAGGTCATCGAGCGTGCTAACGCTCCAAGATATCGCGAACGGCGTTTGCCGCCGTAACGGGGCGATCGCGCAGGCCGTTATGCGCGCCCGGAATCGTCACGAGAGAGCAATCGAGATATTCGGCAGCCGCTCGCGTACCAGCCTCGCGGGGCGTACCGATCGAAAGCTCGCCCAAAAACACGGCCGACACCGCCTTTGACGCGCGGGCGCGCTCCCAGTCGGGAGCATATGTCATATTTGTTCCGTATTCATTGGCCATGAAGCAACGACCATTGCGCAGGGCATGTTTGGCTTCCGCCTTAGTCGTCCCAGGAGCCTCGGGGTCCAAGTCGCCGAGGGCTCCCAAGAAAAGCCGGAGCGCCCTTGAAACCTTTCCAGCCGCAATCATATCGAGCAAAACCGGAGCTGCGCCCATGCCGACGCCTTCGGCCGACACAGCCGGCTCGTGCAGAATCGCACGGGCGACGAGATGGGGTTCGGCGCGAAGAAGCTCCAGCGCCACCAACGTACCGGCGCTGTGCGCAAGCACATTTGTCGGAGCGCCAACGTGTTCGATCACGGCCTGCAGGTCGGCGGCCTGAGCGGCAAGATCATAGCTGCCGTCTGCCGCTTCGCTGCTGTCACCACAGCCGCGGCGGTCGTAGGCAATTACACGGTAGTTGCGGCTGAGCTCACAAGCGATGCCGTCGAAAAATGTGCCGTCGACACAAGCGCCGTGCACGCACACCAAAGCAGGAGTATCAGGCGACACATCCGGGCCGGCATATTCGCGACAGGCAATCGTGGTGCCCGCATTCTCGACCGTAAAATCCATGTTGTGCCCCCATCATCAATGCCCATCCAGCTGCACGTCAGTACGGTTGGATGGACCCGCATTGCCTTACGACTTGTTAACAGATTAACTGTACCCGACCCGAGGCTTTTCATGGCACGGCATCATGAGCGACGTGAAAAAACGAAACTTGTAAAGCAAGAGCCCACACCCTGCTTCGGAGCCGATGCTATGCTTAGGCACAATTGTCTTGAGGAGCATAAGCCTATGTCTACGTTTTTGAATGCCAGCCCCATCTTTGGGCCCGTTCGCAGCCGTCGCCTTGGTCTCTCGCTCGGCGTCAACATGATGCCGGCCAGCGGCAAAATCTGCACGTTCGACTGCATTTACTGCGAAAACGGCCTCAACGCCGAGCGCCCCTGCCATGAGCCGTACAACACGGCCGCCGTGGTACTCGACGCGCTCGAGGCAAAGCTGCGCGAGATGGCAGCCGAGGGCGAGCTCCCCGATGTGATCACCTTCGCAGGCAACGGCGAGCCCACCGCCGCACCGGAGTTTCCGCAGGCCATTGCCGGCGCCGTCGCGCTGCGCGACGAGCTTGCCCCAAACTCCAAGATCGCCGTGCTCTCCAACGGCACGCGCGCCGACCGCCCCGAGGTGCACGACGCGCTCATGATGGTCGACGACAACATCCTCAAGCTCGATACCGTCGACCCGGCGTTTATCCAGCTGCTCGACCAGCCTGTTGGCCCCTACGACGTCGAGCACCAGATCGAGACGTTCGCAAGCTTTGACGGTCACGTTATTATCCAGACGATCTTTTTGACCGGCGAGTATCAGGGCAAGCCCATCGACAACACCGGCGAGGAGTACGTTGCCCCCTGGCTCGCGGCGCTTGAGCGTATTCGCCCACAAGAAACGACCATCTACACGGTGGCGCGCGAGACACCGATCGCCGGCCTTGCCAAAGCAGCGCCCGAGGTGCTCGATGCCATTGCCGCACGCGTGCGCGCCCTCGGCATTCCCTGCCAGGTGAGCTACTAGCAAAACCACACAGCAGCCAGTGCCCGCCATCCCGCTCCATCAGTTGCGGTGATATAGTTCCTATTTATGCTGTTAAACCGCTTAAATCGGAACTATATCACCGCAACTTTTATGGACGCGTGAGTGGGCTATACTAGCTGCGAACGAAAGGAAGTTAGCCATGTATGACAAAGGACCCGTGCCTGGCCGCAACGACGCTTGCTGGTGCGGCAGCGGCAAGAAATACAAGAAATGCCATAGCGCCTTTGATGAGCGCCTCGAGCGCCTGTGGGAGGAGGGCTGGGAGGTTCTGCCTCGCACGCTCTACAAGACGCCCGCCGATATCGAGGGAATTAAGCGCTCGGCCGCCATCAACGTGGGCGTGCTCGATTATGTGGGCGAGCATATCGCCGCAGGCATGACCACCAACCAGATCGACCAGATGATCTATGACTACACCGTCGAGCACGGCGGCACGCCGGCCGATCTCAACTACGAGGGCTATCCCAAGAGTGTGTGCACCTCGATCAACGACGTCGTCTGCCACGGTATTCCCTGCGATACGGACGTCCTGCACGAGGGCGACATCATCAACGTGGACTGCTCCACGATCTTGGACGGTTACTTTAGTGATTCGAGCCGTATGTTCTGCATCGGCGAGGTCTCGGCCGAGCGCCAGCGCCTGGTCGACGTCACCCGCGCCAGCGTGGAGGCGGGTCTGGCGGCCGTCAAGCCATGGCTGCCGTTGTCCGTTATGGCCGAGGCCGTGCAAAAGACGGTCGAGGACGCCGGCTTTAGCGTGGTGCGCGAGTACGGTGGACACGGCATCGGCAAGGAGTTCCACGAGGACCCGTTTGTGGGCTTTACCACCGAAGCGCCCGACGTGGACACCATCATGGCCCCTGGCATGGTCTTTACCATCGAGCCCATGGTCAATGCCGGAGCGCCCGACATCAAGATTAGCAAGGGTGACGGTTGGTGCGTGCGCACCAAGGACGGCAGCGATTCGGCCCAGTGCGAGGTTCAGCTCGTGGTGACCGAGGACGGCTACGAGCTGCTGAGCTGGTAGCTGTAGATGCGCCGGATGCTGACGGGTACGCTCGTCTTGCATCCGGCGTTTTTATTTGAACGTTTTGCCTGATAAAACCTGCCAAAATAAACCTGTCCCTTTTTGGTAGGTCAAGCGGAGAGGACTGCTTGTGAACATCCTGGTTTTGCTGCCCGTCAACGACCGTCATCGCGCAATTCTTGAGTCGAGCGCTCCGGGCGAGGACTTTGTCTACACGAGCGCCGACGCCGCCACGCGCGAGCAGGTCGCCGATGCCGACGTGATCCTGGGCAACATCGACCCTGACATGCTCACGGCATGCGAGCATCTCCAGCTGTTGCAATTGCAGACCGCCGGCTATGACGACTACCTTGCCGCCGGCACCGTGCCGGCTGACGCCAAGCTGTCTTGCTCGATCGGCGCCTACGGTCAGGCCGTAAGCGAGCACATGTTTGCCATGGTGCTGTCAATGATGAAGCGCCTGCCCGGCTACCAGGACCTGCAGCGCGAGCATCGCTGGGAGGACTTGGGCCCGGTCACCTCGCTCAAAAATGCCAACGTGTTGGTGCTGGGCGCGGGCGATATCGGCGGCCACTTTGCCACGCTCTGCCGCGGCATGGGCGCGCACGTCCGTGGCATCAAGCGCCATCCGCTCGTCTACCCCATTGTGTTTGAGGACATGGACGGCATGGATGCCCTGTCTGAACGCCTGGCGGAGGCCGACGTCGTCGCATCCTTTATGCCGAGCACGCCCGAGACCCGCGGCCTGGCGAACGCCGAGTTCTTCGCCGCGATGAAGCCGGGCGCCTTCTTTGCCAACGGCGGCCGTGGCGACCTTGTGATCGCCGACGACTTGGTTACCGCTCTGGAGTCCGGGCACCTCGCCGGCGCCGCGGTCGACGTCACCGACCCCGAGCCGCTACCTGAGACAAGCCCACTGTGGGATGCGCCTAACATGCTCATCACGCCGCACGTCTCCGGTTGGTTCCACCTGGCAGCAACGCTCAACAACGTCGTCGACATCGCCGCGGAGAATCTGCGTCACCTGCAAGCCGGCGAGACCCTGCGTTGCTGGATCGAACATTAGGGTTCCGCCGTTCTAACGAACGGCGGACCGGTCGACGCTGCGCGCCGCCCAGAGCGACAATTTGTCATTCAAAAGGCGAGGCATGACCAGAAGGTCAATGCCTCGCCTTTTTCATGCCAACTTGTTCGTTCTGGACGTCGCTCGCTGACGTTTGCTCAACCCGCGGTGTCTTAACAATTCCGTCCAGCTGTTGGCATTGCGGCATTTGCCCAGATAAAGCCTGCCAAAATGAACCTGTTCCTTTTTGGTAGGTTTGGTGCAATGGGGTCAGGTTGGCTTGCGCCATACCGGTAGTTCTGTCTGCGACACTCTCGCCAAAGTGATATCAAACATACATCTAGCGTTTTCGACACTTCGCTTATTAGAGCCAATCCGTCTCCTCGTCATAGCGGTCCGAATAGGCGTTACGCTTGAGTTCTTCAGCACTCGTTGGTCGCGCCTTGGACACGTCGACCCCTGACTCATGGCAAGCGGCGACGAACAGCTGTAAACCCCGATCAATAAGCTGAGCCCCATGCTCGGCCTTCATTTCTTCGGCTCGCATTTACAGCTCCACGCTTTCGGCGCCGTTGATGGTTAGGTTTCGCTCGTAGAAGGCGGTGAGGGCGCGGATGGCGTACATCACGTCGCGCACGCCGCCGGTCTCGTAGCTTGAGTGCATGGCAAGCTGCGGCAGGCCCACGTCCACGGCATGCATGCTCGCCTGCATGTTCGACAGGTTACCGAGCGTGGAGCCACCCGCCATATCGCTCTTGTTGGCGAAGGCCTGCGTGGGCACGTCGGCGTCATCGCAAATAGCCTGGAACACCGCGCGGCTAAAGGCATCGGTGCAGTAGTGCTGGTTGGCGGCTTCCTTGATGACGATGCCGCCGTTGAGTACAACCTGATTGCGGGCATCGCACTTCTCGGCGTGGTTGGGGTGCACGGCATGTGCATTGTCGCAGCTTACAAGCATCGAGGCGGCAAGGGCGCGATGGTACGACTCGTCGTCAAAGCCCAGCGATCCGTTGATGCGACGCAGTGTGTCGGCCAAGAAGGTCGACATGGCGCCTTGCTTGGTCTCGGAGCCAACCTCCTCGTTATCAAAGCAGCAGAAGACCGAAACATCGTGCGCGTTCTCGGCACCCAAAAATGCCTGTAGCGAGGTATAGGCGCAGGCTAGGTCGTCGAGCTTGGGCGTCGAGATAAACTCGTCGGCCCAGCCCCAAATGCGCGCATCCTGACGATTGACCAGGAACAGATCGCGGCCCAGGATCTGCTCGGGCTCAACGTCCAGCTCGTCGGCGATCAGAGCATCAAAGTCGCCCTGCTTAAGATCACCGGCGCTGATAAGCGGGCAAAGGTCGACGGCTCGGTTGGGAGCAAAGCCCTCGTTAACGCCGCGGTTCATGTGGATGGCAAGGCTCGGGATAATAGCGACCTCGCGCTCGGTAGCGAGCAAACGACTCTCGATACGGTCGCCCTCGCGTACCAGTACGCGGCCCGCGAGTGCCAGCGGACGGTCGAACCAGGTGTAGTCGATCATGCCGCCGTAGGCCTCGGTGTTCAGGCGCAGCGTCTCGCCTGCGCCATCGAGCTCGGGCACGGCCTTGACCTTAAACGTCGGCGAATCGCTGTGCGACGCCGTGAGCTGAAAATGATAGTCACCGGCAACGCCGTCCTCGCCCCACGTCGCGGCCAGGTCCTCGCCCACCTTAAAGGCAACAACGCTCGAGGTGTTGCGCTGCGTGTAATAACGCCCGCCCGGCTCGATGTCCCACGCCGCGTTCTCGGGCAGGTAGGTAAAGCCCGCCTCGTCGAGCTCGGCCATAATGGTCGCCGCCGTATGGAACATGCTGGGGCATGCCTCGATAAAGTCGATAAGGTCGTTGGCGGCCTCGATATCATCGGCCGTCACATGCGCGCGCTCGGGCGT
>DBFZQW010000080.1:0-12791 GCA_048521445.1 Collinsella sp. | reverse complement strand
CTCGGGAGCGCAGGTGATGTTGAGGAACTTGACGTTGTGGACGAGCTCCTTGGCAACGGCAACGGCGGCAAGGCTCTCGGGGCTGTTGCCAGAGCGGGCAAAGGAAACCACGAGCGTGGGATCCTCGGCGCGCAGGAAGTCACGCGGGGCGCTCACGATGTCGGTCGTGGCGATGGGCTTAAAGTCGTAGAGATCAGTGTTGCCAGCGTGACGCAGGTACGGGGCACAGGTATCGCCAACGTAGTCGGACGTACCGGCACCGGTGAAAACAACGGACAGACGGCCCTCGCCCATAGCGCGAGCCTCGGCCAGGAAGGCCTCGATGGCCTCCTTGTTCTCGCGATAGATGTTGAGCGTATCACGCCAAAGCTCGGGCTGCTGAGCAATCTCGGCCGTGGTGATCTGGGCGCCGAGCTCGGTGAGCTCCTCGACACTCTTCTCGAACATTTCTAATACCTCTCTCTAGAAGTAATCCTCTGACGTGCAATTATACACTTCAGTTGGTTATCTGGTAGTAACCAGTTAAATGCAAAGAATCATCATATGGATACGATGCGAACACTAGTCGCTACGCTGGTGGTAAACCTTGTATTTAAACTGATCGGCACGAGCAACCGAGAGTGTATACTCCACAACCTCGTTTGACTCGTTATACGTAGTCCTGACCAAATCGAGCACAGGCGAGCCCTCGACAATTCCCAAAAGGTGGGCGTCGGTGGGACGGGCTATGCTCGCATAGAACTCCTCTTCGGCCACGCGTATCTTTTGCTGAAAGTCTTGCTCAATCACATCGTAAAGCGGCTTACGCTCCAGTAGCGGTCGCTTTAGGGACAGAAATTGACGAACCGGTAGATAGCTGCGTTCGACCATCATGGGCATGTTGTCGGCAGAACGAAGGCGCTTGAGCTTAAAAATGCGATCGCCGATACGCAATCCCATATGCTCGGCCAGATTCTTATCGGCCTCCATCTCGCAAAACTCGAGAATCGTGGTCTCGGGGTCGCGACCCATCGCGCGCATCTGCTCGGTAAAGCTGTAGGACTGCATAAGATTGGTTGCCTTTGCCGAACGGTCGGTCACAAAGGTACCGCGACCGTGCTGCCGAACCACCAATCCTAAACGCTCCAGTTCCCGCAGAGCCAGGCGTACCGTAGTGCGCGAGAGACCATAGCGCTCCGATAGTTCGCGCTCGGAAGGAATCATGTCACCGGCGCGATATTCATGGTCGATCTTTTCGGTCAGAATATCGACCAGCTGATCGTACAGCGGTTGCTTACGCGCTCCGATCGCCATCCTATCCTCCCATTTTCTCAAACTCGGCTACTACCTTGGGTGTTTAGCATTATCTGTCTGCCACACCCGAATCAACAAGAAAACAAAAGCCGCGCGCTCTTTCGAGCACGCGGCTTTTAACATACACATGGCTTAAGGGGTCGGGGTGTGAGCCGCGTAGGGACACACCCCTCAAGCTAGAGCCTTACCAGATGCTCGGCCAGAGACCAAGCGGGCCAGCGCCCAGGATGCCGAGGACGAAGAGCAGCAGAATGCCCTTGGTCGGGGTCCAGCTGTGCTTAGCGAACATGTAGTAAAGCAGCAGCGTAAGCATAAGCGGGACGAGCTTCGGGACGATGGTGTTGAGGGTGTCGGCAACAGAGAAGTTGACCGGATCCTCGGTGACGGTAGCGTAGGTCACGGACTCCATGCCGTTGCCCAGATCGGCGACGCCGCACTTGACCTCGTTGCCGTCGGCATCGACGGCGGTGAGGGCGTTGCCGTCCTCATCGGTCATGGCGATGGTACCGGCCTCAGCGGTCTCGGTATCGATGCCCTCCATACCGGTGAAGTTCTCGGCCTCCTTCTCGGAGACGATCACGGTAGTAGGGGCAAGGCCACGGGTGGTGCCGTTGGGGATCTGGAGGTTGATCTGGGTGCCACCCATGGTGACGACCAGGCAACCGACGACGAAGACGCCCATGATGGAAGCGGCACGCGTGAAGGCCTGCATGTTGGCGGTCAGAGCGTCAATAGCGCTGGTGCCAAGCTTGTAGGACCAGTTCATGAGCCAGAAGCGCAGAGCGAACTGGACGGCGTTGAAGATCACCAGGAAGATGATCGGCGCAGCGGCGTTGCCGTTGATGGCCATGTTGGAGGTGATGCCGGCCGTGATAGGCACGAGCGTCAGCCAGAACAGGGCGTCACCGATACCACCGAGCGGGCCCATTGCGGCGACGCGGACGGCGCGGATCGTGGGGATGTCAACCTTGTTCTGCTCGAGCGAAAGCACGATGCCCATAACAAAGGTGACGAGGAACGGGTGGGTGTTGAAGAACTCCAGGTTGTGGCTCATGGAAGCCGCGAGGTCGTTCTTGTTGGTGTGGATCTTCTCCAGACCGGGGATGATGGAGTAGAGCCAGCCAGCGGCCTGCATACGCTCGTAGTTGAACGAGGCCTGCAGGAAGCAGGAGCGCCAAGCCATCTTGTTGAGGGTCTTCTGGTCGAGCTGCGGAGCAGGAGTGAGATCCTCGTAGTGCTCCGGGATCACATACTCATTAGATGCCATCTTCGAAGTCACCTCCGTCAGAAACAGCTGCACCCTTCAGCTCGGTCTGCTGCTGGAAGTCCCAGAAAGCGATGCCAAAGCCGATGAGAGCGAGGATGAGCAGAGCAGGGGTTGCCAGCGAATCGTTGGCAACGGTGATGAGCGCGAGGCCAAAGCCCATGAGGAAGAAGCCCCACATATCGCGGTTCATCATAACCTTGAGCAGGACGGCGAAGCCGACGAAGCGCATCATGCCGCCTGCAGCGGAGAGACCGGTCTGCAGCCAAGTCGGGATGGCGGAAGCGATGGTCTGACCGATGGTAGCGCCAGCGATGAAGAACAGGGTGACGACGACAGCGAAGATCAGGCCGAGCAGAGCCATGGCGAAGTAGTTCAGGCGCTCGATACCCTTGGTGTCAGCGTTGTGAGCCATGTTGTCCGCGGAGGACATGAGCGGCGACATAAGCGTGAAGACCAGGGTAACGCCGAGCTGACCAAGCAGAGCGAACGGAATGGCAAGGCCGACTGCCGCGTTGGGCTCGAGGCCCGTAGCGATAGCGAGAATGGCTGCCATGATGCCGCCGATGACGGCGTTAGGCGGCTGAGCGCCTCCGATCGGCATGTTGCCGATCGTCATGAGCTGATAAGTACCACCCACGAGAAGACCGGTGTTGAGGTCGCCAAGGATAAGACCGATGACGGCGCCGGTGACGATGGGCTGATAGAGAGACTCGAGGAAGTTGAACTGGTCGATTGCCGCGACGAACGTGACGATGAAGACCAGAGCGACCTGGATGATCGAGTATTCCATCTTGCTCCTCCTTTCAAAATATATGTACGCACTTTGGATTTCACGTACAGAATGTCAGGGTTTCATTCCTGACAACGTGGATCATGAGGATTACGAGAAGAGCTTGCTCGTGTCCTCAACAGGCGTGCTCGGAACGCGCCTGATCTCCAACTCCACCCCCAATTCCTGCAGCTCTTTAAACGCAGCGACATCCTCGTCGTTAACTGCGACGGAGGTGGCGACTTGGCGCTTTCCTTCCGACATGTGCATGTTGCCGATGTTTACCTTCTTTATAGGCACACCGCCCTTGACGAGCGTAAGCACGTCTTCCGGTGTTTCGGCCACGATGAAGATCTTCTGGCGCGGGCTCGCCTTGCCAATGACGTCGATGGTCTTCTGCAGAGAGAAGAAACGCGTAGCGACGCCGGCGGGAGCGGCCATCTTCATGAGGTTCTGGCGCATGGTGTTGGTCGCCACGTCGTCGTTGGCGACGAGGATGAGGTTGGAGCCCAGAGTGGAGTTCCACTGGGTGGCAACCTGACCATGAACCAGTCGGTTATCGATGCGGGTAAGAAGAATGTTGGGTTCTGCCATGTTGATCAGCTTCCTTTCGTTATTTGCTGACGACAGTTACTTGATCTCCTGAATCGCGTAACGCGAAACGTCTACGACGGCTCCGGATCGGACTTTGATCTGGACCTTTTCGCCTTCGATGCCTTTTACGGTTCCGTAGATACCGCCGGCAAAAAGAACCTCCTGACCCGGCTTGAGCTCGGTGTGCAGCTCCTTGAAGTACTTCTGCTTCTTCTTCATGTTGATTTGCGACCAGATGGTGTAAATCAAGCCCATGATGACAAGCAGGCCTAAAAGGGCGACCGAGGAGCTCAAGACGCTGGCTCCGAAATCGGCCATTAGATGCCGTCCTCGTCGCCGAAGATATCCTCTTCCTCGGCACCAGCAACAGAAGCGACCGTCTGGGCGGTGATGCCCGTCTGGCCAACGGTCACTGCCTGCTCGCCAAGCTCGGCGAGCGTGGCATTGCCGCGGAGGAACAGAAGCTCAATAACCATGGGAAGGTTGGTGCCAGTCAGAACCTCGACGTTGTCGACATCCTGGGCAATCATCATTGACTGGTTGAACGGGGTGCCGCCAAGCAGGTCGGTAAAGACGAGCACGCCATCGCACTCCTCGCGCATGGCGGTAATAGCGGCGCGGAGATCCTCACCGTAGGATGCAGCCTGGTCGCCCTCAAAAGGAACGACGGTAAAAGCAGGCTGGTCGCCGGCAACCATAGCGATAGCGCTTGCAAGGCCGGGTGCGAACTGTCCATGACCGGTAAGAATAAAGCCAACCATTCAAATTTCCCTTCCGAAGGTTTGTACGATCTGAGTCCGATGATTTTCGGAAGCCAGCGGGCAATCGCCCTTAAAGCTTCTTGGAAAGCGTTCTTTGAAGACCAGTGGTTTCTAAACTGGTAGTAACCACGTGACGTGTTGTTGTCACTATATCACCCCAGAAGAGGCCGCTTTCGTTGATTCATACGGTAAAACGTTTTTGCACCGCTCACGGTGATATTTCGACCGTTTACCGCTCGTTAACACTTCTACCTGCGGTTTTGAAACCGTTTCGAAATGCTTTGGCAAAAAATCGGATCTTTTCCCGTGTCTAAACAACGCAGGGCGGCAAAAAATAGCGTGTAGAAAAATTGCAGGTCATTGTGAAGATATGTGAATTGGTCTTTTTGACTTAATACCAGTTAGAACCAGTTTTGAGATTATCGGTGAACGGTAGTTTTCGACCGTTCACCGGTTACTTGCAATCGTTTGCAGTTGTTTTCCAGATGAATTAGGGGAACCCGATGGAGCGCTTGCGCGATCACGGGAAGTTTTGGCATTTGTCCTCATCCCCCGCGCGCCAAACTCCGGCATCCAAAATGAGCTAATGGCTCACGTTAATCGCTTTCAATCATTACTTACTCAGTATCCGTAATTATTTATCGTTTATCGTTAATTCTGATATGATACAAGTATCATCCAAAACGCCGATTGGAGGGGTTATGCTCCATCGAAACGCATCTATATCGAATGAAACCATCAGCCGCGAACAGACAATAGCCAAACTGAGGAAGCTCGCTCGCATCTGCAAATGGGCCACGATCTGCATTACCACCGCGCTCGCCCTGGGACTCCTCGCGGTCATTGCGATTGACCTTCTACTCATATTGCCTGGCCTCTCCCAAGGCTCGTGTCTCCAATCCGTAGAGCTTCAAGCCGGCGAAGGGCCGTGCCTTGCTATCGTCGGTACCGATGCGCAGGCCCCACTCATGCTCGTCGCACACGATGGTCACACTGCCATAGGGAGCCTCTTGATGACATGCCTCGCGCTTACCATCGCGATAAGCGTGCGCAGGCTTTTCTTCAACATTGAAAAGGAAGGCAGGCCCTTTGACCTTGAATGTAACCAGACACTTCGTCGAGTAGGACATTTATTCCTTATCGGCGGCGTTGCCGTGAGGCTTCTTGGTGCCGTAATCACGGGAATGATACTCTCAGGATTTGGCGGCAGCTTTACGGATGCGTTCGTCGGCCAGTTATTCGAGCCCTCCATGCTCTTTGCAGGCCTGATTATTTGCCTGATTGCCAGCATCTTCCGCTACGGGTATATCCTGCAAAAGCAAGATGACGAGTTGCTCTAGGGGGAATCCATGATTATTCTGCGGCTTGACCGCATGCTCGCCGAACGCAAGATCTCATCCAAAGAGCTTGCGGAACGTGTGGGCATCTCCCAGGTCAATATGTCACGCATTAAGACGGGCAAGGTTTCTGCCATACGTTTTTCAACTCTTGACGCGATTTGCCGGGCACTCGACTGCCAACCAGGCGATGTACTGGAATATATATCCGACGATGAAGCCGATGGCCTTTTTGGGCTTAAAGATGAATAGCCATAATTAAGCCGTCAATCACGCCCTCAACGCAAATAGCCCGCCAGAACGACTTCCGTACTGGCGGGCTATTTGCTGACTATCGGCTAGATGCTCGATGAGCCGTGCAACTCTTTACGCAAACAGGCCGTAGATGCTGATATTGGCCTTGGCATAGAGGCCGTTAGCATACTCGGTCCACTTGGAGCTGGCGCTCGAAGCCTGCGAGGAATACTGCTGGTAGGCAGCGTAATAGGCGGTCATGGCCTGCTTATAGGTAGCGTTATCGACCGTAAAGGCATCGTCAGCGAAGGCCTTAGCGTAGGTGCTATCGGCGTCCTTCCAGGTACCCTTTTCGCTATCCCACTCGTCGCCGGCAAGGTTGATGATGTAATCGGCGTAATCCTTGCTCGCGGTGTCCTCGTTGCCGTCAGAAGGCTCGGTCGGAGCAGTCGGCATGCTTGCGGAGCTATCGCCCACCTTCTTCTTGTAGAGCTTCTGCAGCGTCGCAGACTGGCGGACGATCTGCTTGGCCTGGTCCTTGGACACGCCATACTGCGTGGCCATGGTCTTGTAGTCGGAGGTGCCGATGGAATCCTCGGCGTACTTCTTCATCTCCTTGGAAGAGACGGTGATGCCCTCGTCCTCGGCAGCATCGAGCAGGATCTTGTTGCGCACGTAGGACAGGATGACGTCGGCAGAGGGAGCGGTGTAGTTGCCATCGCCATCCTTGACGGTATCGAGGCTGTACTGGCTCTCGATGGCCTCGCGCGCGGTGATGTCACTCTTCTTGCCGTTGTAGCTGTAGCTTGCTACGGTCGAATCGAGCTGGTCCTCGGTGAGAGTCGCCGAGCCGACGCCCTTGCCGCCAAAGCCGCCATTGCCAATAAAGAAGCCGACCACCGCAGCAATCACGACTGCAACCACAAAGGCGGCAATCATCGTCTTCTTGTGCTTGGATGCATGGTCGTCTTCGTCGGAGTCGTCGTCCTCGTCCTGTTCCTCGGGCATAAGGTTCTCGTCGGCGGCGTCCGCGGCGATCTTTGCCTCCAGGCGAGCGTCCTCCTCCTCGGCCGTCGTACCGGCAGCAATGTGCTCGGCAGACGTGCCGGCGACCAGATCGATTTTCTCCTCCTCATCACCGTCGGGGCCTTCGCCGCGCTCGATGATCTGGATACCGTCGATCTCGTCCTTCTCGTCCTTCTTTTGAATCAGACCCATATCAGTTACTCCTTGTTAGGAAACATAGTCCGCAATAGAATACGCCCGACAGAGCGCCGGGCGTATTGATTCTCAGGTTATACGCAAACACTTAAGTACTATTTAGGCGTTTGCAGTCTGCATGCCTTAGGCCAGGTGCGCGATAACGGCATCGGCAAAGGCCTGCGTGCCCACAGCGCCCTCAACGGAGCCGGTCTGGGCACGACGAACGTCGCCGGTAACCTGTTCACCCTCGTCGAGCGTGGCAGAAACGGCGGCGCGAATGCGATTGGCCGCGTCGTTCTCGCCCAGGTGATCGAGCATCATAGCCGCAGACAGAATCTCGGCCGTGGGGTTAGCGATATCCTGGCCCGCGATATCGGGCGCGGAGCCGTGCGTCGCCTCGAAGATGGCGCAGTCGGCACCGATGTTGGAACCCGGAGCCATACCCAGTCCACCTACCAGGCCGGCGCACAGGTCGCTCACGATGTCGCCGTACAGGTTGGGCAGCACCAGGACATCGAAGTCGTTGGGGTTCTGGACCAGGCCCATGCAGGTGGCGTCGACAATCTTGTCGTTAAACTCGATATCGGGATAGTTGGCGGCCACCTCGCGCGCCACGCGCAGGAACAGGCCGTCGGTCGCCTTCATGATGTTGGCCTTATGCACGGCCGTCACCTTTTTGCGGCCGCAGCGGCGGGCGTACTCAAAGGCGTACTCCACAATGCGACGGCTCTTGGCGATGGAAATCGGCTTAATTGAGATGGCGGAATCCGCGGCGAAGGTCTTCTGGCCCGAGCGCTCGACGAGCTGCGAGAGCTCCTCGACCTCGGCAGCGCCCTCATCGAACTCGATGCCGGCGTAGAGGTCCTCGGTGTTCTCGCGCACGATGACCAGGTCGACGTCGCGGAAGCGCGAGCCGTCGCCCGGCTGCGACAGGCAGGGGCGCACGCAGGCATACAGGTCGAAGTGCTTGCGCAGGGCCACGTTAACGCTGCGGAAACCCGTGCCGACCGGTGTGGTGATGGGGCCCTTGATGGCGACCTTGGTCTCGGCGACTGCATCGAGCACATGTTGGGGCAGCGGCGTGCCAAACTCGTCCATGACGCCGGCGCCGGCCTCTTGGACGTTCCAGTTGATCTGGACACCGGCGGCCTCGACCACGCGGCGCATGGCCTGCGTAATCTCGGGACCGATACCGTCACCAGGAATCAGGACTACATCGTGCGCCATAATCTGTTACTCCTCGTCTTCGGCGTCGTCAGATTTTTTTACGCTAGCACGCTTCTTCTTTTTGGAGAGATCCAGGCCAAAACGTTTAACAAGCATTTCGCAAATCTCGCTCGAACGGGCCTTGAGATAGCTGCCCTTGCCGTTCTCGGCATCGAACTTAAGGCGCAGCGCAAGCTTCTCGGCAACCTCGGCGTCAATCTCGCCCTGGCCAAACTCGTACAGGCAACCGAGCATGTCACGATACTCGAGGTCGCCGTGGTAGCACTGGATGGCCTCGTCCAGGATGGGCCAAGCCTCGCGCGAACGCTCGACGCTCGTGGCACCCCACACGCACAGCAGACGGAAGGCGGAGTAGCGCAGCGTGGACGAAATCTCGTCGAACAGCGCGGTCTCGGCGCCCTCAAAGGCATCGCCCAGCTGCTCGGGGCAGGTGGTGGCGAGCGCCGTCAGGGCATCGAGAGCCTCCCAACGGGTCTGAGCCTCGGGGCGATCGAGCGCCTCGATCAGCGCGGGCACGCAGGGAACGACGCGCTGCGGATCGCGCTCGGCAAGCAGGTGCAGCACGCGGGCGGCAAACTGGCGGATGCGGCGCGTGGGGCAGCCGAGCTCCTTGACCAGACGGTCGACGGCGTTCTCGTTCTCCTCTGCCAGCTGAAGCTGTGCCAGCTCCTCGTCGGTAAGCTGTTCGTCTTTGTTTTCTGCCATAGTTACCTCTTCTTACTATTTCTTAGCGTGCTTGCCAGCACCCTTGCTGTCATCGGTGACCGAGATGAGCTGTCGGTCGGCTGCACCATTGTGACGCGCACGGCGGCGTTCCTCGGCGTCGCCCGCGTCGGCGGCGGCGCGGTGGGCCTTGTTGACGTTAAAGACCTCGTCGTGCTTGCGCCACGGACCGACGGACTCGCCAAAGCTCATCTTAAGGCCGGCGATAAATCCGCCGAGCCAGCCGATCGGCGCAAACTGCACCAGCGGGAACAGCGAGAACACCCAGGTCAGCAGGACAACCGCCGCCGCACCTGCAAAATTGGCGATCCAGTAATCGCGCTTGGTGATGACGCGCTTTTCGCACGCCCACTGGCCGCACAAAAAGCCGATGTAGATCGCAAAGAGAAAGAGCACCAGCGCAAGCACCACGAACGTCCAGCTCATGGGCGCTACTCCTCGTGATGATGGCCGCAGCAGCACTCGTGGCCGTCGTCATGACCGTGGCCGCCGCAGCACTCGTGGTCCTCGCCATGGTGGTGGCCACAACCACACTCGTGGTCGTCGCCATGCTCACCACAACCGCAGCCTTCCTCGTGGGCACCGTGCTCCTCGGGACGATACTGCGACCAGTCCAGACCGGCGGCGATGGCGTCGGCCTCCTCCTTGTAGAGGACCGTAATGGCCTGGGTGCCCAGCTTGGCGCCACCAATGGCGTCGAGCATGTCATAGAGCGTAAAGGCGACGTCGGCGCCGGGCAGCGCGAGCTCGCGGTCGTCGGCATAAGCGAGTGCCAGGCGCAGGTCCTTGATGAAGTGCTCGACCATAAAGCCGGGCTTGTAGTCGCCGTCGAGCGCCTTGGGAGCCAGGCTCTCCATGGCGCCGGACTTGCCGGTACCGCCCAGGATCATCTGGCGGGTCTTCTCCAGATCAAGGCCGCTCAGCTCGGCAAATGCCATGGCGTCTGCCATGCCGACCATGCAGGCGCCCAGCGACACCTGGTTGGCGAGCTTGGCAGCCTGGCCCTTGCCGGCGCCGTCGAAGCAGCAGATGTTGGCCGCAAAGGCGGCAAGGATGTCGCGGACCGGCGCGATGTCGTTCTCGGTAGCGCCCACGATAGCCGTGAGCGAACCGGCGATAGCGCCCGACTCGCCGCCGGTGACGGGGCAGTCAAACGCCATGCGACCAGAAACCTGGGCGGCCTCGGCAATGTCACGGGCAAGCTCGGGCGAGCTCGTGGTGAGGTCGATCAAGACCGCACCCGGCTTGGTGCACGCGAGCAGGCCGTCACCCGCCAGGTAGAGCTCCTCGACCTCGGAGGGATAGCCCACCATGGTAAAGACGACATCGGCGTTCGCCACGGCATCGGCCGGCGTATCGGCCCAGACGGCGCCGCGCTCGATAAGCGCGGCAGCCTTGGACTTGGTGCGATTGTTGACCGTGACGGGATAGCCGGCATCCAGGATGTGACCGGCGATAGGGGCACCCATGATTCCGGTGCCGATGAATGCGACGGAGAGCTTGTTTGCCATGAAACCTTTCCTTTTGGGTTGGGTGTTGTTACCAGGTTGAATACTCGGTGCCAGCGTTTCGGCCGTGACTTGAGGGCGCTTGCAGCCGCAGCGCCTGCCTACTCGCCTCGCACACGGCGCGCGATGCGGTCGGAAAGCGAGGCTTTCTCGGCACGATTCTTGCCCCAAAACGCGCAGGCCACCATGCCGGGGCCCACGTGCGAGCCGATGGTAGGACCGACGGAACTACGGATGATGGTGACGTCGGCGCAGCCCTCCTCCTTGCGAATGGCGGCCTCGAGCCAGTCGCCGTCCTTCTCGGCATCGGCCGTCATGATGGCGATGGGCATAGTGCGATCGGGCACATAGTTCTCGCGGAACGACTTGAGGATGGACTTGAGCGCCTTCTTGCGGCCGCGGTTGACGCCGATCAGCGACAGCGAGCCGGCCAGGTCGTAGGAGAGCTCGGGCTTGACATCGAGCTTTGCCGTGAGTTGCGCCGCCGCGGGCGGAATGCGGCCGCCGGCAGCCAGCGCGTCAAAGCTCTCGAGCGTAAAGTAGCCGTGGACGTAGGTCTTTGCCTCGTTTGCCCAATCGACCAGCTGCTTGGCGGTCAGTCCCGCCGAACGCTGGCGCACGGCCTCGAGCGCCAGGAGCGCGCCGGTCGCGCAGGGCAGAGCGTTGTCGACCACGTAGAGCTCAAAGTTGGGATACTCGGCGCGCACGGCATCTGCCGCCTGGCACGCGGAGTTGTAGCTCGACGACAGCGCCGAGGTAAAGCACAGGTAGACCGTGGGCGTGCCTTCTTTGGCGCACTCGGTAAAGAACTCGATATAGCGACCGAGCGACACGGCGGAGGTAGACACGCGAGCGCCGGCGCGCATACGGTCGTAGAACTCCTTAGGGCTCATGCTCGACCAGATATCGTCCGTGCGCTCCTCGCCATCGATAATGAAGGGGAAACCCAGGATATCGACATCGAGGTTCGCGGCGACCTCGGGGCTAAAGTCGCAGCAGGTATCGACGACGATGCGGCAACGGTCCGAATGACCGGCGGATGCGGCCTTGTCCATCAAAGCGACTCCTTACGTAAAAAGGCGGCCACCCGCATGGGATGGCCGCCAACCGTTAACTCATGCAAGTTAACGTATTTTACTCGTCAAGTGTTTCGATGCGGGGCTTGATGATGCCATATCCACCATTCTTACGGTGATACACCACATTGATGAGGCCAGTCGTCGCGTTCTCGAACACGTAGAAGTCGTGGCCGAGCAGATCGGTCTGCACCAGCGCCTGCTCCTCAGTCATCGGGGTGACATCGATGACCTTCTCGCGGACGAGCAGGTCATCCTCCTCCTCGGGCAGCAGCAGGTCGGCCAGATCCTCGACGCGCTCGACCGGTGCGACATCCGCTGCGCTGGCACCGCCCTGGCGGTTGTCCACGACCTTGGTCTTGAACTTGCGCAGCTGACGGGTGACCTTATCGGCGGAGAGGTCGATGGCGGCGTACATATCTGCACCGTGCTCGGCAACGCGGATCACCGAACCGCGGGCACGAACCGTAACCTCGACGATTGCCGGGTTGGGGTTCGAGGGGTTCTTCTCATAGCGAAGTACAACGTCGACCGTCATGGGCTCGATATCGAAAACCTTGAGCGCCTCGCCGATTTTCTCATCCACATGCGCACGCAGAGCATCGGTTACCGTCGTCTTGCGTCCAGAAACCTTGATATCCATACGTGGCTCCAATCTGCCTCGGGGACTTACTGTACTGGCTATGTACCCATTGCCGTGCATTTAATCACGCGGATTCCTAAAGACCCGAATAACGATTGCTTGATACCGCATACCGAAGTCTCGCACTTTTCTGTGGCAAAGTGCGCTATAGGAGGG
>DBFZQW010000079.1:0-3037 GCA_048521445.1 Collinsella sp. | reverse complement strand
TCTGGCCTCTTGGAAAGATCGATGCCCTCGTGAAGCTCATCGGGAGCCTCGCTTGCAACGTAGTCGAGCACGGCCGCCTTGCCGGAAGTAAACAACGGGTCGCCTGCCTCAAGATCGCCCTGGGCAGCATGCACGTTAAAGGAACTGAACGTCCTGTTCTTTGTGTTGTTGTTGGTAATCTTGATGTGCAGGTAAAAGCCATCCTGCTTCTTGGCATCACCGCGATAGAACGTACCGTGGGCTGTCGACTCATAGGTAATGCCTGCCACCTCGACCGTCTGCGACTCATAGGCCTTGGGCTTCTCGGTCTTCTCCTGCACGGGCGCGCTCCCGCCCGAGCCACTCGGCGCATTACCGCCGCAGCCGGCAAGCGTACACGCCAGCACAGCCGAAAGCGTCACGGTGGGAATTCCTAACAGCAGCTTTTTCGTCATGGGCGTCATCATCCTCATCGCTCCTTTCGGCTTGCAGATCATCCGTCGCCCGTGGCATTCGTTGTCCCCGTGGCATCGGCTTCCACCATGAGCGTATGACGAAACGCGGCGCCGGCGAAGTGACCCGCGGCCCAACTAGCAACCGCCCAGCATCCCCTATGGACCAAAAAGACTCATATACGCACGCCCTCGGCCCATAAAATGAGACGCCTGTCCCAATGTTCAATTCGATCCAACAATCCGCATAGCACGTTTTTGACAAACACATCTGACCGCAAACGCAGCAGGACGCATTCGATCGCTTTCGAACTTACCCGGACAGAACCGACTCGGTTTGTCCGAGTGAGCTCTTTTCAGCCTAAACTCGAACGATTGTTCGATGGATTTCGTGTTGGTTGGAATCGCCTGTGGGCTGGGCTATGCTACCTTGACTATCTATATGACTTAAACGCAGCAAAGGAGCACCGAGAGAGCGAGTATGGCACAAAACACCGCAAACTATGGTAACGACAGTATCCGCCAGCTCAAAGACGAGGAACGCGTACGTCTGCGCCCTGCCGTCATCTTCGGCTCAGACGGACTCGATGGCTGTGCACACGCCGCCTTCGAGATCCTGTCCAACGCCGTTGACGAGGCGCGCCAGGGCTACGGCAAGCTCATCACCCTTACCGCCTTTCGCGATGGCTCTATCCAGGTAGAGGACAATGGCCGTGGCTGCCCGCTCGACTGGAACCCTTCCGAGAAGCGCTTTAACTGGGAGCTCGTCTTTTGCGAGCTCTACGCCGGCGGCAAGTATAACAACAACCAGGGCGGCGACTACGACTTCTCGCTCGGCACCAACGGCCTGGGCTCCTGCGCGACTCAGTACGCTTCCGAGTACATGGACGTCACCGTCTGGCGTGACGGTAACAAGTACTCCCTGCACTTTAAGAAGGGCAAGGTCGTCGGTGCCAAAAAGAAGGCACTCGAGATTGAGCCCAGCGACGAAGACCGCACCGGTACCACTATCAAGTGGCGCCCCGATCTTGAAGTCTTCACCTCCATCAGCATCCCCCACGATTGGTATCGCGAAACCATGCGCCGTCAGGCCGTGGTCAACGCCAACGTGACCTTCCGCCTGCGCATCGAGGGCGACGATGGCGAGTTTTCCGAAGAGGACTTCTGCTATCCCAAGGGCATCGAGGACTATGTGCTCGAAAAGGTCGGTGCCGACTACCTCACCGAGCCCTTCTTTATCGAGGCCGACCGTCGCGGTCGCGACCGTGAGGACCTGCCCGACTACAACGTAAAGATCACCGCGTGCATGTGCTTCTCGCGCACCTTCACGATGCAGGAGTACTACCACAACTCATCGTGGCTCGAGAACGGCGGTTCGCCCGAGAAGGCCGCTCGCAGCGCTCTGACCAGCGCCATCGATGCCTATATTAAGCAACAGGGCAAGTACAACAAAAACGAGAGCGGCATTAAGTGGCAGGACGTCCAGGACTGCCTGGTGCTGGTGACCAACTGCTTCTCCACCCAGACGTCCTACGAAAACCAGACTAAGAAGGCCATCAACAACCGCTTTATCCAGCAGGCCATGACGGCATTCTTTAAGGAGCGCCTCTCGACCTACTTGATCGAGAACAAAGACGCCGCCAACAAGATCATGGAGCAGGTGCTCATCAACAAGCGCTCGCGCGAGAACGCCGAGAAGACGCGTCAGAGCATCAAGACCAACCTGCAGCAGAAGACCGACATGGCCAACCGCGTGCAGAAGTTCATCGATTGCCGCTCCAAGGACAAGAGCCGCCGCGAGATCTACATCGTAGAGGGCGACTCGGCAGCAGGCGCCATTCGCACCTCGCGCGATGCCGAGTTCCAGGGTGTTATGCCCGTCCGCGGCAAAATCCTCAACTGCCTAAAGGAGGACTATCCGCGCATCTTTAAGTCCGACATCATCATGGACCTTATGCGCGTGCTGGGCTGCGGCGTGGAAATCAAGGACAAGCGCATCAAGAACCTCGGTGCCTTTGACCTGGACAACCTCAACTGGAACAAGGTCATCATCTGTACGGACGCCGACGTCGACGGTTATCACATCCGCACGCTCGTGCTCACCATGCTCTACCGCCTGGTGCCCACACTTATCGACGAGGGCTACGTGTATATCGCCGAGTCGCCGCTCTACGAGATCAACTGCAAAGAGAAGACCTACTTTGCCTACACCGAGCTCGAAAAGAACGGCATTCTTAAGGAAATCGGCGACCAGAAGTGCTCCATCAACCGCTCCAAGGGTCTTGGTGAGAACGATCCGGACATGATGTGGCTCACCACCATGAACCCCGAGACGCGTCGTCTGATCAAGGTGGAACCCGAGGACGTCACCAAGATGGAGACCATGTTCAACCTATTGCTGGGCAACGACGAGGCAGGCCGCAAGCGCCATATCTCCGAGCACGGCAAGGAATATCTGGACCAGCTAGACCTGCAATAGCAGCAAATCGATAACGACGGCCATAAGAAGTTCAAGAGGAAATCGTGGCAAAGAAGAAGACGAAAACCCAGCCAAAGAAAAAGCAGGTCAACGCCGAGAACGTCATCGGCCTGCACTCCGAGGTCAC
>DBFZQW010000078.1:0-3496 GCA_048521445.1 Collinsella sp. | reverse complement strand
GCTGGGGCTCGACAACGTAGAGGAGGCCTAGCGCATGGAAATCTTCAACGCGACCAACCTGCTCTACATTTGGGGCGGCTTTGTTAAGACGATCGAGATCTCGGCGCTGTCGATCTTTTTCTCGCTCATCTTTGGCACGGTGCTGGCGCTCGTTAAGAGCTATGCGCCCCGCCCGTTCCGTATTTTGGTGAGCGCCTATATCGAACTGTTCCGCTGCACGCCGAACCTGCTGTGGATCCTGTTTATCTACTTTACGGTGCAGGGTTTGGACATTGTGATTTCGACCATCGCCTTTACGCTGTTTACCAGCGCTGTTATGGCCGAGATTGTGCGCGGCGGTCTCAACTCGATTCCGCGTGGCCAGTTTGAGGCAGCGCAGAGCCAGGGCTTCGGCTTCTTTGCCACCATGCGCTACATCATTCTGCCGCAGACGTTTAAGACGATCATTCCGGCGCTGTTTAGCCAGTGCACGACCGTCATTAAGGACAGCTCGTATCTTTCGGGCATTAACGTGGCCGAGCTCATGTACACGGCAAACGTCGTGATGGCCCACGCGATCGACCTGTCGCAGGTGCTTATGCTCTACGGCCTGGTGTTTGCGATGTACTTTGTGCTCAACTTTGGTATCTCGCTGCTGGTTCGCGCATATCAGAGGCGAATGGTGGCAGCGTAGAATGTGGCAAAGGGACTGTCCCTTTGTCACATAGAGAAAGGAATCGCGATGAGCGATCTGGAGAATAAGAAGAATCCTGTGGTCATTACCATCGCGCGCGACTTTGGCGCCGAGGGCCACGAGATTGGTCGCATGCTTGCCGACGAGTTGGGGATTCCGCTGTACGATAACGAGCTACTGGTGCGTGCGTCGCTGCGCGCGGGCGAGTCGCTCGACAAGATGGCTGCCTACGACGAGCGCCTGGCCGTGGAGAACATGGCGTTTCTGCCCGACCGTTACGACGCACGTTCGTACTCGGACAAGTTGTTCCAAAAGATGAGCCAGGTGATTTTGGATCTGGGCGAGACCGAGAGCTGCATTATCGAAGGCCGTCTGTCCGATTACCTGCTGCGCAACAATCCCAATCACATTGCCGTGCTGGTGACCGCGCCCTTTGAGGATCGCGTCGAGATCGTGCGCAAGAAGCGCGGCCTCAACAAAAAGAAGGGCGCCAAGCTAGTCAAGCAGCAGCAGAAGGCGCGCGAGGCGTTCTATAAGCGCTACAGCGCCGGAAAGTGGAAGATGACGAGCGGCAAGGACATCGTCGTCAACCGCGCCAAGCTGGGCCGCGAGGGTTGTAAAGACGTTATCGCCGCTGCCTACCGCTACAAGGTGGCGCAGCTCGAAGGCTAACCGACCAAAAACCACCACAAAGGCGCCGCCCTTTTGTGGTGGTGGGACGGCCGGCATAAAAAAGTCCCCGCCGGGCGTGTGCTCGACGGGGACTTTGCCGTTTGATGGCTAGCGCTGTAGGTGATTACTCGCCCAGCAGGCTCTTGGTGATCGAAGCGGCGGCCTTCTTGCCGGCGCCCATCGCCAGAATGACCGTAGCGGCACCGGTGACGATGTCGCCGCCGGCCCAGATGCGGGGATCGGTGGTCTGGCCGGTCTCCTCGTCGGCGACGATGTAGCCCCACTTGTTGAGCTCCATCTTGCCGCCGATCTTCTTTGCGAAGGGGTTGGCGTTGGTACCGATAGCCGAGATTGCGACGTCGCAGGGAATCTCCTCGATGGCGCCCTCGATGGGCACCGGGCGACGACGGCCGGACTCGTCGGGCTCGCCGAGCTCCATCTTCTGGACCTTGACGGCGCACACGGAGCCGTCCTCGCCGGCGACAAACTCGAGCGGGGAGACGAGCGGCAGAACCTCGACGCCCTCGGCCTTAGCGTGGTGCAGCTCGGCGCGACGGCAGGGCATCTCGTCCTCGGTACGACGGTAGGCGATGATGGCGTGCTCGGCGCCCAGACGCTTGGCGGTACGGACGGCGTCCATAGCCACGTTGCCGCCACCAAAGACGACGACGTTCTTGCCGTGCTTGGTGGGGGTGTCGTACTCGGGGAACTTGTTGGCCTTCATCAGGTTCACGCGGGTGAGGTACTCGTTGGCGAAGAAGACGTTGGGCAGGTTCTCGCCGGGGACGTTGAGGAACTTGGGCAGGCCGGCGCCGGTCGCCACGTAGATGGCGTCGAAGCCCTGCTCGAACAGCTCCTCGGCCGTGGCCATGTTGCCCACGACGGAGTTGTACTCAAACTTGACGCCCATGTCCTCCAGGCCGTCAATCTCGCGCTTGACGACCGCCTTGGGCAGACGGAACTCGGGGATGCCGTAGACCAGCACGCCGCCGCCGGTAAAGAAGGCCTCGAAGACGGTGACGTCAAAGCCGTTGCGGGCGAGCTCGCCGGCGCAGGTGATGCCGGACGGGCCGGAACCGACGACGGCGACCTTCTTGCCGTTCTTGGGAGCCATCTTGGGCGTGGAGGCGAGCTCGGGGCGGTCACCCAGGAAGCGCTCGAGCTGGCCGATGGCCACGGGCTCGGACTTCTTACCACGGATGCACTTACCCTCGCACTGGTTCTCCTGCGGGCAGACGCGACCGCAGATGGCGGGAAGCATGGAGTCCTCGCGGATGGTATCGAGAGCGCCGCCGAAGTCCTTCGCGCGGATCTGCTCGATAAAGCGGGGGATGTTGATGTTGACGGGGCAGCCCTCAACACAGAACGGCTTCTTGCAGTTGAGGCAGCGCTCGGCCTCGGCCAGCGCCATCTCCTCGGTGAAGCCCTTGTCGACGGGGCGGAAGTCGCAGGCGCGCTCGGCAGCCGGCTCCTCGTTATCGGGGGTGCGGGGCGACTTCATATCGGCAACGAAACGACCGTTAACTAGTGGCATGCGCAGCTCTTTTCCTCATAGGCCTTGAGGGACTCGCCCTCTTCGGAACGGTAAGCGGCCTGGCGGGCACGAAGGTCATCCCAGTCGACCAGGGTGGCATCGAAGTCGGGGCCGTCGACGCAAGCGAACTTGGTCACGCCGCCCACCTCGACGCGGCAGCAGCCGCACATACCGGTGCCGTCAACCATGATGGGGTTGAGCGACGCGGTGATGGGGGTGTCGTATTTCTGGGCGGTGAGGGTCGAGAACTTCATCATCGGAACGGGGCCGACGCAGAAGACCTGGCTCACGGCCTTGTCCTGCAGCAAGCGCTCCAGCGGAGCGGTGACAACGCCCTGCTCGCCGTAGGAGCCGTCGTCGGTGGTGATGTGGATGTGGTCCTCGTCGAGGAGCTCGCGGAACTGGTCCTCCATGAGCAGGAGGTCCTTGGTGCGGGCGCCCATGATGGCGTGCACCTCGTGGCCGGTCTCGACCAGGTGCTTGGCGACCGGGAAGGCAATTGCCAGGCCGACGCCGCCGCCAATGACGGCGCAGGGGCCCTCGGCCATCTCGGTAGGAACGCCCAGCGGGCCCACGACGTCGCGCAGCGACTCGCCGGCCTCGTAGGTGGAAAGCAT
>DBFZQW010000077.1:0-4379 GCA_048521445.1 Collinsella sp. | reverse complement strand
CACCGCTGCCGACAACCAGACCAGCGTCGAGATCAACGTGCTCCAGGGCGAGCGCGAGCTTGCCCGCGACAACAAGTCGCTCGGTAAGTTCCAGCTGACCGGTATCCCGGCTGCCCGCCGCGGCGTGCCGCAGATCGAGGTTACCTTCGACATCGACGCCAACGGCATCGTCAAGGTCTCCGCTAAGGACAAGGGCACCGGCAAGGAACAGCAGATCACCATTTCCGGCTCCACCGCTCTGTCCGACGACGAAGTCGATCGTATGGTCAAGGACGCCGAGGCTCATGCCGAGGAGGACAAGAAGCAGAAGGAAGAGGTCGAGGTCCGCAACCAGACCGACAGCCTGTGCTATTCCACCGAGCAGACCCTCAACGAGCTCGGTGACAAGGTTTCCGCCGACGTGAAGTCCAAGGCCGAGGCCGCTATCGCCGACGCCAAGAAGGCGCTCGAGGGCTCTGACGTCGAGGCCATCAAGGCCGCCGGCGAGTCCCTGCAGTCCGTGGCCTACGAGCTGCCCCAGGTTGTCTACGCCGCCGCTCAGCAGCAGACCGACGGTGCCGCCGGCGCCCAGCCTGCCGACGATGACGTCGTCGACGCCGACTACGAGGTTGTGGACGACGAGGACAAGTAATCATGTCCGCCCGTAAAGCTCGCACGGAGGCGGCCGCCGCTGGCGCCGCCCCCGTTGACTCTGAGGAGAAGGACGTGAAGATTCCCGTAGAGGCCGTCGACGATACCGAGGCCAACGAGGCCCCGGCCGCCGAGGCTGCCGAGAACCAGGTAGAGGATTCCAACAAGGAGGCGACGATGACCGAGGACGAGATGGTGGAAGCCGCTATCCGCGCCGGTGAGGAAGCCGCCGACAACGACTTTAAGCTCAAGTTCGAGCAGGCCCAAAAGGAGCTTGCCGACGTGCGCAGCGA
Organism: Collinsella sp.; assembly: GCA_048521445.1. Taxonomy (GTDB): domain Bacteria; phylum Actinomycetota; class Coriobacteriia; order Coriobacteriales; family Coriobacteriaceae; genus Collinsella. The sequence continues at coordinate 3,456 of DBFZQW010000077.1, read as the reverse complement.
GCTCGATGCTGCGGCAGAGGCTCAGAAGGCCGCCGAGGACAAGGCAAAGGACGCCACCGAGCGCACCGCCCGTCTGCAGGCCGACTGGGAGAACTTCCGTCGCCGCACCGCCAATGAGCGTATCGCCGAGCGCGAGCGCGCGACCGAGAAGCTCGTCACTGCGCTGCTGCCGGTGGTCGACGATATCGAGCGTGCGATCGACCATGCCCGCAGCCAGGAGCTTGCCGACGACTTTAAGCAGTTCGTCGACGGCGTCGACGCGGTTCATGCCAAGCTGCTCGATGTGTTTGCGCACGAGGGCGTTGAGCCCATCGACCCCAAGGGCGAGGCGTTCGATCCGCTCGAGCACCAGGCCGTGGGTCGCGTCGAGGACGCGTCGCAGTACGACGAGACCGTCAACGACGTGTACCAGAAGGGCTACCGCATGGCGGACCGCATCCTACGTTCCGCGATGGTGACGGTGACCTACGGTGGCGAGAAGCGCCCCGCACCGGAGCCCGAAGCGGCGCCCGAGGATGCTACGGCCGATACGGCCGAGAGCACCGAGGAGTAATTGAGAAGGGCCCCGGGGCAACACCCGGGGCCCTTTCTGGCCAAGTGCCATATGACAGCATGAGCCGCTGTCCGCAGGGGCGGCGGAAGTAACAGGAGAGGAGCTACGATGGCTGCAGGCAAAACCTTCTATGACATCCTGGGCGTATCCAAGAGCGCCTCCGACAAAGAGATCAAGAGCGCGTTTCGTAAGCTCGCGCAAAAATATCACCCCGATGCCGGCGGCGACGAGGCCAAGTTCAAGGAGATCAGCGAGGCCTACGAGACGCTTTCGGACGAGAAGAAGCGCAAAGAGTACGACCAGATGCTCATGTTTGGCGGCATGCCGGGCGCGGGCGGCGCGTATGGCGGAGGCTACGGTGCCGGCGCAGGTGCCAGCGGCTGGGGCGACATCTTCGACAGCATCTTTAGCGGCAACGGCGCCTGGGGCAGCGATTGGGGCTCGGGCTTTGCCGGGGCTGCGGGCGCTGCCGGCGCCGGCGCCGGCGCGGGTCGCAGCCGCGCTCGCAAGGGCGGCGACTTGTCGCTGACCGTCGATGTTTCGGCCGAGGACGCGTTTCGCGGCGTGACGCACAAGGTCACCTATCGCATTCCCTCGACAGGCGAGCAGCAGACCATTACGGTCTCGGTGCCCGCGGGCGCGGTCGACGGCGGCAAGCTGCGCTACAAACGTCGCGGCGAGTATGGCGTTGCGGGTGGCGAGCGCGGCGACCTGGTCGTGACCACGCATGTGGAGGAGCACCCGCTGTTTAAGCGCAAAGGCGCCGACGTGACCATGGAGGTACCGGTCTCGGTCTACGAGGCGGCGCTCGGCTGCACGGTGGACGTGCCGACGCCCGGCGGTGCGACGGTTCGTCTGAAGGTGCCCGCGGGTACCCAGACGGGCAAGAAGTTCCGCTTTAAGGAGATGGGCGCGCCCGACGTCAAGCACCGTGGCCGCACCGGTGCGCTGCTCGTCGAGATCAAGGTGCAGGTTCCCACGAACCTGTCCGATGACGAGCGCGATGCCATGACCAAGCTGCGCGAGGCCGACACGCGCGACTATCGCGAGAAGGTCAACCGTTACAAGGCGACGTACTAGGGCGGTCGCGGCGCACGCCCGCGCCCGCGGGCTTATGATGGACGATGACGAGACGGAAAGGGGTCAGGTAGCATGGCCGAGGACAATAGGAACAAACCGCTGTACATGATCAGCGTGGCGGCCGAGCTGACCGGCATGCATCCGCAGACTCTGCGCGTCTACGAGTCCAAGGGTCTGGTGAACCCCCAGCGCTCGGGCGGCAACACGCGCCTGTATTCGCGTGCCGATATCGAGCGCTTGGAGCTCATCAACCAGCTGACCGACGAGGGCATCAACCTTGCCGGCGTGGTGCGCATCCTCGATATGAAGGAGCGTGCCGAGGAGCGCGAGCGCGAGAATGAAAAGCTCCGTGCTCGCGTGCGCCAGCTCGAGGACGAGCTGCACGAGTACAAGATGCAGAAGAAGATCACCGCCCTGGCCCCGCGCGATGGCTCGGTTAACCCCGAACAGGTCATGCGCAAGCTGCTGGGCGCCGGCGGGGATCTGTAGTTACGCGGTTTTACCAAACCGCGTAACGGGCCGACGCTGCGCGCCGCCCAGAGCGACAATTTGTCATTCAAAAGGCAAGGCATGACCAGAAGGTCTATGCCTTGCCTTTTTCATGCCAACTTGTTCGCTCTGGACGCCGCTCGCTGTCCGTCCTCTACCTGCGGCGCTGCCTTGCTCCGGATGCGGTAGGGTAGTCATTGGGGACGTTCTTAAATGACTAGTCGAGAGGGACGCTCTTGCACCAAATCTTCCGACCCACACTGGGCTCGTCCTTTACTTTACCTAGATAAAGTGAACGTGCAGATTCGTAACCCACTTGCAACCGTTCTATGGCACGATATTGAACGAATGTATGCTATGCGCCCAAAATCTCTTGGGCAGAGTGGGAGACAGTATGGTCAAGCTGTACGAGGACGGCATCTACCTGCGCGGTGGCAGCGAGGTTGTGCCTGCGGCCGAGGCTGCCGAGCGCGGCATTACGCAGACGCCCGAGGATGCCAGGCGCGGCACCATCGCGTATTCGATCCTCCAGGCACACAACACGTCCGGCGACCCCGAGGCGCTCAAGATTCGCTTCGACGCCATGGCGAGCCACGACATCACCTTTGTCGGCATCATCCAGACGGCGCGCGCCTCGGGCATGGAGCAGTTCCCGCTGCCCTACGTGCTCACCAACTGCCATAACTCGCTGTGCGCCGTGGGCGGCACCATCAACGAGGATGACCACGTCTTTGGCCTTTCCGCGGCCAAGAAGTACGGCGGCATCTTCGTCCCGCCGCACATCGCCGTCATCCACTCCTTTATGCGCGAGAACTTCGCCGGTTGCGGCAAGATGATCTTGGGTTCCGACTCGCACACCCGCTACGGCGCCCTGGGCACCATGGCCGTGGGCGAGGGCGGCGGCGAGTTGGCCAAACAGCTGCTGCGCGACACCTACGACGTTGCCTATCCCGGCGTCGTCGCCATCTACCTCACGGGTGCCCCGCGCCCCGGCGTCGGCCCGCACGACGTGGCGCTCGCCATCATTCGCGCCGTCTTTGCCAAGGGCTACGTCAAGAACAAGGTCATGGAGTTTGTGGGCCCGGGCATCGCGAGCATGACGACCGATTACCGCAACGGCGTCGACGTCATGACCACCGAGACCACCTGCCTGTCGAGCATCTGGGCCACCGACGAGGACACGCACGCGTTTTTGACCATGCACGGCCGCGGCGACGACTACCGCGAGCTCAAGCCCGCCGATGTTGCCTACTACGACGGCTGCGTCGAGGTCGATCTGTCGAGCATCAAGCCCATGATCGCGCTGCCGTTCCATCCTTCCAACGGCTTCGAGA
>DBFZQW010000076.1:0-9541 GCA_048521445.1 Collinsella sp. | reverse complement strand
GACGGCGCTCATGATGGCGTCGTTATCGGGGTTCTGGTGACCAAAGACAAGAACGTTTGCCATGGATATCCTCCACTTGATATGTGTACTTGGACGTAGCTATGGTAGCACGCCGATGCCGAGCCTTCGCAGACGGAAGGGTCACGGCATATTTTGGGGCAGGCATGGGGGCCAAGACTGTCCCTTTTGCACCGTGTTGGTGCAAAGTAACCTGACCCCCTTGCACCAGCTATTTACCGGCGGCGCGCAGGGCTACGTAGGCGGCACCGATGATGCCGGCGTCGTTTCCGAGCGAAGCGACCCTAATGGGCGTCTCGCGCGAGGCAGAGAGCGCGTACTGCTTAAAGTGCTCGCGAACCTTGTCGAGATAAACATCGGCCGAAGCGGACGCGCCGCCACCGATCAGGAACATCTCGGGGTCGACCACGTTGGCGATAAGCGCCAGGGCGCGGCCAAGGTAGTCGGCCATGGTGTCGGCTGCGGCCAGCGCGAGCTTGTCGCCCTCGCGGCAGGCCTGGAACACGTCCTTGGAATCGGAGGGGCCGGTGAGCTCAATGGGCTCGACGCCCGCCTTCTTGCACTCGGCAAGGTAGTTGCTCACCACGCCGGTGGCGCTGGAATACTGCTCCAGATGGCCATGGCCGCCACAGCCGCAGGTGCGCTCCTCGGCCGGGTTCAGGCACATGTGGCCAATCTCGCCGCCGGCGCCCACAACGCCCGATACCACGTCGCCGTTAACGATAACGCCGCCGCCCACGCCGGTACCGATGGTGACCATCACCACGTTCTGCACGCCCTTGGCAGAACCGAGCCAGGCCTCGCCCATGGCAGCGGCGTTGGCATCGTTCTCATACTTAACGACCGCATCGGGGCAGTGCTTCTGAATGGCGACCCTCAGCTCGGGCAGGTTAATGGCAATGTTGGCCTTGACCTTGGCATCGCCCGACGCCGGGATGGGACACGGAACGGCCAGGCCAATGCCCGCCACAAAGGCACGCGGAATCTGTGCCTTGGCGACCACCTGGTCGATAGCCTCGGTCACCGCGGCAAAGCCCGCGGCGTCAACGATAGGAGGCGTGGGCACGCTGGCCTTGGCAAGCAGGTTGCCGTCCTCGTCGAACAGGCCCTCCTTAACCGAAGTGCCGCCGACGTCGATGCCGATGTAGTACTGCTTAGGTTCCATGGGAGCCCACCTTTCTCGTTTAAACATTGCCTGTATGGTACCGCTCTCAAGGCAAAAACCTACCAAAAAGGGACAGGTTTGTTTTGGCAGGTTTTATCTGGGGTAACGCAATTGGCTGCCCAACAGGCCGCGCAAGACCATCCCCAAAAATAAAGGCGCCGGGAGGCGGAGGCTCCCGGCGCCCGTCAAAGGGACTATGTTGTCTGTTGGACCGCACGGTCCGTCGCGGCGATAACGCCGACTAGGCCTGAAGTGCCTGCAGCTGCTTGTGAACCTCGATGAGCTCCGTCGCCATGACGCGCATGGTCTCGGTGCCGGCCATCTGGTCCTCGGCATGCAGCAAAATCAACGGGGCCTCGCCGTTACGTTCGCCGTTGGCCTCCTTCTTCAGAAGCCCCATGTGAACATCGTGGCCACCGTTATAGGCCTCGTCGCCCTGCTTGATAAGCTCCTCGGCGGCGTCAAAATCGCCCTCCTTGGCCTTTTGCACGGCATTGATGTACATGCTCTTGGCGGTACCGACGTAGCTGATGATCTCAAAGCAGGTCATCTGCAGTTCGTTCATATCCTCCATGCAGAGCACCTAGCCCATCACGCTGACGCAGTGGTCGATGATGCCGGCAGCGTTCATGCGGCCGTAGTCGACCATGTTGATGACCTCGACCGGAAAACGACCGGCGGCCTCCTTCTCAAAATCGCCCTTGGTGTAGCCGATCTGCGGACCAAGCAGCAACATGTCGCACTCGTCCAGGTGATCGTGGGCCTCGTTCATGGGACGAGCCTCGACCTCAATATCCAGACCACGGTTTGCAACCTCGGCCTGCATCTTCTGGACCAGCAGGCTCGTGGACATACCGGCATTGCAGCAGAGCATGATCTTCTTCATGGTTTCCTCCTTATAACTGCGCGGCGCGCAGACGACAACTGGTTTTATTCCTTGCGGCTATTGTGCCCACCCCCCTGCATCTTTACACAAGGGAGAGAGCTGCGGGCACCGGCGCCGCGTACCGGCGCCCGCAAAGGTGAAAGGGACGAACGTTAGGCGTTCTACTCGGCGAGAGCCTCCTGCTTGGCGATTGCCTTCTCGGAAATCTTCATAAAGGGCAGGTAGACGGCCATGCCAATGACAATCTCGATAGCCTGCCACACGCCAGCGCGCCAGTCAAAGCCCGTAGCGAGCAGGGCATTGATGACGGGAGGCATGGTCCAGGGCACCTGGGCGATGCAGGGGCTGATGATGCCTGCGCAGGTAAGGCCATAGGTGATGCCGATGAACAGGTCGGGAAGGAGGACAAACGGGATCATGAGCGGCAGGTTGTACACGATGGGGTAACCGTAGATAACCGGCTCGTTGATGTTGAACAGACCAGGCAGGATAGCCATCTTGGAAACGGTCTCGGAAGCCTTGTTCTTGGAGAACAGGAGCGTGTCGAGCAGGAGCATGAGGGTGCAGCCCGAGCCGCCGATGAGGGCGAAGCTGTTAACGATCTGCATGTTCATGTAGTGATCGGGCTGGATGGTGCCACCGGCGGCAAAGGTAGCCATGTTGTCGACGATGAGCATGGTCAGGATCGGCTCGACGGTAGCGCCAGAGATGGTGGACTGGTGAATACCGACGCAGAACAGCAGGTTAGCAAGGGTGTAGATGAGGATAACAGCCCACGGACCGGCGTTCATGATGCTCTTGAGCGGGTTGGAGATGCACGTGGAGATGATGGTGCACAGATCGGTGCCGGCGCACACGGCGAGCAGGGCTGCGGCAAGAGCGAAGACCGCGAGGTTAAGCAGCATCGGAATCATGACGTTGAAGGAGTTGGAGACCGCGGGAGGCACGCCCTCGCCCAGCTTAACCTTGAGCTTCTCGACGCCAGAAATCTTGATGAAGAGCGAGACGGAAAGCAGGGCGATGATAATAGCCGAGAACAGACCGTTGGTGCCGGTGTTGGCAGTCGAAAGGGCGCCCGTGACCTCGGCGGAGGTGATCTTGTCGGTGAGCAGTGGGCTCGTGGCGGCAAGCGAGGCGGTGATCTGCTGCGGCATCATGATGACGAAGGCAGAGATGGCGACGACCACGCAAGCGAGCGGGTTATCGAAACGCTTGTTCTTGGCGAGGCTGTAGCCAATCAATCCGGCCAAGATAATGGCAGAGACGTTGAGGGTGCCCAGCGTAATTGCCGAGCCCCACGTCTGAAGGTTGGCAAGGCCCGCCGCATCGAGCGGGAACAGAGGGAACACGACGTTGTTAATAAGAACCGCGATACCCGCAAGGATATAGAGCGGCGTGATGGTCGCGAAGGCGTCACGCAGGGAACGCAGGTGAACCTGGTTTCCCACCTTCGCAGAGACCTCGGCAAACTTGTCGAGGAAGCTCTTTCCGTTGTCACTGGCCATGATTGCTCCTAACTTTCAAATCCGGCCTTTTCCTATGCGCACGGTGGTCTGTCGCCCTCTGCCACCAGATGTGCCATGTGTTGCGCGCGGCGGCGCGCGGTCTGGGCGTTCGCCCGGTCGCTAATCAACCACGTGGGTCGTGGCGACCTGTTTGAGCCAGGCCGCCGACTTCTTAAGGCGGCGCTTGTAGCCGTCCATGAGATCGACCTCGACAAAGCCGTAACGATTCTTAAAGGCATTGGCCCAAGACCAGTTATCGATGACGGCCCAGTAGTGATAGCCCCGGCACTTGGCGCCCTCGTCGATGGCCTTGGCCACCCACTCCAGGTGCTGACGTACAAAGTCGACGCGGTAGTCATCCTGGATGGTTCCTTCGGCGTCACGGTTCTTGTATTCGTCCATGATGCCGATGCCGTTCTCGGAAACGAACCACTCAAGATCGGGGTAGTTCTTAGCGCAGTCCATGCCAAAGTCGTAGAGGCCCTGCGGGTAGATCTCCCAGCCGCGGCTCTCGTTCATAACGGCGTCGGGCCATACGTACTCGTCGGCAAAGTGCGGCAGGCCGTACTGGTCGACCTTGCTCGCCGGCGCCTGAACACGCGTGGGGTGGTAGTAGTTGCAGCCGAGCCAGTCGACAACACCCTGCTTGAGGATCTCTTGGTCGCCGGCGCGGAACGGGAGCTTAACGCCGCCCTCGGCCAGGCTGTCGAGCACGTCGGCAGGAAGCTCGCCCTTGGTGATGAGGTCGAGCCACCAGCGGTTGTTGATGCCGCTGGTCATGCGCACGGCCTCGAGGTCCGCCTCGCTGGGGTTCTCCTTGGTGTAGACCGGGGTAAAGCAGTTGATCATGCCGATCTTGGCATCGGCGCGAATAGCGCCCTCGTCATAGGCGCGACGATAGTTGGCCACGGCCAGCGCGTGCGCCAGCGAGATGTGATACTGCACGGTGCGGGCGCGGTTGAAGTCGTGGAGCTGCGGGAACCACACGCCCTCCTGATAGCGCTGCTCGGGCTCGACGATGGGCTCGTTAAAGGTGAACCAGTACTTAATCTCCTGGCCAAACTCGTGGAAGGCGACGTCGGCGTAATGTGCGTAAGCCTCGACAACCTCACGGCTCTCCCAGCCGCCACGGTTAAAGAGGTAGGTGGGCATGTCAAAGTGGTACAAGTTGACAAACGGCTCCAAGCCGGCTTCGCGAGAGGCGCGGAACAACTCGTGATACCACGCGGCACCTTCCTCGTTGAGGTTGCCGTCGGCATCGAGCAGACGGCTCCACTGGATGGAAGTGCGATAGGTATCCAGACCCAAGTCCTTCAAAATGCGAAGGTCTTCCTGGTACTTGGCCATAAAGTCATTGCCGGCGTAAGAGCCAACGCGGTTGTAGAACGAACCCAGATCCTGGATGGACCAGGTGTCCCACAGGTTCTCGAGCTTGCCGCCCTGGTTCCACTGACCCTCAGTCTGCGGGCCGGACATAGCAGCGCCAAAGAAGAAGTCGTTGGGCAGCTGATACTGTGCCATCAAAGTCCTCGCTTTCGTGTTCTAGAGCTTCCGGTTGGAGACGGGTTTGCTTTGGCAGGTTATCCGGCGCGGGCGCGCACCGGCCATACCGATATCCAACCCGCCAAAACAAAACCGTCCCCAAACGGTCGATCCTGTTGTGCGGAAGGATTCCGTTCGTTGCTTAAACTATAGCGCTCTAATTTTAAAAGTAAAGCGTCTTTTTCTTTTTTCTTTCTCGAACTTCTTAGATAAAAGTAATATGGATGCCCTGTTGAGGGTTATACTTACTTTTTGTATTCATATATGTCGGAAAGGAGGTTCCATGATTCCCAAATACGAGGCGATAGCTGCAGATATTCGTCGAAGTATCGAGGATGGCGCTCTTAAACCGGGCGACAAGCTTCCCACCGTCGTTGAGTTCTGTGAGCTCTATAGCGTTTCCAAAATCACTGTCAAACGAGCTATCGAGCAAATCACCGAGGAAGGTCTAATTACCAGCCGTCGTGGATCGGGTACCTACGTTAAGGACACGGCGGGGCTTCCCGGCCAGGCGTTTTTCCAGGGCAAAAACGACCGTGCCCAGGGTTTTTCGTATGAGCACCGCGGGGAGAAGGTGACCTCGGTGGTCTACGATTTCTCGATTGTTAATCCACCAGCGGACATCGCAGCCCAGCTGGGAATTGCCGAGGATGACTTTGCCTATCACATCGTGCGCGTGCGTCAGGCCGATGAGAAGCCCATCGTTATCGAGTACACCTACATGCCGCTCGAGCTGATTCCGGGCCTTAAAAAGAAGGACCTGTACGGATCGGTCTACCATTTCATCCGCGAGCAATGCGGGCTGAAAATTTCGAGCTTCCACCGTACCATTCGCGCCGTGGCAGCAACCAAGGAAGAAGCTGAGCGCCTGGACACCAAACCTGGCTCTCCCCTGCTCGAGCTCAAGCAGATTGGCTTTTTGGACAGCGGCGCCACCTTTGAGTATTCGGTCTCGCGCAACGTTGGCGACCGCTTTGAGTTGCACAACGTAACATTGGCATAGGTTTTTGTAGTCATACAGGCGCTCGTTTTGAACAGTTTTACGCGGCGCCCACGCAGCACAATGGGGGTATGAACATGTCCGATTTGATTAAACTGACGCCGATCTTCCACGAGAAAATCTGGGGCGGCCGTCAACTCGAAACCGTATTTGGCTACGACATTCCCGAGGGTCCCATCGGCGAGTGCTGGGCCATCTCGGCCCATCCCAACGGCGACTGCCAGATTGCGGAGGGCCCGTATGCCGGCCACACCCTATCGTGGCTGTGGGCCGAGCACCGTGAGCTTTTTGGCAACTGCGAGGGCAAGGAGTTCCCGCTGCTCGTTAAGATTCTGGACGCCAAGGACGACCTTTCAATCCAGATTCACCCCAACGACGAGTACGCCGCCGAGCACGAAAACGGCAGCCTGGGCAAAACCGAGTGCTGGTATGTACTAGACTGCGAGCCCGACGCCACGATCATCGTCGGCCAGCGTGCTAAAGACCGCACCGAGGCCGCACAGATGATCAAGGACGGCCGCTGGGACGACATGCTCAACGTACTACCGATCCACAAGGGCGACTTTTTCCAGATTGATTCCGGTACCGTGCACGCCATCAAGACCGGCACGCTCATTTTGGAGACGCAGCAGTCGAGCGACGTGACATATCGCCTGTACGACTACGACCGCCCCGGCACCGACGGCAAGCTACGCCCGCTGCACATTGAGCAGAGCCTCGACTGCATCGACTTTGATGCTCAGGCTCCGACCGACGGCATGGTGACCGCGCCCGAAGTGGACGGCGTGACCGAGCTCGAGTCCAACCCCTGCTACACCGTCGATCGCGTGCGCGTCAACGGCAGCAAGACCCTCGACCAGCGCTGGCCCTTCATGTGCCTGTCGGTCATCGACGGCGAAGGCACCGTCTGCGGCGACCCCGTCCACAAGGGAAGCCACCTGCTGGCCCCGAGCACCGTCAGCTCCATCGACCTCGAAGGCAAGATGGAACTGATCATCAGCCACCTGTAGGTCGCACCAACAACCCAAACGCAACAAGGGGCTCTCCCGTCCATGTGCGGGAGAGCCCCTTGCCATATCTATTTATCAGCCCACCCGGCTCTCCAGATCAAAAAGCGAACGAGCAGAGCGACGTTCGCAAGCACCGTTACCCAAGGACCTGGGCGGGCGTATAGGGCAACATCGATCGCGAGTTCCGCACGCAAAGGAGAGCACTTAATGTGCTCTCCGTCTTGCGCAGGACTGCCCGAGCAGGCGATGTTGCCCTATACGCCCGCCCAGGTCCGCCAGGATCACGACAGCTTGACGATCGGCGCGAAGCCCTTCATCAGCTTTTTGGTCTGACCGGTCTTTTCGAATTGAACCTCGATCATGTCTCCGGCGACCGAGATCACGGTACCCGTGCCAAAGGTCTTGTGGCTCACGGTATCGCCTGCGGCAAAGTCCTGCGATGCGCTGGCGCGATCAACCTTGCGCTCCACCGTCGGGGACACCTTGGACGAGGGCTTTTTGGCTCGCGGTGCGCCCGAGCCAAAGGTCGAGGCAACACGGCCAGCGTCGGGCGAGACCCCACGATGGCGCTCGGTCCCGTAGCTGCTGCCACCAAAGAAATCGTCAAAGCTCGATCCGCCGCGCGAACCGGAACCGCCAGTCGAGCGCGTATGCGAACCAAATACCTTGCCGCCGTACATATCCGAACCCATGCCCGAGCCAAAGGTGCCGTGACGGTCGCCGCGCTTCTCCCAACCCGTGCCTTCAAAACCGGCAGAACCGATACCGCTAAACTCGATATCCTCAAACGGAATCTCGTTGAGGAAGCGCGAGCGCGGGTTGGCAGAGGTCGAGCCGTAGGTGCGACGCGTGGCCGCATAGGTCAGGAACAGGCGCTTACGGGCACGCGTGATGGCGACGTAGGCCAGGCGACGCTCCTCCTCGAGCTTACCCGGGTCATCGCTGCCGCCAAAGTCGTGCACGTGCGGGAAGATGCCCTCCTCCATGCCGGCCACGAACACCGCCGGGAACTCCAGGCCCTTGGCGGAGTGGATGGTCATCATGGTAATGGCATGCGTCTCGCCGGCCAGGGAATCCAAGTCGGAGCGCAGGGCCAGCCACTCCATGAGTGCCGGCAGCGCCTTACAGGTGAGCGGACCGTAGGTGCGCTCAATCTCGTCGGCATGCACGGCACCCGCCGGCATCTCCGTCGGCGCGGCATACGCGTTGCCCGCGATGGCGGCGGCCAGGGCGTCCTGCGGCGAGAGCGCCGGGGCGGCTAGGCTATCGAGCGGATTGGAACCTGCGGCATCGCGCGCGCCGACGAGCGCCTCAAACGAGGATGCCGGGGCAGATGGCCCCGGTTCGGGCGCAGGCGCGCTCACCACAACGGGCTCGGACTCAGGCTCGGCAGGCACGTCGGCAACGCCGGCTGCGCGCAGCTCTTCCAAGCTCTCGAGCGTACCCTCGATATCCTCGTGCGTCTCTTCAAATTCGGCGGCGACGCCCAGGAATTCCTGAATGTTCTCGGCGCGGCTCTCGGACTCCATGGTGCCCTCGGCGCGAAACGCCTGCAGCAAGCCCGTCTTATCGACGATCATCTCGACAACGTCCTTGAGCTCGCCGTCCATGCGGCGGCCCTCGCGCACCAGCGACACAAAGCTCGACAGGCCGTTGCGCACCTTGGCACTAAACATGCCCGTCTCGGCGCACGCGATCTCGCAAGCCTGGAAGAACGAGCAACGGTTGTCGCGCGCCAGCTGCTCGATCTTTTGGATCGAGGTGGAGCCGATGCCGCGGCGCGGCGTGTTGATGACGCGCTTGACGCTCATCTCGTCGGCCGGGTTCACGATCATCTTAAGGTAGGCCATGACGTCGCGGATCTCGGCACGGTCGAAGAATCGCGTGCCGCCCACGATCTTGTAGGGCACGCCCGCGCGCAGAAACATATCTTCGAGAATACGCGACTGGGCGTTGGTGCGGTAGAACACGGCGATGTCGTCGTAACTCGTGCCCTTGGCATGCAGCTTTTCGATCTCGCCGGCAATCCAGCGACCCTCGTCGCGCTCATCGCTTGCCTGGAAGGCCTGGATCTTCTCGCCGTCGCCCTCGGCCGTAAACAGGCGCTTGTCCTTGCGCTGCGAGTTGTGACGTACCACGGCGTTGGCGGCGTTCAGGATATGACCCGTAGAGCGGTAGTTCTGCTCCAGCTTGACGGTCTTGCAGTCTTTAAAGTCCTTCTCAAAGTCCAGGATATTGGTGATGTCGGCGCCACGCCAGCTATAAATGGACTGATCGTCGTCGCCCACGACCATGAGGTTTTGGTACTTGGCGGCCAGCAGGTTGGCGATCTCGTACTGGACGTGGTTGGTGTCCTGATACTCGTCGACGCTAATGTAGCGGAAGCGCTCCTGATACTTGTCGAGCACCTCGGGG
>DBFZQW010000075.1:0-6707 GCA_048521445.1 Collinsella sp. | reverse complement strand
AGCCACCTCACGAGCTCGGCGGCGGTGGCGGCGTTCGCCTTCGCCTGGGGCATGCCCCTGGCGAGCATCTCCTCGCGGCGCCGGAGCAGGCGCTCGGAACCCTTCCTCCCGTGCATCCTCACCCCGAGCGGGACGCCGCTGCCCTTGGGCATCAGCTTCGGTTGGTGGCTCGCCTGGACGTAGCTCCAGGACCCCTCGACGGCCAGCCTCCTGACGAGGGCGTTGCCGGCCCCGCTGATCCCGCCGAGGCGCACGGAGTCCGCGCTCGACCTCTGCTTCGGGGCGAGGCCGAAGTAGGCCGTCACCTGCCTGCCGGAGCGGAACCTCGAGAAGTCGCCGACCTCGGACGCGAAGGCGGCGGCGAGCGCGAAGCCGCACCCCTTGATCGACTGGAGCGCCTCGACCTCCGCCGAGAGGGGGCCCGCCGCGACGGCGGCCCTGCACTCGGCGAGGGGGTCGTCGCGCGTCTCGGCGGCCGCCTCGACCTCGCTCCTCAGCGCCGCAAGCGCCCGGATGCCGCCGTCGTCGGCGGGCCGGACCTTGTCGAGCCACCTGAGGAAGTCGTACGTCCAGTACCTCCGGGGGTTTCCGGCCGGCGTCGTGCCGCCGTAGGCGTAGCCACGGCGGGCCAGGAACGCCAGGAGCCGCTGCTTCGCCGCCGCGAGCCTCGCGGTCGCCGCGTCGTGGGCCCCGGCGAGGTCCCTGAGCCCCTCGATCTCGGGGGACGGCACCCATACCGGGGAGATGTCGTGCGACAGTATCGCCTTGGCCATCCTGGCCGCGTCGTTGCGGTCGTTCTTGGACGAGAGGTCTGCCGCCGACCTCGGGACCTTGGAGACGGCCGCGACGACGCAGTCGACGCCGAGCCCGGAGAGCTCCCTCTGCGGGGCGAAGCCGAGGTAGCCGCTCTCGTAGGCGGCGAGCGACGGGCCGGGGAAGCCCGACATCCACTCCGCGACCTCGCCCCAGGGGTTGCCGCGGAACCTCCTCGTCACGGCCTCGCCCGTCTCCGCGTCGAGCGCGCAGACGGTGGTGGACCTGAGGTGTACGTCCATTCCGAAGGCGGTAGAATATCTAGGCACGGGAGCCTCCCAACCTCGTTGCGGCGCGGCTGCGCCTCTGGCACTTCAACAACATTGTCGCAGCCCCGACCCGCGGTCACGAGCGGGGGCTCCTGTCGTTTCCGTGCCCCTGGATTGGGTCATAGTGTCTGACTTTTGCCCCACCTGCGGCGCTGCCATTGTTGCTGCAGGGGGACAGCTTGCTCGCTCTGGTGCCTGTTCGCTGTCCGTTCTCTGCCCGCAACGTTTCTGCTGTTGGTGCAAAGGGGTCAGATTACTTTGCGCCAAAAGGGGAAGTTGCGGTGGAATAGTTCCTGTTTGGCCGTCTTGAGGGGTTAAACGGGAACTATTTCACCGCAACTTATCGATGGCGTGTTTGGTTGGTGCCAGTTGATTGCTTGGGCGTTGGGGAGGGTCTGCTCCGTTATAATCGCCTAGAACATTAATTGGAAACGGGACGGGAGCCATACATGCGCCAGGGTTTCGACAATGCGAAGTATATCGAGCTGCAGGCTGCTCACATTAAGGAGCGCATCTCGCAGTTTGGTGGCAAGCTCTATTTGGAGTTTGGCGGTAAGCTGTTCGATGACTATCATGCGAGCCGAGTGCTGCCGGGTTTTGAACCGGACAGCAAGTTCCGCATGCTCAAGAGCATCGCCGACGATGTCGAGGTTATCATCGCGATCAACGCGAACCACATCGAGAAAAACAAGGCTCGCGGTGACCTTGGCATTACCTATGACGAGGATGTGCTGCGCCTGGTTGACTTGTTCCGCGGCAACGGCTTTGCCGTCGCGGCTGTGGTCATCACCCAGTACGCCGGCCAGCCTGCTGCCGATGTGTTCCGCAACCGCCTGAACGCGCTCGGCATTCCCGCCAAGCTGCACTATCCCATCGAGGGCTATCCGCACGACGTCGATCTGATCGTGTCCGACGATGGCTACGGCAAGAACGAGTTCGTTGAGACCACGCGTCCGCTCGTTGTCGTGACGGCACCCGGCCCTGGCTCGGGCAAGCTCGCCACTTGCCTCTCGCAGCTGTATCACGAGCATAAGCACGGTACCGCCGCCGGCTATGCCAAGTTTGAGACCTTCCCGGTCTGGAATCTTCCTCTGACGCATCCGGTCAATATTGCCTATGAGGCCGCCACGGCAGACCTCGATGACGCCAACATCATCGACTCCTTCCACCTGGAGGCCTACAACAAGACCACGGTCAACTACAACCGCGACGTCGAGGCCTTCCCGGTAGTCCGTGCTCTGATGGAAAAGATTCTGGGCAAGAGCCCCTACCAGAGCCCTACGGACATGGGCGTCAATATGGTCGGCTTTGCCATCACCGATGACGATGCCTGCCGCGACGCTTCCAAGATGGAGATCGTCCGCCGCTACTTTACCGCGGTCGAAAATGTGCGCCGTACCGGCGTGGGCGATGAGCAAGTCGACCGTCTCAAGATTATTATGAAGAAAGCCGGCATCGATAAGAACTACTCACCGGCGCGCTCGGCGGCCCTCACCAGGGAGCAGCTCACGGGCGGTCCCGTGGGTGCCATGGTCATGCCCGATGGTTCCGTGGTGACCGGTAAGACCTCCACGCGCCTGGGCGCCGCAAGTTCGCTCATTATGAACGCCCTCAAGCATGTCTCGGGCGTCGACCTTGAGCTCGAGGTCATTAGCGATGAGGCGATCGAGCCTATCAGCAAGCTCAAGACGCATTTCCTGGGCAGCAAAAACCCGCGCCTCCACACCGACGAGACGCTTATGGCGTTGTCGATCACCTCGGCCACGAGTGAGACGGCCGCTCGCGTCCTTTCGGGCCTGGAGCAGCTGCGCGGTTGCGATGCCTTCTTTAGCGTGATCATCTCGCCGACGGACGAGACGGTACTGCGCAAACTGGGTATCAACGTGTGCTGCGAGCCCAAGTTCGAGCGCCGCGGTTTCTTCCATCGCTAAGTTTGAAGCACCGCGGTAATTGCATTGCATTTTGGCCGTATCGGGTTAGCGCCCGGTACGGCTTTTTGATCAATAAAGCGCCTATTTCGGCGAAAAATAGCCGTTTACCTGCCTAGAAACAATTTGAGCGGTATACAATAGCCGTAACTGTTTCATCCTTAGCGGGATGCCGCATGATGGATATTACCTGCCATCGTGAGGTGTGTCGGTCGCGCACGGCGCGTTAGATGCTCGTGCTCGGTTTGAGGAGGCTGCTATGGCGGGCAAGGGTCGTGCGAGTGTCAACGATATGAAGCGTGTCGAGGTGCTGGTGTTGATGGAGATCGACCAGCAAACCGAAGACAATGGCGGGCCGTATGGTTTCTCGCGCAAAACGCTTGCCGAGCGCGTGGGGGTTTCGCCGTATCGTGCCCGCGCCGCAATCGATCGCTTGGATTCCGAAGGCATGATTGATGTCGTCTCGCGTTATAGCGACGACGGCGGTCAGCTTGCAAATGGCATTTGCCTCACCGAACGTGGCGAATGGTATCTTGAGGGCGTCCGTACCGGCATGCTCGTTCAAGAAATGCTTGAGGACGCGGTTGCTGATCGATAGCAGCATGTAACCCTTGCCATAGCGACGCCGCCTGGGAAACCGGGCGGCGTTTTGTTTCAAGATTGAGAAATGCAATCGCACGCGAGAAAAATTGCGAACGGTTCGCGTTGCGAGTATTACAATGAAGACCCGTAAGATGTGGATAAACAACTTCTACGGGAAGCGCAGGTAACTCAATATGACCAAGCATGTGTTCGTAACCGGTGGCGTGGTTTCGTCCCTGGGCAAGGGTATCACCGCGGCCTCGCTGGGCCGTCTGCTCAAGTCGCGTGGCTACAAAGTAACGATGCAGAAAGCCGACCCGTATCTGAACGTCGACCCCGGTACCATGAGCCCCTTCCAGCATGGTGAGGTCTTCGTTACCGAGGATGGTTACGAGTCCGACCTGGACCTGGGTCATTACGAGCGCTTTATTGATGAGAACCTGACCCGCGATTCCAACTTTACGACCGGTGCCATCTACAAAAGCCTAATCGCCCGTGAGCGTCGCGGCGACTTTTTGGGCGGTACCGTGCAGGTGATTCCCCACGTCACCAATGCCATTAAGGACAAGTTCCGCCGCATCGAGGAGCAGACCGGCTCCGATGTAGTCATCACCGAGCTGGGCGGCACGATCGGCGACATCGAGTCGCAGCCGTTTGTCGAGGCCATCCGCCAGTACCGCAAGGAGGCCGGCCCCGAGAACGTCTGCTACATCCACGTGTCGCTCGTTCCCTATATCGCCGCCGCCCACGAGGTCAAGACCAAGCCCACACAGCATTCCGTCAAGGAGCTCCGCAGCTTTGGCATCCAGCCCGATATCATCGTGCTGCGCTCCGATCACCATATCGATGACGCTATCCGCGGAAAGATCGCAAGCTTCTGCGACGTCGACACCGATTGTGTCTTTACCAACGAGGACTGCGCGAGCATTTACGATGTTCCGCAGCTGCTTGCCGAGCAGGACTTTGACCTGCGCATTTGCGAGCGCCTGGGTCTGGATCCGCGTGAGCGCGACATGAGCGAGTGGAACGAGTTCCTGCGCAAACAGAATCACGCCAACCATCACGCCGACAAGGTGAAGATCGCCGTCGTGGGTAAGTACACGCAGCTGCCCGATGCGTACCTGTCGGTTATCGAGGCCCTGCACCATGCGGGCGTCTTCTACGATCGCCATGTGGACGTCCAGCTGGTCGACGGCGAGAGCCTCGACGAGCAGAATGTCTCCGAGGTTCTGGGCGACGCCTCGGGCATCCTGGTCCCCGGCGGCTTTGGCAAGCGCGCCCTGGAGGGCAAGATCCTCGCGGCCGAGTTTGCCCGTGAGCACAAGATTCCGTATCTGGGCATTTGCCTGGGTATGCAGGTGGCCGTGTGCGAGTTCGCCCGCAACGTCGTCGGCCTTGCCGGCGCCAGCTCCTCCGAGTTTGATCCGGACGGTCCGTATAGCGTCATCGATCTGATGAGCTCGCAGGAGGACGTGACCGAGAAGGGCGGCACCATGCGCCTGGGCGCCTATCCGTGCAAGCTCGCCGCCGATACTCTTGCTCGTGAGGCATATGGCGAGGAACTCGTCTACGAGCGTCACCGTCACCGCTTTGAGTTCAACAACGCTTTCCGTGACCAGCTCGAGGACGCCGGCTTGGTTATCTCGGGTCTGTCGCCCGACGAGCGCCTGGTCGAGATGGTCGAGCTGCCGCGCGACGTGCATCCGTGGTATGTGGCAACCCAGGCTCATCCCGAGTTCAAGAGCCGCCCGACCAACCCGCAGCCGCTGTTCCGCGAGTTCGTGCGCGCTTCGATCGGCCAGCACGAGGGTGTCGACCGTCTGCAGGTGACGCCCATGAACCTCGCTACGGACTAAGGGTGCCGGCGAATAAGGAATATACCGAAGCTACTCCCTCGTCGCTCGCCGTGGCGGCGGGGGAGTATCTCGATTACCTCGCGGTCGAGCGGGGTTTGGCGCGCAACACGATTGCGGCCTATCGTCGTGACCTGACGACGTACTGCGCCTATCTGGAGCGGGCGGGTATTGTGTCTTTTGAAGAGGTGACCCGTCAGGTCGTGGAGGGCTTTGTCGCCGACCGTCGCGATGGGGGCTATTCCGATGCCTCGGTGGAGCGTGCGCTTGCGGCCGTGAAGGGCCTGCATGCCTTTTTGGTGCGCGATGGGGCTGTGGCCCAAAATCCAACGGCGGCGTTGCGCCTGCCTAAAAAGGCTGAGCGTTTGCCGGAGTATCTATCGGTGGAGGATGTCTCGGCGCTTCTCGATCAAGACTTCCCCGAGGGGGAGATGGGCTTGCGCGACCATGCCATCTTGGAAGTGCTCTACGGATGCGGTTTGCGTGTGAGCGAGTTGGTGGGGCTCGATGTGGGCGATATCCATATCGACGATGGCTTTGTACTCGTTCGCGGTAAGGGCTCAAAGGAACGCCTGTCCCCGCTGGTGGGAAGCGCGGCGCGAGCTCTGACGCTCTATGTAACTGAGGGACGTTCTCGCTTGGCGGCCCATGCCCGCGGAACCGAGACCTCGGCGGTCTTTTTAAATAAGAACGGACGTCGCCTGTCGCGCCAGGCCGTGCATGCGATATGCGAGCGGTATGGGCGTCAGGTGGGGCTGGTGGGGCTCCATCCCCATACCTTGCGCCACTCCTTTGCCACCCACATGCTCGCGGGCGGTGCCGACCTGCGTGTGCTGCAGGAGATTTTGGGCCATGCCGATATTTCGACCACGCAGGTCTACACGCATGTCGACCGAACGCAACTGACCGAGGTCTATCTGGCGGCGCATCCGCTAGCACATCGCTAGCACCTCGCTGACCTGCATATTTATAAATATTAAATGGGACGGGCCCCAGATTGCCGAGACGCACTTTTGCGCGCATGGGCAATCTGGGGCCCGTCCCATTTTTCGCCAGACACCGACGCGGTGGTGGGCCGTGTGTACCGTGGGTGGGGGAGTTTGGGGGCGATGTGAACGGCGTGTAAAGGGACGTAAAAATCGCCTCAAGGTCAACTTGAAGGTTGAGGTTGAAAGGCGGAATGCCACAGGTGGCATCCCGCCGTTGCTGTAAACACAACATATTGTGTTTTCGAACATATGCTTGGGGGTGTTTTGCAATAT
>DBFZQW010000074.1:0-23002 GCA_048521445.1 Collinsella sp. | reverse complement strand
TTCGTCAACTACAAGGACTTTGGC
Organism: Collinsella sp.; assembly: GCA_048521445.1. Taxonomy (GTDB): domain Bacteria; phylum Actinomycetota; class Coriobacteriia; order Coriobacteriales; family Coriobacteriaceae; genus Collinsella. The sequence goes on along the minus strand of DBFZQW010000074.1, from coordinate 22,978 downwards.
GAGAGCCTTGAGCGCGGCGGCGACGAGGAAGTCGACCAGTACATTTATGCCGGCACGGTGTTTAAGGTGGGCGACAAGTACCATGCGCTCTACACTGGTTGCAATCGCGATAAGGTCCGCGCACGTTTGATGAAGCAGGTTCTTCTTCACGCAACGAGCGACGACGCCGTCAAGTGGGAGAAGAACATCGTCGAGACGCTGCTTCCGCCCCAGGAGGGTTACGATGACCGCAACTGGCGCGATCCCTTTGTGCTTTGGGATGAGGAGAACGAAGAGTACATGCTCATCCTCGGCACGCGTGTGGGCGAGGACAAGCGTCTGATGACCGGCCGCCTGGTCAAGTTCACCTCCAAGGATCTGACCAACTGGGAGTTCCAGGGCGACTGGTGGAACCCGGGCCTGTACACCATGTTTGAGATGCCTGATCTCTTTAAGATGGGCGACTGGTGGTACCTCGTCTTTTCCGAGTACAGCGACGGCAACAAGACCCGTTACCGCATGTCCAAGTCCATCAACGGTCCTTGGATTACCCCCGCTGACGACTCCTTCGACGGCCGCGCGTACTACGCCGCTCGCACCGCATTCGATGGCGAGCGTCGCGTTCTCTTTGGTTGGGTTCCTACGCGTGACGAGGGCGGCGACCCCAGCTCTTACCTATGGGGTGGCACCTTTATGCCCCTCGAGATCGTTCAGCGTGCCGACGGAACGCTCGGCACCAAGCTCCCCGACAGCATGCTTGGCGCCTTTGGCGAGGCTAAGGCAGTCGAGACCTTTGAGCTTTCCTGCGAGTCGGGCAAGGTCGAGCAGGTGCTCGCCGCGGATGCCGGCTCCACCTACTTGCTCGATGCCGACATTGAGCTCGGCGGTAACGCTGCCGGCTTCTCGGTCAAGTTCGCCGAGGACGCCGAGACCGGTCTTGCCTATGAGTTCCGCGCCAACCTGCGCGAGGGCAAGCTCGAGTTCACGCCGGCTCCCCAGTACCCGTGGTTCCAGGTCAACAACATGGGCCTCGAGCGTCCGTTGTTCTTTAAGGGCGAGGGCACTCACCATGTGCGTCTGGTCGTCGACGACGACATCGCGACCATCTTTGTCGATGATGTTGCGCTCAACGCTCGCTTCTGCAACAAGCAGGGCCAGGGTGTGGCGCTTACCGTCACCGACGGTGCGCTCAAGTGCGCAAACGCAACGATCGCGTCTCTGTAGCGGCAACGAACCGTTTTATGATTTAGAAAAGGAATGGAGAGGAACATGGACTACAAGGCAGTGTCCCAGCAAGTCGTCGACAACGTCGGCGGACTGGAGAACATCGAGGGCGCCACGCATTGCGTGACCCGTCTGCGTCTGGTGCTCAAGGATACGAGCAAATACAACAAGGCCGAGCTCGAGAACATCGATGGCGTCAAGGGCGTGCTGTACAACAGCGGCCAGCTCATGATCATCTTCGGTACCGGTACCGTCAACAAGGTTTACGATGAGTTTATGGCTCTGACGGGCGTTAAGGAGATTAGCGCTTCCGAGGTCAAGGGTGCCGAGGCGGACAAGAAGGGCAAGTTCTTCTCGGTCCTCAAGGTATTCTCGGACATCTTTATCCCCATCATTCCCGCCTTCGTCGGCGCTGCTATCATCATCGGCCTTAAGTCGCTGATCGTTGCCAACGGCCTCTTTGGCATGGAGGGCAGCCTCGCCGATCACAGCGAGTTCCTCAAGAACCTCGCAAGCTTCTTTGCCATTATCGCCACCACGTTCGACTACCTGCCTGTCCTGGTTATGTACAGCGCGGTCAAGCGTTTTGGCGGTAACCCGATCCTGGGCATCCTCGTCGGTATCGTCATGGTTCACCCGAGCCTTATGAACCGCAATACGTTCGTTATGGACCCGACGGGTGCTGAGTACTGGAACTTCGGTCCGCTATCCATTCCCATGGTTGCTTTCCAGGGCGGTGTGTTCCCCGCAATCCTGACTGCCTGGTTTATGGCCAAGGTCGAGAAGATTGCCCAGAAATACATCCCCGAGGTCGTTTCGTTCGTCTTTGTCCCGACCGTTACCCTGATTCTTGCTAACGTTGCCCTGTTCACCGTGTTCGGCCCGCTCGGCAACCTGATCGGTGACGTCCTCGCCGGCGTAATCGATATCCTGTACAACAGGATGGGTGTCTTTGGCGCCTTTGTCTTCGCCGCGTTCCTGCAGCCGCTCGTCGTTACCGGTACGCATCAGTTCATCCAGGGTATCGAGGCCAACCTCGTTGCCACGACCGGCTTCAACTACATCCAGGCCATCTGGTCGGTTTCCATCATCGCCCAGGGCGGCGGCGCCATCGGTATGTACCTCATTCACAAGAAGCACTCCAAAGAGCGCAACATCTGCATGTCGTCCTTTATCCCGACGCTGGTCGGAATCTCCGAGCCCGCTATCTTTGCTGCAAACATGCGCTATTCGATCATTCCGTTCATCTGCGCATGCATCGGTGCAGGCTGCGGCGGTGCCTTCGTGAAGTTCTTTGAGGTGCGCGCTATCGGTCAGGGTCTGACCGGTGTGCTTGGCCTGCTCATCGTTACGCCCGAGACTCTCGTGTGGTATGTGGCTGGCAATCTCATCGCCTTTATCGTGCCGATCGTCTTGATCTTTGCCTACAACAAGGCAAAGGGCGTTCCGACCACCGATGAAGAGGGCGCTGGCGCAGGCTTCGATGTCAGCTTCTAGTTGAGCCATTCAGTGTAATCTGAGGATAAGTCCATTTGAGGAAGGGCGTTCGGCTCGTGTGAGTCGGGCGTCCTTCCCTATAGACGAGAAGGTCAATGGCGATGTTTAATCAAAACAATAAGGTGACACGCGCGGACTATGAGCAGTGGCGCGCCGGACAGGATGAGACGGCGGGTCGCATCGCGTCCGACCCCGATAGGCTCCTGTTCCATGTGGAGCCTGAGCTTGGCTGGCTCAACGACCCCAACGGTTTGGTTCAGATTGGTGATACGTATCACATCTATCATCAATACGATCCGTTCGATGCTGCGCATGGCGGGCCAGTGCTTTGGAACCATCTGACGACAAAGGATTTTGTGACGTACGAGAATCACGGCCCTGTGCTGTTCCCCGATTCCGATTTGGATTCGAGCGGAGCGTATTCTGGTTCTGCCTTTGTACGCGATGGCAAGATTCACTACTTCTATACCGGCAACGTCAAGCATTTTGACCGCGATGATTACGACTACGTGTTGACGGGCCGTGAGCAAAACCAGATTCATATGGTTGCCGAGAATCCCAACGAATTGGGCGAGAAGCGCATAGCTGTTGGACCGGTCGATTACCCCGACGATATCGGTACGCACGTGCGCGACCCCAAGATCCTTGAACACGACGGTATCTACTACATGGTTCTGGGCGCTCGCACGAAAGACGACCGTGGCTGCGTGCTTGTCTATACCTCGCGCAATCTTGAGGACTGGAGCTATGCGACGCGCATTGAGCTGGGCGAGAAGTTTGGCTTTATGTGGGAGTGCCCCGATCTGTTTGAGCTCGATGGTGAGCTTATTCTCGTTTGCTGTCCGCAGGGTGTGCCTGCCGATGGTTGGCGTTACCGCAATCCGCATCAGTGCGTGTGGTTCCCCATCGAGGCCGATTGGGAGGCGCCGAGCTTTAAAATCGTCAGGCAGGGCATGCCCCCGATGGTCGATGCCGGTTTTGATTTCTATGCTCCGCAGTCCTTTGAGGATGCTGCAGGCCGGCGTTTGATGATCGGATGGTCGGGTTGCCCCGATGCGACGGCGGAAAACCCGACGGTGGCGCGCGGGTGGCAGTGCGCGTTGACGGTGCCGCGAGAGCTGAGCATGCGAGATGGTAAGCTCTGCCAGCAGCCGGCGCACGAGATTGAGAGGATGCGCGGCGGCTGCGTTCGTGCTGTAGGCGGAGAGACCGTCGAGGAGCCGGGCCGCCTGTTTGATCTTGTGGTTTCCTGCGAGGGCGCCAAGATGGTTGAGCTCGAGATTCGCAAGGGTGTCTTTGTGCGTTATGCGGAGGGGATGCTTACCCTCGATATGGGTAATGAAGGCTATGGGCGAGACCGGAGGTCGATTGAGCTCAGCGAGCTTCGCGACCTGCGCGTGCTTTCGGACACTACGATGGTCGAGATTTTTGCCAACAGCGGCGAGGCAGCACTTACGAGCCGTACCTATTCGCCGGCGGTTTCGGCGATGGGGTTGCATGCCGAGGGTGCGGCGTCGATGGATTTCTACCGCCTCGCGCATTAACCGTGCGTGGAGCACGATTGGACTTGCCGGGCGGAATGTGTCGCAGTTGCCGCAGCGAACTACCGTTTATCGTGTATAGCTACCGTTTGCGGAGTAAGTAACACATTGTTGCAAACCGTGTAGAATCCTAAATAAGCACGGAGTTTTCCAGGGAGACGCTGTCCTTTGTTGTGTGCAAGGGGCGGCGTCTCTTTGGCGCTTTGCGGCCGTTGTGCAACAGTGCGGCGGCGCGTGCCATGTATTGAAAAGCCAATGTCGAGATGGGTCGTGATAATAATGGGCAAGTACGTAATCGTGGTTGAGTCTGGGTCGGATGTGACGCCGGAACTCTGCGAGCACTACGGCATCGTGCGCGTGCCCATGCACGTCACAGTTGGCGACGAGACCGTTGAAGATGGTTCAATCGATCCGCTCGAGATTTACTCGCGCTGCAACGAGCTCGGTGTTATGCCTAAGACGAGTGGCTGCGCGCCTGCAGATTTTGCTCACGTGTATGACCGTATCCATGCCGAGCAGCCCGATGCGACCATTCTGCATCTCGCGTATTCCGAGGCCACGACTTGCTCGCATCAGTCCTCCAAGATTGCGGCCAAGGGCCGCGACTACGTATTCTCCATGGATACGCGTTTTGTCTCGGTGGGCCAGTCGCTCGTTGCCGTCGAGACCGCTAAGTATATTGAGGCTCATCCCGATGCCACCGTCGACGAGATCTTTGCATTTACGAACTCCGTCATGGACCGCGTGCTGCTGGGCTTTGTTCCCACCGATCTGGCCTTTCTTAAGGCGGGCGGTCGTCTGTCCAACGTGGCATTCCTTGGCGCCCACCTGCTCAAGATTAAGCCCTGCATTGAGGTAACGGGCGGTAAGTTCGTGGCAACCAAGAAGTTCCGCGGCTCTATGCTCAAGTGCGCCCGCGCCTTTATCGACCACATGGTTGCGAAGGGCGAGATTGACTACTCGCACATTGGCCTGGCGTATTCGGTAGGCCTTTCCGAGGAGCTGCGCGACGACATGGAAGTCTATGCGCACGACCTGGGCTTTAAGGACGTTACCTGGACTCAGGTCGGCGGCGTGATCTCGAGCCATTGCGGCCCGACCGCCTTTGGCGCGGTGCTCACACTCAAGGCGTAACGCCTGGCGTCTATCGATTTCTATTGCCTCGGCGGCGGGCGGGTTGCGACAACCTTCCCGCCGCTTTTGCATGGGGCCAAATAGGACAATCCAATTGACCGCTAAACCGTTTCGCCATCAAGCATATGGGCTAGAATGACTCTGGCATTTATGTAGCTAAAACCAATGAGAGGCAAGGTAGCGGGAATGGCTGAAATGACGCTTGAGGGAGTGGACGCTCGTCCCGAGGACTCTGCGTTTACCCTGGGCCGCGTGCATTCGATTGAGACGATGGGAACGGTCGATGGACCCGGCATCCGCTTTGTGGTGTTTGTTCAGGGCTGCCCCATGCGTTGTGCGTATTGCCACAACCCCGATACCTGGTCGGTTAACGGCGGCACCATGGTGACCGTCGAGCACCTGATGGACGAGTTCCAGAGCAACCATGAGTTTTACCGCAGCGGTGGTATTACGGTATCCGGCGGCGAGCCGCTCCTGCAGCCTGAGTTCTTGGCCGACCTTTTCCGCGCAATGCACAACAACCCCGATGGTCGCGTACATACCTGTTTGGATAGTTGCGGCTATGCGTTCGATCCCACGCATCCCGAGAAGTTCGATGCCGTACTCAACGAGACCGATATGGTGCTGCTCGACATTAAACACGCCGATCCCGTCGAGCATAAAAAGCTGACCGGTTGCGATCCCGCACGTATTCTGGCGTTTGGTGATGAGCTCGCGCGTCGCAAGATTAAGGTTGTTATTCGCCACGTGGTAGTGCCGGGTATTACCGATACGGTGGAGGAGTGCGAGGCGCTCGGTCGTCTGATTGCCCCGTGGCATAACGTGGTGGGCCTGGAAATGCTGCCGTATCACACGATGGGCGTCGTCAAGTATGAGCAGCTGGGGATTCCCTATAAGCTCGAGGGCGTTCCACAGATGGATACCGCGCGCATGCCCGAGCTGCGCAACGCCGTCATGACGGGCATGAAAAAGCGCCGCGCGGAACTCAAAAACGCCATCGGCTAACGAGCCATTTTCAGGCACTCATTGGGGACAGACTTAAATGAGTGCCCCTGGGCACCAAGTTGATTGCCAAAGAGTCCCGTCAAGTTGCGGTGGAATAGTTCTTGTTTTTCGGCTTATGCCGCCCAAACAGGAACTATTCCACCGCAACTGCGTTTTGGGCGGAGATGCGCAACAGAATCGTGCCATATGGATAAATACGCTTGTGGTTTCTTTAAAGACACCTTAAACGCCGCTGAATATCTTTGGAAAGAAATGCCTGCTCGGTATTATGCTGCTCGTATATAAACGGTAGCAGTCAGGAGACCACGTGCGAAACAACGCATCGCGAGACGAGTATGTGCCGCAGCATGGCAGCAGATATGGGACGAAGGGCACGCCTTCGCGTGGCCTCGCTGACGCTCGCATCCGCGTGACGAAGATTGCCGCCATTGGGATGCTAACGTTGGCGGTTATTATCCTCGGAATTACCGCCAAAACCTACGCGTCGGAGCGAATGGCACACTCAGATGCGTCAACGGTACAGACGCAAAACAAAAAGGTCTCTGAATCTAAAGCCACCGCAAGTCAAACCCTGTCGACAGCGAGCCTCAAGACGAGGCTTTCGAAGGCGGACTTTAACGATATTCCCTCAGGCGATACCGTGCAGACCTTCTCACTGGTTGATGACCAGATCCCCGCCCTGGAGGATGAGAGCCTCGCCGCGCTCCAAGATGCCCTTGACCAGGCCAAGGAATTGGGCGATGTGGGCGTGGTGTTCTACGACCTGTCAAGTGGCAAGGGCGTGACGTATAACGCCGATGTCGAGGTTTACGGCGCGAGTAGCTACAAGGCACTCTATGCGTTGTACATCTGCGAGTCTCTGGTCGAGACAGGGCAAGTGTCGCTCGATGATTCCCTTGGCACCTATGGCGGCTACAACATGGGCTGGCAGACGGTGCGCGACCTGATCGAGGCCGCGGTCGTTAATTCGGACAACGATTCGTTTATCGCGTTGCGTGCGGCGTTTGACCGTGTCGGTTACGAGGATTGGATTGTCGGTCTTGGCGTCGATTGCGATACCGCACTCGATCCGATGAGTGATTTTCCCACTTATTGCCCGCGCACCTCGGCCAAGTTGTGGTGCGAGATGAGCGAGTATCTGAGCCATGATACCGAGACGTCACAATGGCTGTCGGGCCTTCTGGCCTCTACGGCCCGATCGTTTATTCGTGACGGCATTGTGGACGACCAAGCCTTGGTGCGCAACAAGGCAGGCTGGATTAGCGAGGATGGTTGCTATTCGACATGCGATGCGGGCCTTATCGACATCGATGGCCGTACCTATGTCATGAGCATCATGACATCGATGCCGTGGAGTGACCGCTCGAGCGAGGTTACGGCTGCGATTGCAAAGGCTCTGTTTGATACGCGAGCTGCGCTGGCCTAGCGTGTTCGTTTGACGAGGTCAAACAAAATGCTGGTACCATACCGTGGTTGAGAATTTCGTATAGGTTTGGGGAATGGCATGGCTACCATCGCGATTATCGGTGCACTCGAAAAAGAGATCATGCAGATTAAGGAAGAGTTGAGCGACGTTTGCGAGGCACAGGAGGCAGGCTTGACCGTTGTGAGCGGTGAGTTCGACGGCCTGACGCTTGTCGCCACAACGGCGGGCATGGGCACGGTGAATGCCGCTGCCGCAACACAGCACCTCATTAGCAAGTATGCTCCACAGGCAGTTGTGCTTTCGGGTATCGCGGGCGGTTTGAACCCCAAACTCCATATCGACGACGTGGTCATCGGCAAACGCCTGCGTTATCTGGATACCGATACCGCGCTTATCGCCGAGTCTGCACCGGGGCTCGAGGAGTTTGGCTCGACGCCTGCGCTGGTCGATATTGCTGCCGATGTGCTTGCTGAGCGTGGGTTTGTCGATGCTTCGGCAAATGCAGCCGCTTCGAACGAGGGCACCAAGCAGTTTCTGGTCGGCACGATTGCCACGGGCAACCGCTTTGTGACGGGCGCCGCCATGCGCAACGACGCTATCGAGGCGACGCATGCCGATTGTGTCGGCATGGAGGGCGCGGCGATTGCCCATGTCGCAACTAAAAATGGTGTCGATTGCCTGGTGTTGCGCGCTATCAGCGATAATTGTGACGAGGCGTACGATGCGATTTGCGACCGTGAGTTCGACCTGTTCGAGTATGCCCGTACCGCGAGTGGCATTACGCTCGATATCGTTCGCCGTATCGCTGCTATTTATTAGCGCGCTCTTTTGTAAGAACCTACGACCAAGGAGTGTCCATGGCCGATTCCATTAACTACCAGCTTGCCAAGTTCGTTGCCAGCTATGGCAAGGTTTCGCAGATTCCCGAGTCCATCTGCCCCGAGGTGAGCTTCGTCGGCCGCTCCAACGTGGGCAAGTCGTCGATTATGAATAAGCTTTTTGGCCGCAAGAACCTCGTCAAGGTCTCGAGCACACCGGGCAAGACGAGCAACATCAACTTCTTTGAGGCTGACGACGTGCACTTCGTCGACCTGCCGGGCTATGGTTTCGCCCGTCGTTCCAAGGCCGAGCGCGACCGCTGGGCCGAGCTCATCGGCGACTTCTTCGACTCGGAGCGCAGCTTTAACCTGGTCGTGTCGCTGGTGGATATTCGTCACGACCCCAGCAAGCTCGACCATGACATGATCGACTACCTGCAGGGCAACGAATTCAACTTTATCGTCTGCCTCACCAAGGCCGACAAGCTCAGCCGCACCCAGCAGGCCCGCCAGGCAGCAGCCATCAAAAAGCAACTCAACGTTCCAGCCGAGAACGTGATCATCACAAGCTCCCAGACCGGTACCGGCATCGACGAACTCAAAAAGCGCATCGCCGAGGCTTGCCTCTAGTAAGGGCTCTTGGCAGGCAATAGTTTGCATCTATCTATATCACCCCAGTGATAGTTGTTGGTACACTATCACTGGGGTGATATTTTTGTTTGGAGGTCGATATGGAGTTATGGCACGGATCGGACGTGGTTGTCGAGCATCCATCGTTGGATAAATGTAGGCAATTCAATGACTATGGGCGCGGGTTTTATTGCACGCCGCATGAGGAAATGGCAATGGAATGGGCGTGCCGGACTGAGTCTGATGGCGTTGCCAATCGATATGAGCTTGATTTAGATGGCCTTGCGATTTTGGATTTGGAATCAGGTGAGTTCTCGATTCTCAACTGGCTTGCAATTCTGGCGAATAACAGAGAGTTCAATGTTTCAACGCCAGTAGCGCGCGAGGGGCTTCGCTATCTACTTGATAACTGCTTAATTGATACATCTCCTTATGACGTTATTCGAGGCTATCGTGCAGACGATTCTTATTTCTCGTTTGCAAGACAGTTTGTCAACGGCATGATTTCGCTCAGGCAATTGCAGCGCATTATGCGTTTGGGCGATTTGGGCATTCAATATGCGCTTATGAGTGAGCGCGCGTTCTCGGCGATCAGGTTCCGCGATTGGAAACAGGCCTCGGGAGCTGAGTTTTATCCCAAACGATTTGAGCGAGAACAGAACGCTCGACGTAAGTACCTGGATACGGTAAACGGATTTGACTCTGATGGTGTTGACATTAGGGATTTGATGGCAGGGAGGGTTGATTTAAATGATCCAAGAGTTAACGGATTGTGGGCCGAGTAGGACATACCCCGTCTACTACCTCGAGGATGCAATGAACAACCTCGGCGACTGCTTTGACTATGCCGTTAACGATTATGGAGCAGAAGGATCGGAAGTTGCTGAACTCTTTTGCCTGAGCGGCGTAGCTCGCGAGTTCGAACGCGGCAACGCATGGGTCGTATCGGGAAAATCGGGCGTTGAGCTGTTCGCGCTTATCGCTGAAAGGTCCGGCTATCAGAGCGGGTCTATACCGGATCGCACCTATCGTTTTGAGAAGACGCCAGAGTATTGGACAGGCTGGATACTGGCATATCTGCAGTGGCGTTTAGGGGAGTCTTTCGAAGACCTGCTGCATGTCGTTCCGTTTGACGCACTGCGCAGTCTGTACTATCCCTGGCACGAAGCCTCGGAGGAGCGCGTGGCTCGCCTCGTCTGCGATATGGCGAAAAAAGCGTCCAGGCAAACCAAACTTGCGTTAGCAAGAAAGAAGCTTAAGAAAACCCAACAAGACCTAGCATACGAATCGGGTGTGTCACTCCGCTCAATCCAAATGTACGAGCAGCGCCAGAGAAACATCAATGAAGCTTCGGTAACAAGCGTAAGAGCCATAGCAAAAGCCCTCCACTGCAACATCGAAGATCTCCTAGAGCCAGTCTTCGAATACAAAGAAACCAGCGCCGCCTAAACCAATATATTGCCAAGGTTTGTATCTAGTAAGCGCTCCTTACCAGCAAGAGTCCCTACCAATAGATAGCGGCTTAAAGGGCCGAAATCGTATGAATGGCATTGCGACTTCCAAATGGGTGACTGCTGCTTGAAAAGCTATAGAAATAGGGGCCGATTTAACGGCCCCAAGCATCGCATAAATGGCATATACGTTTTATCAACTATTTCTTGTTTTTAACCCATTTGCAGATACGCCAAATAAGCACTCCGACGAGAATCCAAACGAGAGCGATCATAATGTCTGAGCGTGCAGGAATTGGGATCATTGAACTTCCTCAATTGATGTGAGTCTAGTTTGCATAGGTGTGGAGCGTGCTGCCTTCCATGGTCGCTTGCAACACGGCGATACCGGACGTCATCCCCATCGATTCATAGTTGAGTCGATATGTCGCCTGTTTCGAGTTCCATATAAAGGACTCGTTAGTTACCGTACAGCCGATAGTCGTATAGTTTTGTCCCCAAGCGCTGGTAATGAGCGAGTTCGCTATCTTGATCTTGAATTCGCGATAAATAAAAGGACTGTTGTAATAGATAGTCCAAGTTCCAGATGCGTTGTTGTAGTAACTGTCCCATATCAGGCTGGGTTCATTGGTTTTTTTAATTCCTATTACTGCAACGGTCCCATCCTTAAGCTTGATTTGATGAGACTGCTCGGGACCTTTCGTTAAATCAAAATCTTGGGTTGCGCCAGAAATTGCGACAGCATCGCTTTCTGCAGCATAAGCAGTCGAAGGGCTAAACGAGAAACATATCGGTAATATCAAAAGTATCGAGAGGAAAAACGAAGCTTTGAGTGTGCGTAACACTTTGACCACCTCCATACTGCGATGCCTAGTTAAATAGTAGCATAGATAAACAGTTTATTATGTAACCTAAAAAGCCCCTATCTGCCCGGCGCCCCTTCAAAGCGTGGGTCCCTGTAGACATCCTCAGCAAGGTAAACGCAGGGATGGTCGGGGTGTTCCCCTCAAAATTATTCCGCAGCGCGAAGGCCTCTCGTCTGTGGCTCCGTTGGAGCACAAGATTAAATCAGCGAATGCGACTATCCTGTCGAGGCTGCGCAGGTCCCCTTGGGGCTTCCCCTGAAAACAATCCGCAGATCGAATTGCCCCGTCGCGCGAAGCGCACGACGGGGCAATTCATGATCGAGGACGTTTTCAGGGGAAGCCCCAAGGGGACCGGTGAGAGCAATGAGGCAGGACGCTACAGGTATTCGATCTGGGCGCCTTCCGTGTCGCACGTCAGAATGTGCGTGTCACACTTGGGGAACTGCTCACGCAGCTTGACCTGCAGGAACTTTGCCACGATGGTGTCGTCGGTCACAGCCATGAGGGTCGAGCCCGAGCCGCTAATCCAGATGGTCTTAGCGCCGCCGTTAAGGCAGGTGTCACGCACGGCGTTGTAGTCGGGGATGAGGCGGCGGCGATAGGGCTCCTGGATGCGGTCGTCGTTGGCGGCGGCAATCAGGTCAAGGTCGCCGGTCTCCAGGCCGCGCGTCATGCCGGCGATGCGGCCCATTTGCCATACGGCGGTGGAGAGTGGAATCTCCTGCGGCACAACCTTGCGCGCCTCGCTCGTATGCACCTCGTAGGGCGGAATCACAGTAATAAAACGAAGCTTGTCACTCACCTCGTAGCGCAGGCACTGGGGGAGTGAATCGGTCGGCGTAAAGGAGCAGACGGCGCCGCCCAGGATAGCGGGGGCGACGTTGTCGGGATGGCCCTCGACCTCGGTGGCAATGCGGACGAGCTCGGCGCGGTCGACGGTGTGGCCCGTCAACGCGGCGGCCGCCATGATGCCAGCGACGACGCAGGTGGAGCTGGAACCCAAGCCACGAGCGACGGGAACGTCAGTCTGAATGTCGATGGCGACGGGGAAGGCCGGCTCGCCCCATGCGGCCAGTGCATCCACAAAGCTCACGTAGACCAGGTTGTTTTCGTTTTGGAACTCTTCGGGGCAGCCCGTGATGGTGAGCTTGTCGGCGCGCTCAAAGGTGAAGTGAGAGTAGAGGCTGACAGCCATGCCGAGGGTGTCGTAGCCGATGCCTAGGTTGGCGCTGGTTGCTGGGACGGTGATTTTGATCATGTGGGTCCTCCTGGGCGGGTCTGGCCGTTTAGTTCGCTGCTTGGGCAGTCCTGGCTCGCTCGGAAAGCACATTAAGTGCTTTCCGGCTCGTGCGGAACTCGCGACGAACTAAACGGCCAGACCCGCTCGCATGCTCGTCATTATCCCAAAAGCTAAATAGAAAGAAGGTGCGCCGGCTTTCGCCGGCGCCTTATAAAGGGTTTTAGTTGGTAGCCATCTTTTTTGCTGCAGACTCGACGTAGCTTGCCATCTCATTGACGTCGCAGACGTCTTCGAAGCGGACGGGTTTGGATTCGAGTTCGGCGAGCTGGGTCGGGGCGACCGTGTTGGTGGCCTGCTCGAGTGCACGCATAGCCTCAAAATCATCCTCGGGAACGTCGAGGCCCAGGGCGTCGCAGCAGGCGCGCGGGAACTTGTAGGGGCTGGCGGTCGAAAGCAGCACGCGGGCCTTGGCGCCTTCGGCGGGAGCGACCTGCTCAAAGACGTGATAGCCGCAAGCGGTGTGCGGGTCGATCACGTAGCCATTTGCGTCCCAGCAGCTCTTGATGGCAGCGCGGACCTCGTCCTCGCTGGCCCAACCGCAGCCAAACACGCTCTGAATCTTGGCCAGCAGCTCGGCGGGCACCTCGTAGCGACCCGTCTGCGCCAGCTGCTCCATAAGGCCGGCAACGAGCTCGCAGTCGCCATCGGACAGGAAGTACAGCATGCGCTCCAGGTTGGAGCTGATGAGGATGTCCATCGACGGCGAGATGGTCGTGAAGAACGGGCGGTTGCGGTCGTAGACGCCGGTAGTCAGGAAGTCAGCCAGCACGTTGTTCTTGTCGCTCGCCACGACGAGCTTGGCGACGGGCAGACCCATGCGCTTGGCATAGTAGCCGGCCAGGATATCGCCAAAGTTGCCGGTCGGTACGCAGAACTCCACGGCGTCGCCGGCCTCGATGGCGCCGGCGCGCAACAGCTGCGCATAGGCGGCAAAGTAGTAGACGACCTGCGGTACCAGACGGCCGACGTTGATGGAGTTGGCGCTCGAAAGCACCGTGCCTGCGGCCTCCAGACGCTCGGCAAGCTCCTTATCGGCAAAGATGCGCTTGACGGCGCTCTGGGCGTCGTCAAAGTTGCCGCGGATGCCGCAGACGGCGACGTTGTCGCCCTCCTGCGTGGACATCTGCAGGTTCTGGACGCGGCTGACCTTGCCCTCGGGATAAAAGACGGTGATGCCCGTGCCCGGGGCGTCGGCAAAGCCGGCGAGTGCGGCCTTGCCCGTGTCGCCCGACGTGGCGGTGACGATCATGATGCGCTCGGCGCCGCCGTCCTTGGCGGAAGTGCGGGCCATCAGACGGGGGAGCATCTGCAGAGCGACGTCCTTGAAGGCGCTCGTGGGGCCGCCAAAGAGCTCCATCACATAGGTCTGAGGGGCGTCAGCGCCCGGCGCAGCGTCGAGTTTGACGAGCGGCGTAACCTCTTCACTCGCGAACGTGCCGCGGTATGCCTCGTCGACACACGCCGAAATTTCTTCGGCCGTGTAATCATTCAGTAACATTCCCAACACATCTTGAGCGATTTCAAAGTACGATTTATCTGCAAGCGAGCTGATATCGACCTGCTGGGTGCCAAGCTCGTCCGAGACAAACAAACCCCCGTCGGGAGCGATGCCGGTGCGGATTGCCACCTTACTTGAGCACGATAAAGTGCGTCCTCGTGTACTATGATAAGTTCCCATATAACACTGCTCCTCGGATGCCTTGGTCCCAATCGGTGAAACCATGGTATCAGAGCGCGCAAAACAGGTTTGCAGAGGCTTTTAGAAAGGTAACCTCAAGCCCATGATTAAGATTGCCAAGTTTGGCGGCTCGTCGGTCGCCGACGCCGAACACTTTAAGAAGATTAAGGCCATCGTCGATGCCGACCCTGCCCGCCGTTTTGTGGTGGTTTCCGCCTGCGGCCGCCGCTTTAAGGGCGACACCAAGGTGACCGACCTGCTCTACCTGGTTAACGCGCACGTTAAGTATCACGTGTCGTGCGAGGAACTGCTCGAGGACATTGGCCAGCGCTATTTTGATATCGCTGACGAGTTGGAGCTCACCTATCCCATCCGCAAGGAGTTCGCGGCCTTTGCCGAGCGCGCCCGCTCGGGCGGCTACTCTACCGAGGAGCTCGTGAGCCGTGGCGAGTACTTCACCGCTCGCCTGATGGCGGAGTACCTGGGCCTGCCGTTCCTGGACGCCGCGACGGTTGTGGCGTTCCATCACGACGGTACGCTCAGCATGAATCGCACCTCCGAGCTGGTGCAGGAGTACGGTCAGCAGGGCGGCTTTGTTATGCCCGGTTTCTACGGCGCGACGCGTGAGGGCCAGATCAAGCTGCTCGACCGTGGCGGCGGCGATATTTCCGGCTCGATTCTGGCCAAGTGCCTGGGCGCCGACCTGTACGAGAACTGGACCGACGTCTCGGGCTTCTATTCTGCCGATCCGCGTATTGTTCCCGAGGCTCAGCCCATTGCGCGCGTTACCTACGAGGAGCTGCGCGAGCTTTCGTACATGGGTGCGAGCGTCCTGCACGAGGAGGCCGTGTTCCCCGTGCGCGAGGCCGGCATTCCGCTGGTCATCAAGAACACCAATGCGCCGCAGGACCCCGGCACCATCATTAGCGAGACGGCTGACGAGGGCGAGGCGGAGCCCATCATTACCGGCGTGACCGGCAAGCGCGGTTTTGTTGCCATCAACGTCGCCCGCGACCGCACCAAGCCCCGTGTTGGCTTTATGCGCCGTGCGCTTTCGGTCTTCGAGCGCTATGACGTTTCCGTCGAGCATATGCCCACCGGCGTCGACCGCTTTGGCGCCGTGGTGCAGGAGCGGGATGTGCACGACTCGCTGTACTCGCTCGTGGGCGACATCCAGCAGGAGGTCGAGCCGCTCGAGATCGAGGTTGTCGAGGGCCTGGCGCTTATCGCGACCGTTGGCCGCAACCTGCGCGGTCGTGCCGGCATCTCTGGCCACCTGTTTGGCATGCTTGGCCAGGCCGGCGTGAGCGTGCGCATGATTTCGCAGAGCTGCGACGAGATCAACATCATTATCGGTGTCGAGGAGAAGGACTTCGACCTGGCGATTCGGACCATTTACCGTGCCTTCTCCGATGAGAACGGCATTGTGAAGGTCTCCGACCTGGAGGCTTCCGCGCCGGTCGATCCCGCCCTGGCCGCGCTCCACAAGTAGTTTCCATCCCGGTGGATTTTTAGGACGTGTTCCAAAAATCTACTGTTGGGCGTTTCGTTTCGGTTTCGTTTCGACGGGGCGGGTTTTATATCCGCCCCGTTCTTGTATACACTGGCAACAATAATCGGCCTGCTCGGCGTGCGGGCAAAAGCCACAACCTTTAAAGGGGGAAGCATGAAACAGTACACGGTTGCTATTTTGGGCGCGACGGGAGCCGTGGGCACCCAGATGCTCGAATGCCTCAACGAGCAGGAGTTTCCGGTCGGCAAGCTCAAGCTGTTGGCAAGTGCACGCTCCGCGGGCAAGACCGTTGAGTTCCGCGGCGAGCAGATTGTGATCGAAGAGGCTTGCCCCGAGGCCTTTGAGGGCTGCGACATTGTGCTTGGCGCCGCCGGTGACGACATCGCGAAGGAGCTGCTGCCCGAGGCCGTCAAGCGCGGCGCCGTCGTGGTCGACAACAGCCATGCCTTCCGCATGGATCCCGAGGTGCCGCTGGTCGTGCCCGAGATCAATGCCGACGATATCAAGTGGCATCGCGGCCTAATCGCCAACCCCAACTGCGCGACCATCATTGGCCTGGTTCCCACGTGGCCGCTGCATCAGCTCGCCGGCGTGAAGCGTATGATCGTTTCGACGTATCAGGCGGCTTCGGGTGCCGGCGCTCCCGGCATGGCCGAGCTCGAGGCTCAGCTGGCCGCCCTGGGCCGTGGCGAGGAGATTCCCGAGCCGCGCGCGTTTGCCGCCCAGCTGGCGAGTAACCTGATTCCGCAGATCGGCGGTGTCAAGGAGGAAGGCTTTACCTCCGAGGAGATGAAGCTGCAAAACGAGGGCCGCAAGATCATGCACCTGCCCGAGCTGCGCGTGAACTGCACCTGCGTGCGCGTGCCCGTGCTGCGTTCGCACTCCGAGAGCATTACGCTCGAGTTTGAGCGCGACATTACGGTTGACGAGGCCCGTGCTGCGCTGGCTGCTGCTCCCGGCGTCAAGCTGGTTGACGATATGGCTGCCGAGGATGCACACGACCGCTTCCCCATGCCGATGGATACGTCCGACCAGGATCTGATTTGGGTCGGCCGCGTGCGTCGCGACATCTCGAACCCCGAGGCCGCGCGCGGTATCACCTTCTGGTGCTGCGGCGACCAAATCCGTAAGGGCGCGGCAACCAACGCCGTCCAGATCGCTAAGCTGCTCTGCGAGTAGTGTGACCTGTCCGGCGGTGGCCGGGCTTGGTTTTCAGAACGTCCTCGACCATGTGTGGCGCCTTGTCCTGCTCCTTCGGAGCCGCGGACAAGGCGCCACACTGGTCTGCGGAGTGTTCTGAAAACCAAGCCCGGCCCCCGCCTGTGGTGACGCTGCTGCGAGCGGTCTGCGATGGGGCCGTTGTTGGTTGGGGCCGCTGGGCTGATGTGGGGGGCACGTGGCTGTTGCGGGCCCTGGTTCCGGCGGCGGCCTCGGCGCGTTGCGCCTGCCGCCTTGGGGGACTGTGGGGCGCGGCCGGCAGCTGCGGCGCGTTGCGCCTGCTGCCTGCGGGGACTTTGGGGTCGATTGGGGTTGTCTGCACAATTCGCGGTATTATGTTGCGGAGTTTTGAAAGGAGCCGCTGGTGGTCACGACGACATTTGCCTCGCCTTTGGGCGAAATCTTGCTTGCCGCTGATGGCCGCGGTCTGACGGGGCTTTGGTTTGAGGGACAGGAGCACTTTGGCTCCACGCTTCTCAAAGAAGATCCCGAACATGTTGAAGGCGCCGATGCAGTTTCTGGTGCTGGTGGCATGTCGTCGGTGAGTCCGGCAAATGGTGCGGCGTCTTCGGTGCTTGAGCGTTCCTGGGCTTGGCTGAATGCTTATTTTGCGGGGCAGGAGCCTCGGTTTACGCCGCCGTTGCATATGATTGGCACGGCATTTCAGCGTGAGGTTTGGTTTGAGCTGCTCTCTATCCCGCGTGGCGAGGTCGCTACGTATGGCGAGATCGCTCAGCGCGTTGCGGCTCGACATCGTGTGCCGGGAAATGAGGCACCCGTTGTGTCTCCCCGTGCCGTGGGGGCCGCGGTCGCGCGTAATCCCATTTCGATTATTGTGCCGTGCCATCGCGTGGTTGCCGCCGATGGTTCGCTCAACGGATATGCTGGCGGCCTCGACCGCAAGGAGTGGCTGCTGCGGCTTGAGGGCGCGTACGAGGAGTAACGCTCGAGCACTTTGCATAGCCAAGATGCCGTGAAAGAACGGGACACGCTTTCCGAATGGAGGCTCAGACGGAAACCACGTCCCGGAATTCTGTTTTAAAGCGGGATGCGCTTTCCGAATGGCGTCCCGAGCGGAAACCGTGCCCCGGAATACAGCCTCAGAGTGGGACGCCGTTTCCGGTTGAGACCACCTGCTTGGACATCTTTCTACGCCCGCTTCTGCAGGGCGTAGATGGACTTATCCATGTTGAACAGGTAAGCCACGACGCAGACAATAAAGAACATCGGCAAGTTGCCAAAGCCGAAGACTTCGCAGCCAATAAGGATGGGTGCGAGCAGTGTGTTGGTGGCGCTGCCAAAGACGGCGGCGTATCCCAGCGCGGCGCAGAGTTCGACGGGCATGCCGAGGATTCCGGCGAGCACGACGCCAAGGCTCGCTCCGATGGAGAACAACGGCGTCACCTCGCCACCCTGATATCCTGCGGCAAGCGTGGCGATGGTGAGTGCGAATTTGAGCGCCCAGTCCCAAGGCATGATGACAATCTTGCCGTTGTCGCCCAGCGCTGCCGATATCAGGTTTGTGCCAAGGCCACAGTATAGCCCCTGCCACAGTACGAACAGAATCGCTGATAGCGCGATGCCCATAACGGCAATGCGCATATAAGGGTTGGGGAACAACCGCGCCGCAAGGGTCTTGGCGTGGGCAAGGCACCAGGCAAAGGCGCCGCCTACCATGCCAAACGCGACGCCCAACACCGCAAGCCGTCCAAGACCGGGGAGGTCGAGCGCATACGAGGCGGTAACGGCGACTTCGAACTTCTCGAGTCCCAGGGCGCCGGAGGTCATACTTGCGGCGAGCGAGGCCGTAAGCGCGGGAAACAGCGCGCGGTATTCCATGCGTCCTGCGACCAGTACTTCGATAGCAAAGACCGTGGCAGCAAGAGGCGTTCGAAAGAGCCCGGCAAAGCCAGCGGCCATACCAATGAGCAAAAACGTGTTGCCGGGGTTTCGGAAAGGTAGACGCCTGCCGATCCAGTGCGAGACGGTTGCACCAATCTGCACGGCCACGCCCTCGCGCCCCGCACTGCCGCCAAAGAGGTGCGTCCCCCACGTGCTCAACATAATGAGCGGCACCAAACGCGGGGAGATGGCGTCCTCGCGTCCGTGACCTACGTCAAATACCAGGCTCATGCCCCGATCGGTGCCTTTGCCCCAGGTGCGGTAGGAAAATACGATGGCAAAGCCCATGAGGGCGAGGAAGGGAAGGAGCAGTGTGATGTGTTCGTCGCGGAAGGCGCCGATTGCCAGAAGCACGCGTCCAAAGAGTGCGCAGATGGCGCCAACGATGATGCCGATAGGGATTCCGACGGCACCCATAAGCACGAGGCCGCTATAGGTGTTGAGCAAGCGTTTGATTCTGCTCGATACGTTGCTTTCCGACATTTTGTTTTCCGACACTTGCTCTCTTGATAGAAAAAGAGCTGGAGTTGCGCATCGTTGAGAGGCTTTCCAGCTTTGGCAAAACAAACTTATAAGATGCGACGGGCCGCGTCAAGATAATTACCGGACGGCCTAGGAGGCGGCTGGTTGGCTGGCTTAAAACCTAGCGCGTGAAATGACGCTCCACGCTATTCAGCGCGCTTGATAGGATGACGGACCACAGTCTTAAGTTTCTCCGGTGCACATT
Organism: Collinsella sp.; assembly: GCA_048521445.1. Lineage (GTDB taxonomy): Bacteria > Actinomycetota > Coriobacteriia > Coriobacteriales > Coriobacteriaceae > Collinsella. The sequence goes on along the minus strand of DBFZQW010000074.1, from coordinate 3,069 downwards.
TGCGTGGATCGGAGAGATAGATTTCGTGATGGAAACGGGTGTCTGAGAAGTCGGGGACATAGCCCTGCTCGGCCGTGTATTCATGCATAGCGTCTACGGTCGCCGGTTCGTTGTCGTAGGGCCCGGTGTGCATGCATTGGACGCAGAGGCCCTCGTCAACTTTAAGCAGTTCGACGGCGGAAAAGTCCAGTTTCTTTTTGGTCGTGGCTTCCGCGACTGCCCAGTCAAAGTTATCTCGGGTGACGAAATCGGGCAGGCGAATGCACGAGATAAAGTTGAAATCGTCCTTGCGTACATAATCGATGTCGCCGCTCGGGGAGTCTTGCCACCAGAAACCCTCGAGCGGCGGTACCACAAAGTCGAAATAGCCCTCGATACTCCTTGAGCCTTTCTTCGACATCTTGACGGTATAGGCGATGCCGTAAAGCAGCGGCAGGGCGTTTTGATACTCGCCACCTTCGGTATTTGGGTCGCCCTTTCCGCGAACGGCAACGTAGCTCATAGGCGGGACAGTTACGATACTCGGCTTGCTTGCAGGTCTGTAGAGCTCCTTGCATTCCTTCTTAAAGTCGAACGCCATGTTGGCCGCCTTTCTGCGTATTGGCCTGCTTAGATAGTGGAATCATATCATAGAAACGAACAGCTGTTCGAATGATTTGGTTGACAGATAGAGATACGTGCGTTGTGTTTGGCGGTCGGCTTGACCCTGTCGATGATTTCTCTGTCTCCCCGGCGCCTCATCTATGGCTGCCGTTTCCCCACATAAAACCTGCCAAAATGAACCTGTCCCTTTTTGGTCGGTGCGAAATGGGTAATACTAAAGAGTTATCCGACCAGATGGGAACCAATCGATGGCCTATATCGAATTCAAAGATGTCATCAAGGCATACGGCGAGGGCGACGCCCGTATTCATGCGCTCGACGGCGCGAGCTTTACGGTCGAGCGCGGTGAGCTCGCCATTATCCTGGGCGCCTCGGGTGCTGGCAAGACCACGGCGCTCAACATCCTGGGCGGCATGGATACGGCGACTTCCGGCACCGTGACGGTGGACGGGCGCGACGTGAGCTCCGCCAACGAGGCGCAGCTTGTTGAATACCGCCGCGCCGACGTCGGCTTTGTCTTCCAGTTCTACAATCTGGTTCCCAACCTGACGGCACTCGAAAACGTTGAGCTCGCAGCTCAGATCTGCCCCGATTCGCTCGATGCCGAGCAAACGCTTTGCCAGGTTGGCCTGGGCGAGCGCCTGGGCAACTTTCCGGCACAGCTTTCGGGTGGCGAGCAGCAGCGCGTGTCCATCGCCCGCGCACTGGCTAAGAACCCCAAGCTGCTTTTGTGCGACGAGCCTACGGGTGCGCTCGACTACAAAACCGGCAAGCAGATCCTGCAGTTGCTGCAGGACACTTGCCGCAAGCAGGGCATTACGGTCATTATCATCACCCACAACTCCGCACTGGCGCCCATGGCCGATCGCCTGATCCGCTTTAAGAGCGGCCGCGTGGAGAGCGAGACGGTCCAGCAAAATCCCGTGCCTATCGAGACGATCGAGTGGTAGCGCCCATGGACCAGGATCGCCAAAACAGCCAAAACCACGATACGGAGCACACGGGTCGCGATCGGGAGTTCGCGACCTACCGTACTGCCCAAAGCTCAAACGATATGGTGCCGACGGTTTTTCGCCGTGGCATCTGCCGCACGATTCGCGGCAGCCTCAAACGTTTCTTGTCTATCGTCGTGATCACCGCGCTCGGCGTGAGCGTGATGTGCGGCCTCAAGGCGGGCTGCGAGGACCTGTGCGATTCGGTCGACGCCTATTTTGATCAGCAGAATGTCTATGACATCAACGTGCAGTCGACCTATGGCCTTACGCGCGACGATCTTGCGGCTATCCAAGAGGTCGACGGCGTCGAGACGGCCGAGGGCATCTACACCGAGACCGCCTACACCGCCGTGGGCACAACGCGCGAACGCGTGGTCGTGCAGAGTCTCTCCAAGGAGAACATCGATCAACCGGTGTTGGTGAGCGGCGATTTGCCCGAGAGCGCCGATGAAGTCGCGGTGACTTCGAAGTTCCTGAAGGCTTCGGGCAAAAAGCTCGGCGATACGGTGAGTTTTGCCGCCAATGACGCGAGCTCGTCCAACCAAAGTGCCAAGGATCAGTTTGCCGCGGGCGATTACACCATTACGGCCGAGGTCCTCGATCCTACCGACGTGAGCTCCGACTCGACAGTCAACGCCTTTCGCGCTGCTTCGGCTGCGGACTATAAGTTCTATGTGAGCGAGGATGCCGCGACATCTTCTTCCTACTCCGCAGTCCACGTGATCGTCGAGGGAGCCAAGAGTCTTAACTCCTATTCAGATGCCTACACGACAAAGATCAACGAGGTTAAAGGCAACATCGAGAAGATCCGCGAGGGGCGTGAGAAGGCGCGCGCTCAGGAACTGACGGTCGACACGCCGGCAAGCTTGGATGCGGCCGAGCGCCAGGCGAATATGCTCTTTGGGATTGAGCAGGACAACATCAATCGCATGGCCGAGGGCAGCGACGAGCGTGCGCAGGCGCAAGCCGACCTGGACCAGCGCCGTGCCGCCGCCGACCAGCAGTTTGCCGATGCCCGCGCCGAGCTCTCTGACCTTGGTGAATGCACCTGGTACATCCAGGACCGCGGCAATATCGCAAGCTACTCGAGCGTGGAGAGCGATAGCTCGTCAATTGAGGCCATCGCCACGGTGTTCCCGTTCATCTTCTTTATCGTCGCCGTGCTCATCAGCCTCACCACCGCCACGCGTATGGTCGAGGAGGAGCGCACGCTTATTGGCCTGTACAAAGCGCTCGGCTATTCGCGCGGGCGTATTCTGTCCAAATACGTGGACTATGCGCTGTGGGCTTGTCTGATCGGCGGCGTGCTCGGCAACATCATCGGATTTGTGGGCCTGCCGCTGTTCCTGTTTACGGTGTTCGACGACATGTACTCACTGCCCCAGATGCTGCTTTCGTACGACATCGTGTCGTCGCTCGTGTCGGTGGCGCTGTTTGCCGTGGGCGTGGTGGGCGCCACGATTATCGCCTG
>DBFZQW010000073.1:0-25941 GCA_048521445.1 Collinsella sp. | reverse complement strand
CCTAAAACCAAAGGAGTACATAATGATCAAGAAGGTCATGGAGGACTACAAGGTCCTGTTGCGGAGCATTCCCGCGGCAACGGTTTCGCTGTTTTTCGTGAGCGTCATCATGATGAACCTGCTGGCCAACAAAGAGCTCATCAGCCTGCCGTATCTGGCACTCGATTGCGGCTTTGTGGTGAGCTGGGTTTCGTTTTTGTGCCAGGACATGATCTGTAAGCGCTTTGGCGCCAAGGCATCCATCAAAATCTCTATCCTCGCGCTGCTGGTCAACCTGGCCGTGAGCCTGTGCTTTTGGGCATGCTCGCTCACGCCTGGCATGTGGGGCGCCTACTACGACACGGGTATGATCGAGGTCAACACCGCCCTTAACGCCACCATCGGCGGCACCTGGTACGTGGTGCTGGGCTCTTCGCTGGCAATGCTCGTTTCTGCCGTGGTTAATTCCACGCTCAACCAGTCGCTCGGCCGTATGCTCAAAAAGAATAACTTTGCGAGCTTCGCCTTCCGTTCCTATGTGTCCACGGGTGTTGGCCAGTTTATCGACAACTTGGTCTTTGCCATTGTGGTAAGCCACACGTTCTTTGGTTGGACCTGGGTGCAGGTCCTTATGTGCTCGCTGACCGGCGCTGTTGCCGAGCTGCTGTGCGAGGTCTTCCTGAGCCCCGTGGGCTACAAGGTCGTGCGTGGCTGGGAGCGTGAGAATGTGGGCGCCGAGTACCTCGAGCGCCACGCAACCGCCTAAGGAGCAAGTATGCGGGTTTTGATCACGGGCGCTTCGGGCGGTATCGGAGCCGCGTGCGTGCAGCGCTTTTTGGACGAGGGCCACGAGGTCGTGGGCTTTGACCTGCTGCCGGCGTCGGTCGAGCACGAGCGCTACCGCCATCTGATCGTTGATGTACGCGAGCCTAACTCGTTTCCAGGCGACCTTGAGCCTCAGGTAATCGTGAACGTTGCCGGTACGCAGGATTCGGCCGACGATATCGCCGCCAACCTGTGTGGCACCATCAACGTGACCGAGCGCTACGCCTTTGTGGGGGAGGGGCTTGCCGCCAAGCCGACGCCGGCTATCAAATCCGTGGTCAATGTGGGGTCGGCGAGTGGGCATACGGGATCGGAGTTTCCCGCCTATGCTGCCAGCAAGGGCGGCGTTATCGCCTACACCAAGAACCTTGCAAACCGCCTGGCGCCGCAGGCGATCGCCAACAGTGTGGACCCGGGCGGCGTTATCACGCCGCTCAACCGTTGCGTGATGGAAGACGAGCACCTGTGGAACCAGATTATGGAGCTCACGCCGCTTAAACGCTGGGCCACCGCCCAAGAGATCGCCGAGTGGATCTACTTTGTGGGCGTGACCAACCGGTTTATGACCGGGCAGAGCCTGCTGATCGATGGCGGCGAGGCCGGCCGCACACAATTTATTTGGCCCGAATAGCAAAACGCGCCCGATGGCAAGATTGCCGTCGGGCGCGTTTTTGATGTATCGATTTTTAGCCGAGGCAAGTCCAGTTGACGGGGGTCGAGCCGTGCTGTTCGAGTAGCCGATTGGCAGCGGAGAAGGGGCACGACCCCATAAAAGCGGGGAGTTCTGCCGTGGCACGGTTTGCCGAAAGCGGCGAGGGGTGCGTAGAGGCCAGACAGAACTTGCCGGTTGCCTTTCCCGCGCCGGTCGCGGCGAGCTTGCCCTCGACCATCTGCTGGGCAAAGCGACCCCATGCCAAAAAGACGACCGGCTGGGGCAGCTGACAGCAGCGCTCGATGACGTAATCGGTCAGGGTGCTCCAGCCCAGCTTGGCGTGCGAGTTGGCGGCATGCTCGCGCACGGTGAGCGTCGTGTTGAGGAGCAGGACGCCCTGTTGTGCCCATGGGGTTAGGTCTCCCGTGGCGGGAATGGGGCAACCCAGATCGGCGTTGAGTTTCTTATAGATGTTGCGCAGGCTCGGCGGCAACTTGGTTTGCGACGCGGGGACCGAGAACGAAAGCCCCATGGCCTGGTTGGGTCCGTGATAGGGGTCTTGACCCAAGATGACAACTTTGGCTTGGTCTGCCGGTGTATAGGCGAGGGCATTGAGGATGTCGTCTTGTGCCGGGTAGATGGTTTGCTCGGCACGTAAAAGGGCGATGCGCTCGAGCAGCTGGTTCGTTGTGTCACGTACCGGCTGCGGCGCATCGCCCAACCAAGTAGCTATGTTGCGGTCGCGGGTTGCGGTGTCCATGGGGCTCCTTTATGGCAGATGCTCTGTTGGCATCTATTGTAAAGGCGCACCGGTTGCCTTTATGCCGCGGCTGCATGAAGAGAGGGGTCTACGAGACGCGCTCGGGCGCTCCTGCCATGTGAGCGTGTCCTTGCGAGCGAAGGCGCGGGAGCTCGACGGTTGCCACCATCACGCCGGTGAGGATGAGGGCGGCGCCAAAGAAGGCGATGGGGCTCAGGACCTCGCCGACCAGGAAGAACGAGAAGACGGCGGAGCAGACCGGCTCCAGCGAGAAGGCGAAGCCGGTGGTCTCGGCGGGCACGTGGGGCTGCACGAGCGTCTGGGTGATAAAGCCGTAGGCAGAGCAGATGAGTGCGAGCACGACGACCACGACGATCTCGTTGGGCGTGCTGGGAAGCGTGAAGCCGCCAAAGGTGCACGCGGCGATGCCCGAGAACAGGCCGCCAAAGCCCAGCTGCCAAACACCCAAGGCCAGTGGGTCGACTTCTTCGACAAAGCGCTTGGCTACGATAATGTGGCTGGCATAGATAAAGGCTGAGAGCAACATGATGATTGCGCCGGGATTCAGGCTGGTAAAGTCGGCACCCGAGAGCAGCAGCATACCGCAGGTGACGATGGCGGTGCCGATGAGTACCTTGCGCTCGGGGGCGCGACGCAGCAGGGCGGCGTTGGCAAACGGCACGATCACGACCGTCAGGCTCTGCAAAAAGCCGGCGGTGGAGGCGGAGGTAAGGCTGGAGCCCAAGCACATGCAGGTGAGCTCGGTTGCCATGATGGCGCCGATGATGGCGGCGCGAACCATGAGGTCGCGGTTGATGCGCAGCGCGTGCTTGTGGAAGAGCAGCAGGCAGGCCACAAAGGCGATGATGCAGCGCAGCGCAACGATGCTCGTGGCGTTCATGCTGTCCATGCCGATCTTCATGAGGGGGTACGAAAGGCCCCATGCGACGGGAACGGAAAACGAGAGCGCGATTGCTTTTTTGCGATCCATGGGACTCCTTTTGTTACAGAACGGTTTCGCAAAAAGGATTCTGCTCCCAGATATGGATGTAGTAAAGCGAATGTATCTTCAGTATGATTAAGAAATACTAATGCAGGCAGAAAAAGCCCTGGCAAAACGTTTTACGGCTGCATCGATGTGGAGGTACGATGGCATCGCGGTATCAGATTGTTTGTATGGTGGTCGATCACGGCAGTCTTAAGAGTGCCGCCGACGAGCTGGGCTATACGCAAAGTGCGGTAAGCCAGGCCGTCAAGGCGCTCGAGCGCGAGCTGGGCACCACGCTTATCGAGCGCGGTAAGCAAGGTGTCTCGCTTACGCGCGACGGCAAGCAGTACCTGCCGTATCTGCGCCAAATCGTAACTGCCGAGGCCGAGCTCGAGGGCAAGCGCCAGGAGCTGCTGGGGCTCTCCTCGACTGATATTCGCATTGCGACATTTACCAACGTGAGTCGTACCGTGTTGCCACGCGTGATCCGCGACTTTGGTGCGCTGCACCCGGGCGTACGCTTTACCCTCAAGCAGGGCGATTACACGCGCAACGCTCAATGGGTACACGATGGCGTGGTTGATTTTTGTTTTACGGCGCGCGGATTTACCGCGGGGCTCGAGAAGCGCGTGGTCTATCACGACGAGTTGGTAGCATTGTTGCCGGCCGCGCATCCGCTGACGGCAAAGGAAAAGGTGACACTCGCCGACCTGGCGTCCGAACCGTTTGTGTTACTGGATGAGGGCGAACAGAGCCTGGTGCTCGATGCATTCGCGGCGCATGGGCTGTCGCCGCACGTGACGAGTGAGGTGACCGACGACTACACCATTATGGCGATGGTGGAGGAGGGCCTAGGAGTGAGCATGCTCTACCGTCGTACTGTGGAGGGCATGCGAGCCGATATTTGTGTGCGGCCCATCGTGCATGCCCCCTCGCGCGACGTGGTGGCCGCCTGGCGCAGCTGGGACACCATGCCCATCGCCACGAGGCGCTTTATCGACTATATGAGCTCTCATATTGTCAATTAATGACTGGCGTGACGTTGAGTGCGGTGTTTAGCGGGCAGTCGCTTTGACTTGGGCGGCGCGATAGGTGCGTGCCGGGTGGCAGAGCAATACCGCCACGACCATAAAGAATGCCGTGGTGCCCAGACTAATGGGGTAGACCATCATGATGTTCGCAAAGGTGCGGAAGTGCGGGAACACGCAGAATACCCAATAGAAGCGAATGCCACAGACGCAGACCATGGTGATGAGGGCGGGCATAAGCGAGATGCCAAAGCCGCGTAGGTAACCGGACATGTTTTCGTAGAACATGCTAAAGGCGTACGCCGGGAAGATCGAACACACGCGGATATAGCCGATCGAGACGATGTTGGGATCGCTGTTAAAGAGCGCCAGGATCTCGCGCCCCAGACCGACGATGATGACGATGGTGGTGAGCGCGACGATGCCGCCTTCGACCAGGCAGACCTTGAGCGTTTTGGTGCAGCGGTCGATCTGGCGAGCGCCGTGGTTTTGCCCCACAAAGGTGGTGCAGGCCTGGCTAAAGCTGTTGAGTAGGTTGTAGCACACGTACTCCAGGCTCATGGCAGCGCTGGATGCCGCCATGACCTCGGTGCCCAGGCTGTTGATGGCGGACTGGATGATGATGTTGGCGACGGCAAAGACGGCGCTTTGGATGCCGGCGGGCAGGCCGATCTTGACGATGCGCTTGAGGGCGACGGGGTCGATAGCCAGGTCGCGTGGGGTGACGCGGACGACGGAGTCGGTCTTGAGCAGGTGGACAAAGAGTGTGGCGGCGCTGACGGTGTAGGCGATGGCGGTGGCGATGGCGACGCCCGCGACGCCCCAGTGGAGCACGGGGACAAAGATGAGGTCCAGGCCAATGTTGAGGACGGTGGACACGGCGAGCGCCTGCAGCGGCATGCGGGTGATGCCGACAGAGCGGAAGATCGCGGCCTCAAAGTTGTAGAGCAGGATCGAGGGCATGCTGAGCAAAAAGACGCGCAGGTAGAGCGAAGCGAGCGGCATGGTTTCGGCGGGAACGTTGAGCGCGGCGAGCATGGGCTCGGCAAAGATCTCGCCCAGCGCGATGACGACAAAGCCCACAAGCGCCATGAGAATCGAGGTGTGGACGGCGCGGCTGACCATGTTCTGATCGTTGCGGCCGATAGCGTTGGCGATGACCACGTTGGAGCCAAGCGACATGCCAATAAAAAGGTTGAGCATAAGACTGGTAAGCGGAACATTGGAGCCGACCGCCGCCATGGCGAGGGTTCCCTGGTCGCCCGAGAAGTTACCGATGATGACGGTGGCGATGAGGTTCGACAGCTGCTCCAAGATGCTCGTGGCGGCCACGGGGAAGGCGAACAGGGGAATATTGCGCCACAGCGAGCCGGTGGTCATGTCAATGTGCTTAGATGCGGTATCAGCCATACGCTCTCAATCTCTAATATGCTCTTTCGTGCTTATTTGCGCAGACGATGATACTCCTAATCGACTAGTCGTTGGGGACGTTCTTAAACGACTAGTCATTCAAGAACGTCCCCAATGACTAGGTGGGGAAGGCGTGCGACAATGGTGTGCGTTGTGTTGTTCGCGCTAAGGAGTTGCCATGTTGTTGTGTCCCGTTTGCCATGAGCCGTTGGTGGACAATGAGCGCGGTGCTGCATGCGCGAGCGGACACCGGTTTGACCGTGCGCGCGAGGGCTATCTATATCTGCTGCGCTCGTCCAAGAGCGGCGACTCCATGGGCGATCCCAAGTCGCAGGCACGCAGCCGTCGTGACTTTCTGAACCGTGGATACTACGCACCGTTGCGCGATGCGATGGTCGAGCTGGTGCGCAAGCAGGTGTCTGGGCGTGCTGCGTCTACGAGCGGCCCCATGACGCTGCTCGATATTTGCTGCGGCGAGGGCTATTACACGAGTGCCATGGGCGCAGTGCCGGGCGTGGACGCTTACGGGTTCGACTTGGGCAAAGAGATGGTGCGCCTGGCCGCCAAGCGCGGCGATGCGACCTATTTTGTGGCCAACATGAAGGATATCCCCGTGGCCGATGGCGCCTTCGATATGGTGACCGAGCTCTTCGCTCCCTTTAACGAGCGTGAGTTTGCCCGCGTACTGGCGCCAGAGGGCTCACTCTATACCGTGGTACCGGGTGCTCGTCATCTCTTTGGGCTCAAAGAGGTGCTCTACGACACGCCGTACCTTAATGATGAGAAGCTGCCGCAGGTCACCGAGCTTAAACTGGTCGGAACGCAGCGGGTATCTGCGAATATTACGCTTCAGACCCAGGCCGACATCGAGGCGGTGTTCCAGATGACGCCGTACTACTACCGCACGCGCCCTGTCGACAAAGAGCGCCTGGCAAACCTGGATACCCTTCAAACCGACATCGACTTCATCATCGCCGAGTACCGCCACTGCTAAAAACCTGCCAAAAAAGGACAGGTTTATTTTGGCAGGTTTTATCTGGGCAAACGTAAAGGGCCGACCGCGGAGATGCGCGATCGGCCCTTTTTAGTTGCTTGGCTGCAGGGAGCTGTGGGGGCAGGTGCCTACAGACGATCCTTGTTCTCGGCCTTAACGGCGTGCGCCTGCTGAACAAAGAACAGGTCGTAGACCACGATGACAAAGGCTCCAATATTGACGGCGCTGCCGCCGAGCGCGGGAAGGGTGAGCACGGCCTGCGCAATCGTGGCGATTGCGGCAACGATGCCGAGCTTAAACGCGCCATCCACCTGCGAGGGCTTGTTGGCGCCCTTGATGCCCGCAACACCAGCGGCAAGATCAACGAGGCCCTTGGCGATAATCACGACCGCGGCGAGCATGGCATTCGATCCGTAGGTGGACTCGAGCTTGCCGGTCGCGATGCCGGCGATTCCAATGACGAGACTGGCGATGCCCAGAACAAAATAAATCAGGGCAAGGATTTTGAGTGTCTTGCGAGCGGCGCTCATAACTGGTCCTTTCGATGCGGGCGCGGTGAATCTGTCGCACCCAGGTTGCGGCATATATGGTGAAGCACATTGTAGTTCAACGGAGCGATGCATGCGTTTGAAAGCGCTTTGAGCCTGTGCGGCCCAACCTTTCAAAAAGGAAAGCTGGGCGTAAGCAAAATCGATGGCAGCGTATGTGCGGCGCTGCGATGATGAGGCCATGGTAAGAGCTGGACCGAAGGAGGAGCCATGGTGTACGGACCAGAGCAAGTGCGTGAACCGCGGTCGTTGGGAAGGCGCATGGGTGATTCTGTGATCGCTGCCGTGTGCACGGGATTGATGGCGGTGCTTTGCATTGGGATGCTGTGGACCATGTCGCATGTGGGACAATAATGGACGGTTGGGTGCCAACTGAGGTGGCGCTCACGTATTCGTTTTGCTTGCTAAGGAGTGTCCATGGGCGTCGTCGATCCCTTTTCTGTTGCTCGGGCGGCAGGGCTCGAGTTAACCAGGACACTCGAGGGTCTCACGCTCACCGATGGCTCGATGGAGTTGCGAGCCGATTTTGGCCGCATGCTTCCACGGCTCAAGCAGGGCCGTTTGCGGCAAGAGCTACTGGTGAAGGCTGCGCGCACAAAAGGCATCGAGCAACCATGGGCGATTGATGCCACGGCAGGCTTTGGCGAGGACTCGCTGCTGCTGGCTGCCGCGGGCTTTACCGTCGATCTGTATGAACAGGATTGCGTGATCGCGGCGCTCCTCAAGGATGCCTTGGATCGTGCGGCAGATGATTCGGCGCTTGCGGCTACCGTGTCGCACATGCGCTTGCATGCGGGTGAGGACAGCATTGCCGGCCTTCGCCATACAGCTGAGCTGATCGGGCGGGGCGAGCTCACCGCTCCTGACGTGGTATATCTGGACCCCATGTTTCCCGGGCGCACCAAGAGCGCGGCGGTGAAAAAGAAGTTCCAACTCTTGCATCATCTGGAACAACCGTGTGCCGATGAGGAGACGCTGGTCGAAGCGGCGCTTGCGGTGCGGCCGCGCAAGGTCGTTATCAAGCGGCCGGTGAAGGGGCCACTGCTTGCCGGCGTTAAGCCGAGCTATCAGCTTGCGGGCAAGGCCGTTCGCTACGATGTTTTGGTGCCGCCGCGCCCGTAGCTTGCGTGCGATGGCCGGCGCTTCGCCAGCGCCGTGCCGATGCGGAGCCTATTTCCAAGGGTGCGACGTCAGGTGCCACCCGCCGCAGTATTCGCATTTGTAGCAGGCAAGCCCGCGGCGTCCGCGGTTTTCGCAGTCGGCCATAACGGCCTCGGCCTCGGCGCGCGTGTCGTAACGGTTTTTGCGTTCGCACGACTTGTAGCGCCACGCCTCATCGCGTTCGGCGTCCAGGGCGTCGCGGCGCTCATCCTCGCGCGCAAACAGGTCGCTCATATCGCCGCCGGTGGCAGCGCCCAAAAACTCGCTTTTGGCTTTTGACCAGGCGGCTCGCTTTTTGCTACCCATCTGCTTCGCGCCCCTCTCCAAACGTTGGTATCATTGCTCAATCAAAGTGATACCAATAAACGTGAGGTCGCCGCGTGATGATCAGAAAAACCCTCGATACCGACATTCCCGCCGTCATGGCTATCTATGACGCGGCCCGCGCCTTTATGCGCGCGCATGGTAACGCCACGCAGTGGCCGGTAGGCACGCCCTCGGCCGAGCAGCTCAAAAGCGATATTGCCGCGGGCGGTAGCTATGTGTGCGAGGAAGACGGACGCGTGGTGGCGACGTTTGCCTTTCTGCCGGGGCCGGACAGTTCCTACGATGCGATTGAGGGCGGCCAGTGGCGCAGCGATGCCCCGTATGCTGTGCTGCACCGCGTGGCATCCGACGGCACCACGCATGGCGTCGCGGCCGCGATGTTTGCCTTTGCCAAGGAACGCATCGACCATCTGCGTATCGACACACATCAAGACAACCTGCCTATGCAGGGCGCCATCGCCAAGGCGGGGTTCGAGCGCGCCGGTGTCGTATATGTGTCGGACGGCACGCCGCGTGTTGCGTTCGACTGGCTGCGCGAGGCATAAGCGCCCAGGCGCATGCCAACACTCCATCTAAATGAAAATGGCCCCGGGTGGGGCCATTTTTGGTAAAACGCGTCGTTGTGGGGCTCGCGTTGTTGCTGCCCCAGATAAGCCCGGGCAGACAAAAAAGGGGAGGTGCCGGCTTTCGCAAGGCGCGAACCTACGAAAATCGCCGCGCGGCAACGCAGGGTGATGAGCTCGGTCGGGGGATAGGGCCCGCTTCGCCCGCCGGCCCGTAAATTGTATCATCCAGTGTGGAACGAGGATGCCCGTCGCCGCGTGCGATGGGCTTGCAATAAGAGGAGAGCCATGTCGAAGCAAGCGGTCGTTGGAATCTTGGCGCATGTCGATGCCGGCAAGACCACGCTGGCCGAGGCCATGCTGTTCAACGCGGGTCGCATTCGCAAGCGCGGCCGCGTGGACGATGGCGATTCGCATCTGGACACTGACGCGATCGAGCGCGAGCACGGCATCACGATCTTCTCGTCGCAGGCCGTGCTCGACCACGGCGATACCCACGTCATGCTCGTGGATGCACCGGGGCATGTCGATTTTTCTGCCGAGGTGGAGCGCACGCTGCGCGCACTCGACTATGCGATTTTGGTTGTGGGTGCCAACGATGGCGTGCAGGGGCACACCGAAACCCTGTGGCGCCTGCTTGCGCGCTATGACATCCCGACGTTCATCTATATCAACAAAATCGATTTGGAGAATCCCGGCCGCGATGTTTTGCTGGCACAGCTTGGGCAGCGTCTTTCCGAAGGCTGCCTGGATGCCAACGAACTGTTGGCGGGCGGTGCCGCCTGGGAGGATGCTGCTGCGTTGGACGAGGCGGTACTCGAGGAGTTTCTTGAAGCGGGTGAGCTTTCTGTCGCAACGCTGTCGCGCATGGTCGCCGAGCGCAAGCTCTTTCCCTGTTTTGCCGGCTCGGCGCTCAAGGACCAGGGCGTGGGCGAGCTGCTGGATGGCATATGCGCGCTGATGCGTGAACAGGCGTGGCTCCCGGAGTTTGCCGCGCGCGTCTATCGCGTCAGCCGCGGAGATCGCGGCGAGCGTTTGACTTGGGTTAAAGTGACCGGTGGCACGCTGCGCGCCAAGCAGATGATTGACGGACGTTCTGGTGCCGAGGCATGGGAGCAGAAGGTCGATCAAGTACGCATCTATAACGGCGAGAAGTATGAGCTTGCGCAAGAAGTTGCTGCTGGCGGTATTTGTGCCGTGACGGGTCTTGCGCATGTTCGCCCAGGGGACGCCCTGGGCGCGGAGCCCGCAGGCGATGCGCCCGTCATTGCGCCAGTCCTCACCTATACGGTGCTTCCGGGCGAACACGACGTCCATGCGGTGTTTAAAGCACTGACCGAGTTGGCGGACGAAGATCCCATGCTTGGCGTGAGCTGGAATACGCATCTTGAGCAGATTCATTTGCAGTTGATGGGCGCTGTGCAACTCGAGGTCGTGCAGCGGGTGCTGGCCGATCGCTTTGGTCTTACGGTTGGGTTTGAGCCCGGCGGCATTCTCTATAAGGAGACTATCTCGCAGCCGGTCGAGGGCGTGGGCCATTTTGAGCCGCTGCGCCACTATGCCGAGGTGCATTTGCGTTTGGAGCCGTTGCCGGCGGGCTCGGGCGTGCAGTTTGGCACCGTGACCTCGACCGACGAGCTCGATCTTAACTGGCAACGTCTGGCGCTCACCAACGCCATGGAGCGCGATCACCTGGGCGTGCTGACCGGCTCGCCCATCACCGATGTGCGCATTGTGCTCACGGGCGGCCGCGCGCATGCCAAGCACACCGAGGGCGGTGATTTTCGTCAGGCCACGTACCGTGCGATTCGCCAAGGACTCATGCAGGCGCGTGAGGCCGACGCGGCGGTACTGCTGGAGCCGTGGTACCACTTTGAGCTCGAGGTGCCTAGGGAGTGCGTGGGCCGGGCGCTCTCAGATGCCACGCGCATGGGTGCCGAGTACGAGCCGCCGACGATGGCGGGCGACCGGGCGAAGCTTGTGGGTCGCGTACCGGCGTCTGAGGTGCAGGATTACGCGCTGGAGGTGGCTGCCTACACGAGCGGTCGCGGGCATCTGTACCTGGAGTTCGCCGGTTATGCGGCCTGTCATGATGCCGAGTGCGTCATCGAGGCGGCCGCCTATGAGCCCGAGGCCGATCTGCCCAACACACCCGACTCGGTCTTTTGCGCCCACGGCGCCGGTTACACGGTCAAATGGAACGACGTACCCGCCGCGGCGCACGTAAAGGTCGATCCCGCCACCTTCCGCCCCTGGCGAGCAGCAGACGCCGAGTTTTTCGGCCATAGGTGATAGAGGTTCAGTCTCTTTGTCGCTTCCTGTTGGTATAACTCGGTATAAGTTGGTATAACTATTATCAGGGTTTGCCAATCCGAGGAGGCCGATATGAATCCAAATCCCTTTAAGCCCACAGCTGGTAAGCGGCCCCCGATACTCATCGGTCGCGAGTCGGTCATCGAAGATTTTGAGGAAGGGCTCGACAACGGCGCCGGAGCGCCAGGCAGGCTCATGCTCATTACGGGAAACCGCGGCTGCGGTAAAACGGTTCTCCTGCGGGAGCTGCAACGTCTAGCCAGCGAGCGCGGATGGGCGGTTGTCTCCGATTCCGCTTCGCTTGGCTTGTGCGATCGCCTGGCCGACGCGCTGCGCTCGAATAAACCCGTTGTGACGTCAATGGAGTTTGGGCCGTCGTTTGGCCGGATGTCGGTCGAGGCGGCTCGGGCAAAGGGCGAGACGTTGCGGGGGCTGGTCAACGAGCGCCTCAAGAAGCTCGGTCCAGGCAAGGGCATACTGTTTGCGATTGACGAGGCACAATCTGCGTCAATCGAGGAACTGGCGGCTCTTGCCGTTCTCTATCAGCAGGTGCTCGGAGATCAGGATGCTACGGGCCTGCCCGATAGCGACCAGTGCGGTCTTGCGCTGGTATTTGCCGGCTTACCCAGTATGGTTGACGACCTGCTCGAAGAGCCGAGCGTGACGTTTTTGCGCCGTGCTCAGCAGCGTACGCTGGGGGCGATTTCTTTGCCCAAGGTGCGCGATTCATATATCCAGACGGTCAAAGACGCAGGCCTTTACGTTGACGCGGAGACGGCGGACCTTGCGGCACGCAAGAGCATGGGGCATCCCTACATGGTCCAGCTGGTGGGATATTACATGTGGCGCTCTGCTGTCCGGCGTGGCTCGCAGGTCATCGAAAGGCACGATGCCGAGGCTGGCCATGCGGATGCCGTCTCCGAGTTCTACGAAGCGGTTGACGCGCCTCTGTATTACGGGCTGCGCAGCCCTCAGCGTCTCTTTATCGAGGCCATGGCGGTTGACGAGGGCAAGCCGACGCGCATGGCGGACATCATTGAGCGCTGTGACCGCACCCAGAGCTGGGCGAGTAAATATCGCGCAAGCCTGATTCGCGAGCGCGTCATCGAGGCTGCCGGATACGGCCTCGTCCGGTTTACCGTGCCCATGCTAGGCGAGTACATCCGCGACCGCGTTTTATGGCACGAGTAATGTGACAAAGGGACAGTCCTCTTGTCATATTCGACCAACTGGAAGGGGAGCAATGGCGGTGTCGCAACAACCAAGTGCTATCGAGGTGCGTGGCGCGCGCGTCCATAACCTTAAGGACATCGATATCGATATTCCGCTGGGAAAGCTCGTGGGTATTGCCGGCGTGTCGGGTTCGGGCAAGAGCTCGCTGGCGCTGGGAGTTCTTTATGCCGAGGGCTCGCGCCGTTACCTGGAGGCGCTCAGCACCTATACTCGCCGTCGTCTGACGCAGGCCGAACACGCCCAGGTGGACGAGGTGCTGCACGTACCGGCGGCACTCGCATTGCATCAGCGCCCCAGCGTGCCGGGCGTGCGCTCGACCTTTGGCACCATGACCGAGCTCAACAATAGCCTGCGTCTGCTTTTTAGCCGTTGTGCCCATCACGTGTGCCCGCATTGCGGGGCACGTGTGGAGCCGAGCCTTAACGTGGCTGCGGGTCTGACGCTTACGTGTCCCGCATGCGGCCGCGAGTTCTACGCGCCGAGTGCCGAGGATTTGGCTTTCAATAGCGGCGGTGCGTGTCCCACCTGCGGTGGCACCGGTGTCATGCGCGAGGTGGACGAAGCGAGCCTGGTGCCCGACGAGTCGAAGACTATCAACGAGGGCGCAGTGCTTCCCTGGGGCACGCTCATGTGGGACCTGATGAAGCAGGTGGCCGGCGAGATGGGCGTGCGCACCGACGTGCCGTTTAACCAGCTCACGCCTCAAGAGCGCGACATCGTGTTCCATGGTCCGGCGGTTAAGAAGCACATTCTCTACGTTCCCAAAAACGGCGAGGGCGCCACGCCGCTCGACTTCACCTATTACAACGCCGTCTATACCGTTGAGAATGCGCTCGCCAAAGTTAAGGACGATAAGGGCTTAAAACGCGTTGCGCGCTTTTTGCGCGAGGGAGCATGCCGCGATTGCGGCGGCACGCGTCTCTCCGAGGCTGCGCGCCAGCCCCAGGTGCGCGGTATCAATTTGGCGCAGGCGGCTGCCATGACGTTGGGCGAGGCGATTGAGTGGGTGCACGGGATACCCGCATCCTTGCCAGACGAGATGCGGCCCATGGCGACGGATATCTGCGATTCTTTTTTGAGCGTGGCCCGTCGCCTGGTCGATCTGGGTCTCGATTACCTTTCGCTCGATCGCGCCGGCGCCACGCTCTCTACGGGTGAGCGCCAGCGTGTGCAACTCGCCCGCGTGGTGCGCAACCGCTCGACGGGCGTGCTTTATGTGCTGGACGAGCCCTCGATCGGCTTGCATCCTGCCAATGTCGACGGTTTGGTGGGCGTGATGCGCGATCTGGTGGATGACGGCAACACCGTGGTCGTTGTCGACCACGATACGCGCGTACTGGCGGAAGCCGACTATCTGGTCGAGATGGGCCCCGTTGCCGGAGCAAGCGGCGGCAATGTGATCGCCGCTGGTACAGTAGACGAGGTCGAGCAATCGCAGGGCAGTCGCATCGCGCCGTTTTTGTGCTCGGAGTCCAAGCGCTTGCGGCCGCAGGTGGCTGACGATGAAATGTTCGACCAGGGCCATATCCGCATGGCGACCGATACAATCCATACCGTCAAGCCGCTCGAAGTCGATATCCCGCGCGGTCGCTTGGTCGCGGTGACGGGCGTTTCGGGTTCGGGCAAGACGACGCTGGTGCTCGAGACACTCATCCCGGCGCTTAAGGCACAGCCAGCCGGAGAGCGTCTGCCAAAACATGTGCGTTGGGTCGATGCCGAAGGCATTGCCCGCGCAAACCTGATTGACGCCACGCCCATCGGCGCCAACGTGCGCTCGACGGTGGCGACTTATGCCGACATCCATGATGAGCTGCGTCGCGCCTTCGCCCGCACGCCCGAGGCCAAGGCAGCCGGATACAAGGCGGGCGCCTTTAGCTACAACACCGGTGCTTTGCGCTGCCCTACGTGCGACGGCACGGGCTCGATATCGCTCGACGTGCAGTTTTTGCCCGATGTTGAGATCGTCTGTCCCGCATGCCGCGGCTCTCGCTATGCAGACGCGGCTTCGCATATCCATCGCGAGGGCAAGGATGGGAGCCTACTTACGTTGCCGCAGCTCATGGACATGAGTGTGGACGAGGCCCTCGACGCCACACTGGGGCTCAAGAAGGTTCAGACGCGCTTGCAGACCTTGCACGACCTGGGCTTGGGCTATCTCACACTTGGTGAGCCAACGCCGGCGCTCTCGGGCGGCGAGGCGCAGCGTCTTAAGCTTGCGAGCGAGATGGGGCGCGTGCAGGATGATGCCGTATTCGTGTTCGACGAGCCCACGATCGGACTACATCCGCTCGATGTTCAGGTGTTGCTGAGTGTGTTCGACGGCCTCGTTGCCAAGGGCGCCACGGTTGTCGTGATCGAACACGACCTCGACCTTATCAGTAATGCCGATTACGTGATCGACATGGGCCCAGGTGGTGGCGATGCGGGTGGGCAAATCGTCTGCGCCGGCACGCCGGGCGACATCGCGGCCTGCTCCAAGAGCATCACCGGTCGCTACCTCTAACCGAATGTGACAAAGGGACAGTTCCTTGGTCACATTCCCGGAAAGCCTGTTTGGCGTAGGGCTTCGTAGAGGACGATGGCGGCGCTGTTGGAGAGGTTGAGCGCGCTGATGCGGTAGTCGTCCGGGTTGACGAAGTTGCCGCAGATGTCCTGTTGAAGGATGGCCTCGTGGCTGTCCTCGGTATGCCCCAGCGATTCCTCGTGGGCTTCCCAAATCTCGGCGTTATCGAGCGAGTCGCAATCGCGCAGCATAGGGATGCGCTCGCAGCGCTCGGGCGCCGCGGCAAGCAGCGGCTCGGGAATGCCCGAGCTCTCGCTGCCAAAGACCAAGTAGTCGCCATCGCGGTAGGTACTCTGCGCATAGGTGCGGCGTGCCTTTTTGGTCAGCAGATGTAGGCGCTCGTCGGCAGGGGAGAGGCCGTTGCGCGCAAGGAAATCCTCCCAGCCGGCATAGGTCGTCACGTCCAAGTTTTGCCAGTAGCCCAGGCCGGCGCGACGTACTGTCTTGTCGTCGAGCGAAAACCCCAGCGGCTCCAGCAGATGCAGATGGGCGCCGGTGACCACGCAGGTACGGCCGATATTGCCCGTATTGGCCGGAATCTCGGGCGCATACAGCACAATGTTGAACATGAATCTCCTTGGCTCAGAACGAAAAACCACCACGAAGGGCACCTTCGTGGTGGTTTGGCGGCTACGTAGGCGGAAAAATGCCCGCTTGGATAAACCTAGGCGCGGTGCCAGTCGGTCAGGCAAGCATCGAGGGAGGCGATGAGCGCATCCTTGTCCATGTGACGGCCGATGATGCACAGGCTCGTCATGCGGTCGCCCGTCTCGTCGTCCCAAATCTGCATGATCTCGGGGTTCTCGTCGATGATCTTCTGCTTCTCGCCCTCGGGCGCCGAGTCAACGAACAGGCCGTTCTCCATCAGGCGCATCTGGTGGCCGGCCTGCTCAAACATGTAGCACATGTCCGGATCGCCGGTCTGCCACAGCGGACCCTTGACGCGGATGACCTCGTCGGGCCACTCCTGCTCAACAAAATTGGTGAACTTCTGCAGGTCAAACGGCTTACGGCGCGAGTACACAAAGGTCTCGATGTCGTACTCGAGCACCTCGGGGTCGTCGTGCTCCTCGGGATGCTCCATGGCCTCGATCCAGGCAGCGGAGTTGTAGGCGCGCATAAAGTCAAAGCGGTCGGTGTCGAGCAGCTCCTCCATGGGAACCTCGCCGTTTTGGGCCTCGACGATCACGGCGTCTTTCTGCAGGCTGCGCACGATGGCCTTGAGCTCAGCGATTTGCTCAGGGCTCACGGTATCGGTCTTGTTGAGGATCAGCGTAGAGCAGAACTCGATTTGCTGGATGAGCAAGCTCTCGATGTCGTCCTCGTCGATATCCTCTGCCAGCAGGTCGCGGCCGCCGTTGAACTCGTCGTACATGCGGGCGCAGTCGACCACAGCCACGATGTTGTCGAGCGCGAGCTTGGGCTCGCCGCCCACCTTGGCTTCGTCGCAGAAGCTCGAGATGGTGTAGGCGATGGGGATGGGCTCGCAAATGCCCGAGGCCTCGATGATGATGTAATCGAAGTCGCCCGAATCGGCGATGCCCTGCAGCTGGTTGGCAAGGTCGTCCGAAAGCGTGCAGCAGATGCAACCGTTGGTGAGCGGGATGAGGTCGTCGGTCTCGGAAAGGCCACCGTCGGCGATGAGGCTGGCGTCGACGTTGATCTCGCCGATATCGTTGACGATCACGGCGGCGCGGATACCGCCGTCGTTAGCAAGGATGTGGTTGAGCAGCGTGGTCTTACCGGCACCGAGGTATCCGGTAAGCATGATAATCTTCACGGGTTTGTTGGCCATGTGCCCTCCTTTGTTAGACATGGCTTACAGTTAAATCTTATGCCAAACGCCTGCTCTTATACCCACGCGCTGGCAAATAACACAGGCTACTCCCAGGCTCCCCATACATCGGGGCAATAACCGACGGTGGCCTTTTTGCCGTTGCGCACGATGGGCTCGGCTAGAACCTGCTGGTTCTCGAGCAGCTTGTCGAAGCGCTGGCTAGGGGTGAGGTGCTGGATGAGCGCGAGCGTCTCCTCGTCCTTGGCCTTGGGATTGAGCAGCTTGTCGATACCGCCGACCGCCTGCATCACGCTCGTGAGCTCGCCCTTGCTCATCTCCTTTTCCTTAAGGTCAATAAACTGCACCTTAATGCGGCGCTCCTTAAAATAACGCTGTGCCTTCTTGGTATCGAAGGATTTTTTGGTGCCGAAGATTTGAATCATTTTGTTCCGCCGTTCTAACGAATGAAGTTGGTGCGTTCGCGATCGGCCTCGGGTGCGTCGATGCCGGCGGCCTGTCCTGCCTCGATACAATGCAGGAGCCAGGCCATGTTCTTGCCGATGTTGCGCATGGTGGCCAGGCCCTCAGCGTCCTGGGTAGCTTCACCCGGCATGGCGCCAAACACGTTGTTCCAGTACGTGGAGGCGACCACGGGCATCTGGTTGATGGTGAAGTACTTGTTGAGCACGTCGAAAGTCGTCGACGTACCGCCGCGACGGGCGACGGCGATGGCAGCGCCCGGCTTGTGTGCAAAGGCTTTGCCTCCGGCATAGAAGGCGCGATCGAGGGCCGAAAGGATGCGTCCGCTGGGGTGCGCATAGTAGACGGGTGAGCCAAAGACAAAGCCATCTGCCTGCTCGGCGGCAGCGATGAGCTCGTTCACCACGTCGTCGTCAAAGGTACAGCGATCGCCAAGCTTGCCGCACTGGCCGCAACCGATGCAATCGCGAATGGGCTTGGCGCCCAGCTGAAACACCTCGGTATCAATGCCTTCTGCATTAAGTTGCTCGGCGACCTCGGCGAGTGCGCGGGCGGTGTTGCCGTTTGCCTTGGGGCTGCCATTGACTAAAAGAACCTTCATCACAAACTCCCTCTGCTTTTGGTGACTCCTGCAGAGGATTATCGCACGATGAGGGGGGGGGCGGTGCGGGTGCGGTGCTAGTCCAGTTTGGTACCTGGCACCTGCACGGCTTTCCCGAGCAACGCTTTGAGCTCGTTCAAAATGGAAACGGGCTGACGGTCGACGCCGTCCAGATGGAGCGTGGCCACGCGAATGGGTGGCTGATATTCAAGCGAGCCGATGAGCACGGGAGAACCCAGGAACCGTTCGATTTCGTCTGCGATCGCGTCGGTCTCTTCGGGATCAAAGTCGTCGAAAAGCGCCACGAATGTCGGCCCCGTTGAGCGGAACAGGCGGCCCTTGCCGCGTGAGCATTCCATAAGGCAGGCGGCGCTTTCGGCGAGCACGCGGTCGCCTGCATCGAATCCAAAGCGGGCATTGACCTCGGCGATATCGTCGACCTTAATGGCAATAAAGCCTGCCTCGCGCGCCACGCGACGCATTTCGCCAATGGCGTTGACCAGGGCATGGACATCGCCCAGGCCCGTTACCGAGTCGGTCGTATCAGCTAGGCTTCGGTTGACGATAATGCCCACATACATGCTGGGCTCGGTATCGGTGCCGTCCAAGCGGTAGCCCGTGCAGTCGCAAAGCACGTATTTTCCGGTGGCATCCATCACGCGGTACTGCATGTAGTGGAAGTGCCATGTGCCGTTTATCACCATATCGAGCTCGGCGCGTACGTTGTCGCGGTCCTCGGGATGAACGCGGGCAAGCCACATATCGACCGAGTTAAAAGGGTGCTGGGAAGGCAGGTCAAAATCGCGCACGGCGTTGACCGACCATTGCGATTCGCCCGTATCGAGATTGAGGATAAACGGATAGCGCGTCTCGGAGCTCATAGAGATTGCTTGGAACACCCGGTCGTTGCAGGGAAGCTGATCGACGATTGGGCGTTGCGGCGCGTCATTGTCTTTCGGTTGCTGCACGCGATGCATAAGCTTATAGCGATACATCTTGCGATCGGCTTCCATCGTCATCTGGCGACGCGTGTCGCCGGCAAGTGGATCGACGCGCGAGCAGCCAAAGCTAAAGCTGGCGATCATGGGCGCCTTGCCACCTGAGCTCGCCTCGATCAGCCCGGCACGTACCTGCTCCAAGTGCTGCTCGAGTTCAGTCTCGTTTGCGGAGAGCGAGATAAGCACAAACTCGTCTCCACCGATACGGAACAGCATCTCATCGTGCTCCATGGTTTCGGAGAGCGTGCGGCAGATGCTCAGAATATAGCGATTGCCTTCGGCATGGCCAAACCTATCATTGCAATGCTTGAGATGGTCGATGTCAATATAGGCGCAGGTGAAGGGGTCGCCTTTGCGCCAGAGCTGCTCGACGTGACGGTCGAGTCCGCTGCGGTTGCCCAAGTTGGTGAGCGGGTCGATATAGGCGTTGCGCTCAAGCAGCTGGCGCTCTTGTTGCAGGATGGCATGCGTCTTTTGCAGTTGCTCACCAACGGCGCGTAGCTCAGCAGGCAGCGCGGCAACATCGAGTTCGGCGGTCGAGATGCCATTCGCAAGTCGCTGAAGATAGGCAATAATCGATTGCTCGCCCAGGCGATATGACTCGTTCATGATGGATAACCTCCTTGGGCGGAACAACGGTTTGTATCATATCCCCAATTCGGTTTGAATTGGGGATATAAGTTAGCTAATGGAGACAAATATCCCCTTCGGCGGTGGCGTTTTGCGCGTGAGCGTATCAGTTGTCATTGTCACCATCGAGCAATGCCTCAAAATCCTTCGCCGGCATGGGGCGGTAGTAGAGGAAGCCCTGAGCGTAGCGGGCGCCCATTTGTCGTAGCATGTTCGCCTGCTCATTTGTCTCGACGCCTTCGACCACGACGGGCAGATGAAGCGACTGCGCCATTTCGAGCATCGATGAAATGATTTGCGTGCTGCGGCCTTGATCGCGGTCGGTGGGTACAAAGGTGCGGTCGAGCTTGATGACGTCGACGTTGACGTTCTTGAGCATCGCGAGCGTGGACTGGCCGGTGCCAAAATCGTCCATATAGGTCGAGAAGCCTCGGATGTGCAGGTCGGCTGTCAGTTTGTCCACGGCTTCGGATTCTCCCGTATAAGCCGTCTCGGTGATCTCGATACGCATGAGCTCGGGCGGTAGGTTGTATTGGGCGGCGAGCGCCCCCATATGTTCGGCAACGTCGCAGGCAAGGATATCCACGCGCGACACATTAAGCGAGACCGGAACCACGCGAAGTCCTCGATCGATGCGCTCGCGCAGCCACGAGGCGATACTCTGCCAAATGTACTTGTCGAGCGTCACCACAAAGCCGCTTTCCTCGAGTGCGGGGATAAACGTTGCGGGCGAAATGAGAGAGCCGTCCTTGTCAATCCAGCGGGTGAGTGCTTCGGCACCAATAATCTCGCCGGTTTCCATATCGACCTGGGGCTGCAAGTGGTAGGTGATGCGACCGTCTGAGAGCGCGTACTGGAACTCGGTCAGCGTACGGTGGAACGCGACTTCGCGCTCGTACTCCGCGGGGCAGAAAATGGCGATGCGCTCCTTAAAGTCGTTTTTTGCGCGTCGATTGGTAAACATGGCCTTCGCCTGCGCATCGATGGTGATCTCCTCATTGGAGTCGATGGGGTAAACGCCCATGGACGGCCAAAAACCTACGCCGTCATCATGCCTGGCCACGGCCTCGCGAACGCGGTTGTAGATTTGATGGACGGTGATGTGCTTAAAGGGGATGAGTACGCAAAAGTCATCTTGGCCCCAGTATCCTGCGACGCCCATATCGGCATTCTCGATGTCCTTGAGGACCGTGCCCACATCGGCGAGCACGCGGTCGCCCTCGGCCTGGCCGTGCCATTCATTAAACAGGCGCATGTGGCCCATGTCGACCGTGGCGATGCACCAGGCGCCGTCGCGCCTTGCTTCGAGAAATGCGTTGGCGCGCCGCATAAACTCGCTGGGTCGATAGAGGCCCGTGAGCAAATCGATGCGTTCGGCGATGGCGCTTTTGCGCTCCGCCTCGGGTATGGGGAGGCTGTCGTTGGGAACAAGCCCGCCGGCCGTGCGAAGGCGACGCTCGAGTTCGCCTAAGACGGCGGTCGTTTGATGGGTTAAGTGCTCGTAAAAGGCCGGAACGACAAGACAGACGGGAGTAATGGTGTCGCCCGCGATTTGAACAGGGGCGAAAACGGCTTCTTTAAGGTGGCAGGTCAGTTGCTCGAATGCCTCGTGGTCCAAACCGTTGCTGAGCACGACGAACTGGACGCTTCGTGAACGGTAGACCCTACTCCTGCCGTGGGTGATCGACAGCATACGACCTGCGTATTCGGCAAGCATGTTGTCGACGGCCTCGGCCCCGTAGAGCTCGTTGAGCTTTGTTGTGCCACGAACGCGCACCGCTATAAGCCCCGTCTCGCAACGGTCGCGACGGCAGGCGTCGATGGCGTTGACCAGCATGCGCTGGGTGCCGAGGCCCGTGGCGGAGTCGACGGTTTCGGCAAGCGAGTGGTTGACGAGCTCGCCGACATAGAGCGAGGGGACATTTCCGTCGCCGTCGACGCGAAACCCGCGAGCACGGCAGAGGACGTAGTCGCCGGCGGCATTGCGCACGCGGTACTGCATGACGCGACGGTGCTTGGTGCCGTTGAAAATCAGGTCAATATCATCGGTAAACGCTTCAAGGTCGTCGGGATGGACGCGCGTTTTCCAGTAATCGCGACAGTTGTCTATGTGCTCCGAGGGAAGGCCAAGATCGCGCAAGGCACCTTGTGACCAAAGGGTGCGATGTTTGTCCAAGTTTTCGATAAAGAAATAACGGCCCTCGTTGAGCATCGAAAAGGCGTCGAAAATGCGATCGCTTATTTCGAAGTCGTCGGCGTGGGCTTGCGTGATATTGCGTCGATCGAGGTGCATGGCATGACGTAGCTTGTAGTCGTACATGCGATGGTCGGCATCGAGCGTCATGCGATTGGGAGCTTCGCCCAGGGCGGGGTCGGCATGTGACACTCCATAGCTAAACGAGTGGGGCATCTCGGAATCGTTGTTTTTGAGCAGGAGCGTTCGGCAGTGTTCCAGACGTTCGGCGAGGTCGTCCTCGGTCGCAATCGTAGATAGGATGGCAAACTCGTCGCCGCCTATGCGAAACGCCGCTTCGTCCACTTTCATATACAGCTTGAGATAGAGGCTTACCTGCAAGATATAGCGGTTGCCCTCGTCATGGCCAAAGATGTCGTTGCAGTGCTTAAGGTTATCGATGTCGATAAACGCCATGGTTACGGGCAGCTCCTGTTCCCAGATTTCCTCTAAGGAGCGGGTAAAGCCGCCGCGGTTGCCAAGCCCGGTAAGCTGGTCGGTAAAGGCGGTCCTAATCAGATCATCCTGACGCTCGAGAAGGTCACGGACGGTTTTTTCGAGCGTCTCGGTGTAATTGCTGACAGTGTCCATGTTCTAAGCGACTTTCTGAGGTCGGGGCGGATTGCGTCGGGCGAGCTCGTTGTGTACACGCGTCGTTGCTCGGCGCTTTGCATGTATCCAGGCCCCCGCCTTGTCGCGTTGTCGGGTTAATTTGCCGGCTAATGTTCGCTGTTGATAACAGCTGAGTAGTGTAAACAATAGTGCACAATTATATATGGGTGCACATGCTGTGGGCGGCTATTATTCGACAAGCGGTAGCGCGACGATGCGATGTTCGATAAAAATGCGACTGGGACGATATATGTTGACGGGTATACTTGTCCCGTTTCAAAACGCAGGAACGGAGATGGTCGCATGGCACAGTCAAATATGACGCGCACGGTGGGGCTGGCGCTCGAGGGAGGCGGCTACCGCGGTATGTATACGGCGGGCGTGCTCGACGTTTGGATGGAGCACGGTTTGACCTGCGACCATATGGTGGGCGTCTCGGCGGGCGCGGCATTTGGCTACAACTTTAAATCGCGCCAGATCGGCCGCGCCATTCGCTATAACAAGGCCTATTGCGCCGACAAGCGCTATGCGAGCGTGACCAGCTGGCTGCGAACCGGCGATATGTTCAATGCCGACTTTGCCTATCACGAGGTGCCTATCGAGCGCGATCCCATCGACCTGGAAGCATATCGCGCCTGCCCCATGCGATTTACGTGCGTGTGTACCGATATCGAGACGGGCAAGGCCGTCTATCACGACCTGCCCTATGGCGATGAGCGCGATATCGAGTGGATCCGGGCGTCGTCGGCAATTCCCGTGGCGACGCGTCCTGTCGCCATTGAGGGCCGCAAGTACCTGGATGGCGGCGTGGCCGATTCCATTCCCAGCGCTTGGCTGTTTGCGCAGGGGTATGACCGCAATATCGTGGTACTCACGCAGCCGGCGGGCTTTGTGAAGCAGCCCAACAGCGTGATGCCCATGCTACGGCGCGTGTTCCGTCACTATCCGGAGTTTGTCGCAGCGCTTGAGCATCGGCATGAGGTCTACAATGCCACGCTCGATGACCTGGCACGTCGCGAGGCTGCCGGCGAAATCTTTGTGGTACGGCCGAGCGAATCGGTGAAGGTGCCGTCGCTGTGCCGCGAACCGGATGAGCTCGAGCGCATCTACCAGGTCGGCCGCCACGATGCGGAGGTGACCTTGCCCGCGCTGGAAGCGTATCTGGCGGGGTAAGGGTCGCATACGGAAAGCGCATCCCAGAATGGACGTCCAAACTGGGATGCGCTTTCCATTGCTGAAGATATGAGGCTGCGAATCAGCTGCTCGGCCTATGCCTATGCTTGCTGCCAGGTGTCGACAAGCTCCTTGGCCGCGGCGTAGGGGTCGTCGGCGCTGCAGACGGCGCTCACCACAAAGAAGCCGTCGACGCCGGTGGCCTTAAGCTGCGGCAAGTCGGCCGTCTTAACGCCGCCGCCCACCACGATGGGCACGGGGCTTGCCGCGTGGAGTGCGGCCAGGTCCTCAAAGCTCTTGGTGATGATAGAGCCGTCGGCCGCGCGTCCGCAGTCGCGCTTGGTCTCGGTCTCGTGGAGCGGGCCAATGCCCAGGTAGTCGACCAGGCTCATGTCGGCGGTCTTGACGTACTCGAGCATCTCCTCGCAACGGGCCGAAAGGCCCACAATGGCATCGGGGCCCAGCAGCTTGCGGCAGACCTCGACGGGAATATCGCTCTGGCCCACGTGCACGCCGTCGACGGCAATGCCCTGCTCGCGTGCGGCGAGTACGCAGTCAAGGCGGTCATCGATCAGCAAGGCGACCTGACCGGTCTTGCCAGCCTGTGCGATTGCCTGCGCGGCGTCGCCGGTCAGCGCAATGATCTCGCGGGCGCTTGCCACCTTGGAGCGCACCTGGATGCAGGTAAAGCCTGCGTCGAGCGCCTGGGCCACCACATCGCCCACGGGGCGCCCAAGCGTGTTTTCGGGGCCGAGTACCAGATAGGCCGAGATATCAAGGTTGTCGCGGATGCTCATCGTGCTTCCTCCTGCTTCTTGATCTGTGCTTCCATGCGCTCGAGCTTGCCGGTCATGGTGTCGGTAAATCCGGGCCGAATATCGGCTTTGAGCACGACTTCGGTGCGGATACCCTTGCTTGCCAACACAAAGGTCGCGTCACGCACGACCTGCATGACCTTGTCCCAGTCGCCCTCGATCTCGGTGAACATCGAGGTGGTGCGGTTGGGGAGGCCGCTCTCGCGAATGACGCGCACGACCTCGGCGACCTCGGCGGACAGCTCGTCGCCGGTGCCGCACGGGGCGATGGCCACGGCGACGAGTGTGTTCATGCCGGCAGCGGTTGCGGGCTCGGACATGGCTTATGCCTCCTCGAGCTCGAGTCGGTTATCGGCGATGTCCTGGGCGGTTGCGCGGTAGAGCTCGTCGATAAAGGCGACCTTAAAGCTTGCCGGAGCATCGGCGACGGCGGCGGCACGCGTGCCGGCAACGTTGTAGACAGCGGTGCCGCAGACGGCTGCCGTAAACGGGTCGGCGGCGCAGGCGTACACGGCCAGCACGCCGCCCTGCGAGCAGCCGCAGCCGGTGATCTTGGACATGAGCGGGCTGCCGCCGTGGGACTTGGCCACGGTCGTGCCGTCGGTAATCAGGTCGACTTCGCCCGAGACGACCACGGCGCCGCCGGTGTAGCGGGCGAGCGCCACGGCGGCATCGCGGGCGGCGTCGACCGTGTCGGTGGTATCGACGCCGCGTACGCGGCTCAGATCGGCCGCCTCGCCCTCAAGACCCCACAGGCCGGCGAGTGCAATGATCTCGGAGGCATTGCCGCGCACGATGGCGGGCTTGTACTGCTTGAGCTCGTTTACCAGCTGGGTGCGCAGGCTACCGATGCCCAGGCCCACCGGATCGAGCACCCAGGGCTTGCCGGCGTCATGTGCCGCCTTGGCCGCTCGGGGAATCGTCTGCTCGTAGATGGGGAAGAGCGTGCCCATATTGAGATAGATGGCGCCGCCGCCGGCAACGAGTGCCTCGCCCTCGTCGGGCAGATAGACCATGGCGGCCGATCCGCCCACGGCGAGCTGTGCGTTGGCGACAAAGTCGATCGTCACCGTGTTGGTGATGGAGCCTGCCATCGGATTGGTGGCGCGAATCTCCTCCACGGTCTTGACCATATGCTGCTTAAGCTGTTCCGAATCAATCACTGCACATGCCTCCTTGGCATAGAAAAGGGGCGCTGTGCATAGACAGCGCCCCTGTAAAGGCGGCATGCTCCCTACGCCAGCATTAACTGACAGGTTCAAAGGATTGGGCCCCATG
>DBFZQW010000072.1:0-12860 GCA_048521445.1 Collinsella sp. | reverse complement strand
GCACGGATTGGGCGTCAACCCTTCCTGGTAGGCAGTCACGAAGCGCTCGATAACGTTGCGGTCGAAGGTCTGCTGCAGGTCGAGCACGTGATGGGGTATCCCCAGGCGCTCGGCGACGGCCTTTGCATCGGCGATGTCGCGGTCGACCTTACTCATGCCCGTGGCGGGGTCGGGTGTGGGGCAGGTGAGGCGCATGGTGGCGCCGACGCATTCGTAACCCTGACTTTTGAGCAGATACGCGGTCACGCTGGAATCGACGCCGCCGCTCATGGCGACGAGCACGCGCTTGTTGTGCATGGGGAGGTTCTCCTTGGTGGCATGTGGCCAAAAAAGAAAAGCGGCGCGGGAGGCTGGTTCCGCGCCGCAGACATTGTAGCAAGTTCGGGCGTCTCGTGGGACACCCTGATTGGATGGGCTCAGACTGCCGGGAGAGAGGAGACCGGCTCGTCCGTGGGCTCAACCTATGGGCGACAGGCCCTAGTCCTGGAAGAGCGCCGTGGACAGGTAGCGCTCGCCGGTGTCGGCAAGCAGGGCCACGATGGTCTTGCCCTCGTTCTCGGGGCGCTTGGCCAGCTGCAGCGCGGCCCACACGGCGGCGCCGGACGAAATGCCCACGAGCACGCCCTCCTTGTGGCCCACGGCGCGGCCGGTCGCAAAGGCGTCGTCGTTCTCGACGGGGATGATCTCGTCATAGACCTGGGTGTCGAGGACGTCGGGCACAAAACCGGCGCCGATACCCTGGATCTTGTGCGGGCCGGCTTGGCCCTTGGAGAGCACCGGGGAAGTGGCGGGCTCGACGGCGACGACCTTGATTTCGGGGTTCTGCTCCTTAAGGAACTCACCCACGCCGGTCACGGTGCCGCCGGTTCCAACGCCGGCGACGAAGATGTCGACCTCGCCGTCGGTGTCATCCCAGATCTCGGGGCCGGTCGTGGCCTTGTGGATGGCGGGGTTGGCGGGGTTCACAAACTGGCCGGCGATGATGCTGTTGGGAGTCTCCTTCTGCAGTTCCTCTGCCTTGGCGATAGCGCCCTTCATGCCCTTGGAGCCGTCGGTGAGCACGAGCTGCGCACCGTATGCCTGCATCAGCTTGCGGCGCTCGACGGACATGGTCTCGGGCATGGTGATGATCACCTTGTAGCCGCGGGCGGCCGCCACCGAGGCGATGCCGACGCCGGTGTTGCCGCTCGTGGGCTCGATGATGGTGTAGTCGCCGCCGCGCACGAGCTTGCCTGCCTTCTCGGCCTCGTCAATCATGTTCTTGGCGACGCGGTCTTTAACTGACCCGGCGGGGTTGAAGTATTCGAGTTTGACGAGCACACGAGCCTTGAGGTCCTCGTCGGCCTCAAAGTGAGTGAGCTCCAGGAGCGGGGTGTGGCCGATAAGCTGATCGATGGACGTGTAAACCTTGCTCATGGTGAACCTCCAAAGTGTTCAAGTTGCTGGTTGCCGTGTGGTTTCACGGTGCGTGTAGCAGCTAAACCCATAAACCTTATAGGTTGTTCGTTTAGCTGTTGGGAAGCATACTAGACACTAAAGCCTAGTAATGCAATAGGAAATAGAAGATTATTACGAGCTGATTAACCATCTTGACCGGAACGGGTATTTTCAAAACCAATTTTTCGGCTAGAATTTCTACGGACTAAATGACCGAAAGGCAGCACTATACATGTTGGTTTCTACAAAGGGCAGATATGCCCTGCGCGTTATGGTCGATCTGGCCGAGCACCAGGCGGCCGGTCGCATCCCGCTCAAAGAGATCGCGGCGCGACAGGGGATTTCCGAGAAATATCTCGAGAACATCTTGGCTACGCTCGTGCGCGCCAACATGCTTTCGGGCATGCGCGGCAAGGGCGGCGGCTACGTGCTCACGCGCCCGCCCGAGCAGTACACGGTGGGCGAGATCCTGCGCCTGACCGAGGGCAGTCTGGCACCGGTTGCATGCCTGGATGGCGACTGCAAGGGCTGCTCACGCTCGGATGAGTGCCCCACGCTCGACGTGTGGAAGAACCTGGACAAGCTCATCAACGACTACCTCGACGGTGTGACACTCGATCAACTTGTCGCTCCCAACCATGGCTACGACTACGTCATCTAACCCACACCTGCCATTTGGGGACGGGGTAGAAATGGTAGATTCTCTCGCCCTTTGAGACTTGACAAATAAGAAGGCCGCCCATTTTTGCGATGGGCGGCCTTCGTTTTGGGCTGTTGAGACGGGCACGGCCGGAATGGCCGTTTTAGTCCTCGGCGATGCTGTCGAGGATGCTGCGCGTGATGGATACCAGGATACTGCCCATAAAGGCCGATCCAAAGCTGGCGATGGAGATGCCGACGCCCAACAGGTTGACCGACAGGTAGCTGGCGAGCTCCAGCATAAAGCTGTTGAGCACGAGCTGGAAAATGCCGAGCGTAATGATCGTGAGCGGCAGCGAGATGACCGTGAGGAACGGTTTGACGAACGAATCGACGATGTTGAGGAACAGTCCCACAAAGGCAAAGCAGACCCAGGCCTCGGCAAAGCCGAAGGGCTGGATGCCGGGGACGAGGAACGTGGCGATCGCGATGGCGATCGAGGTGAAGAGCCAGTTAAGCATAAAGCGCATGGCGTGAATCCTTTCTTGCGCCGGGGTTGCTGGCGTCGCGTGAAGCGGCTTGCGGCGGCGACTTGGATGGTTGCGCGGGAGCGCCGCGGTGTTTGGGCGCCCATTGTCTCAAATATTCGTGGAGCTTACGTGCGCATTCGATTTCTAAACGGCGTTCGTCCTGAAAAACGTGCCGCTGACAGAGAGTCTTGTCACTTTAGTTTGGTGGTGTGCTACACTGCTACGGGCAAATGGCCCATGCATAGTTTTATTGCATATTTACGGGCGAACGATGCCCGATGTCAGTATCAACTTCGATGCCTTATGGCGGGTTTGGCGGTGATCGATGAATATCGAGAACATGTTTGACAAGCCTGATGTCAAGCAGCTGGTCCACGCATTTAGTCTTTTGGATGACGAGAACGATATCCAGGCGTTTTTAACCGATATCTGCACGCCGCGCGAGATTTGCGATCTTTCTCAGCGCCTGCAGGTCGCGCGCTATCTGGACGAGGGCGAGCCCTATGTTGAGGTTCAAGCCCGCACCGGCGCTTCGTCCACCACGGTGAGCCGTGTATCCAAGGCGCTTAATGGCGAGTACGGTGGCTATCGCAAGATCCTCATCAAACTGGAGGATGGCGAGTAGGCCAGCGGCAAAAACGAATTGCGCAGAACCGTCCCTTCGGGGGCGGTTTTTTGATCCCTTGGGGACGGAGGATAACGGATCACCGGGTTAGACTAACCCCCTCTGTGATCCGTTTTCCTCCGTCCCCAAGGGATCAAATCTGTTGGCGTGGGGCAAATCTGTCCGCGTGGGCGGGTAGGATGGATGCATTGATTATTGCGAACGGTTTGAGTGGAGGACCATGCCTGTTCGAATCTATACCACCAATACCGGGACGGACTTGAGCGATGCCGAGGCGGCGTTGCTCGCCGACCTGGTTGCCCGCCACGGGCGTGCCGTTTTGCTGGCGCCCTCGTTTGCCGAGCTCGACGTGTGCCGTCACGATGCTGCGGCTGCTGGCGCCTCGCTGGGCGTTGACTACAAAACCCCCGCGTCGTGGCTTCGTTCGCTGTGGGAGCTTATGGGCGATGGACGCAGCTTTGTCGACAAAATGCAACGCCAGATGCTGTTCTCGGACATGATCGCCCGTCGCGACGATGCCGACCTGCAGCCGCTTTCGCGCAGTCAGGGCACGGTGCGCATGCTCGCGCGCATGGCCCGCGATGTGCTGCCGGGCGTAGCGGGAACGGGTGCCGAGCGCTGCTGCGGCGACGTTTGCCAGCCCGATCCCAAGAGCGACGCCGAGGCTCGCGTGTTCGAGCTGTTGAGTGCCTATGCGAGCGGCTTGGACTGTCGAGACATGGTCGAGCCCTGCGAGGCGGCTGACCTTATGGCCGAGGCGCTGGCCGACAGCCTGCCGGCGTGCGCCCGCGCGGTATGCGTGCGTGGTGTCACGTCATTTACGCACGGCCTGCTCGAGCTACTGTCGGCCGTGGCGAACAGTGGGGGAGAGGTCGTTGTGCTGCTTGCCTGCGAGCAGGCGGCAATGCGCGAGGAACTTGCTGCCGCCTTTGATGCCCGCGGTGTGCTGTTTGAGGCCGCGCCGCTGGGGGAGGGTGCCGCTGCGCCCCAGACTACCTCCAAGTCCGCCGCTCAGCCTACCTTTGTAGAGGTTGCCGGCCCTCACGCCCGCGCCCACGCCTATGTGGATGCAATCGATGAGCTAGTAAAAACGTGTGAGGACGCCGCGGTTGACGGCGGTGTCACGGCGTCCGCGGACCCCGTGCGTGTGCTCGTAGTGTCTGCCCGGGCGCCCCAGCTGTTCGGTGATCTCGCTGCCCGTTTGGCGGCACGTCATATTGCGGCCGAGACAACCGAGTTCACGGCGTTTTCCCAATCCATCGCGGGCAGGCAGTTCACGGCGCTCGCCAATCTGATCGAGCGCATGAAGGCCGCTGACGAGGGCGCTGCCTCCAAGACCGAGTGGTGGCCCGCACCGGAGCTTACCGACTGGATTTACAGCCCGCTTTCGGGTGCCGATGCTGCCAGCGCGCGCACCTTCGACAAGAACATGCGCCTGTCGCGCGGCAAGACCACCGCGGCCGTCAAAAGCCTGCTGCAGAGCGTGCAGGGCCAGGTCAGGGGCACGCGCAAGGCCGCTAGTGATGATAACTGGTTTAAGAACGTGCCGTGCGTGGTCTCGGACGTGTTCCAAGCGCTGTGGCGCGACAAACCCGTGACGGCGCTCAAGGCAATGCTCGCCGTCGCCGAGGCGTTGCCCGATCGCGCCCTTGGAGGCCTTGACGGCCAGGCTCGTCGCCAGGCGGAGACCGCCCTGCTGCGACATGCCATCGACATTCTTATGAACGATGCTCGCGCGCTCGACGTGTCGCAGGCCGCGACCGTGCCCGTGCTCGACGACGTTCGTACCAAGGTGGACACGCGCAGCACCGCATACGATTACGAGACCTACGAGGTCGACCGCGCGCCGCGCGCCCAGGTGCGCTTTACGTCGCTTGCCGATGCGGCAGCCCTGCGCCCCGCCAGCTACGATGCCGTGCTGTTTGCCGACGTCGACTTGGACAGTTATCCGCTCTCGCATGAGGAGGGCCCGCTGGCCACGCTGACGGCCGAGCTGGGGCGCAGCGGCGTGACGCTTGAGCCCGCGGCCCTGCTGCGCGTGCGCTTTGGCCGCGCGATGCAGGCGGCACGCGGCCCCGTTGCGCTCGCCCGCGTGACCCACGATCGCCAGGCGCGCGAGTGCTACCCGGCTGCCGTGTGGACCGAGCTGCGGGCGCACGCCGAGGCCACTGGCGCCGTCAAGGTTGCGTGCGTGGGCGAGGGCGGTATCGTCGCCGATTTTGATCCAGCGGCCGGCGAGGGCATCGAGTGCAAGCGCGTCGCGTGCGAGGCTCCTCAGCATTTGAGTGAAGCAGCTGTGCCGTACCTGGTCCTGCGTCGCCGCGATGGCGAGGGCGAGAACGCGCCGCTCGTGCCGCGCCTGACGTCCGCCTCGCAGATTGAGGCGTACTCGACGTGCCCGCTGTGCTGGTTCGTGTCGTATCGCGTGAAGCCCCAGTCCATCGACGCGGGCTTTGGAAATATGGAGAAGGGCAACTTTGTCCACGATGTGCTGGAGCACCTCCATGCCCGCCTGCCCCAGGAGGGCATGGAGCGCGTGACGCCCGAGAATCTGCCGCGCGTTCAGGAGCTGCTCCGCGAGGTCTTTGACGAGACGTTGACCGAGCACGCCGGCAAGCGAGGCACGGAGGGCCCGCTGGTGCCGCTTTCTGCGGTGGAGGAGCGCCAGGTGGCCGAGATCTTGCCGCAGCTGGAGGGCGTGCTTGCCTACGAGTCCGAGGCACTTGCCCCCTTTGCTCCGCGCTACCTGGAGTTCGCCTTCAACGAGCTCAAGGTCGAGTATGCCGGTTGGCCGCTTGGCGGGCGCATCGACCGCGTGGACGTGGACGCCGAGAATCGTGCCGTGGTGATCGACTACAAGCATCGCACGGGCGTTGAGGAGTTTAAGCTCGCCGACCCTACGGTGCGCGACGAGGAATCGGGCACGGCGCCCATCGACGATCCGCGCTGGTTGCCGCCACATACCCAAACGCTCATCTACGCCCAGGCCATGCGCCGGGCGCTGGATTTGGACACCCGCGCGGCGCTCTACTTTTCGACCAAGGGCGGCAAGCCGGCGTTGCGCGGTGCCGCGAGCGCCGAGCTGCTCGAGGAAGAGCGCGGCGACGGTCGCATCCCGGGCCTTAAGAAAGGTTTCCCCGGCGAGGGTGGCAGCATGGACTTCGACGCCCTGCTCGATCGCGTGGAGGCCGGCATCGCCGAGCGCCTGCGCGAGCTCGAAGCAGGCAACGTTGCCGCCGTCGACCCGACGTCGGCTCAGGCCGCGCATGCGCGCTGCTCGTATAACCACGAAGGAACGTTTGTAAGGAGGGACGTGTAGGCCATGGATCTTTCGACTTTGATGCCGCAACAGCTGCAGATCGTCAAAACGCTCGACCGTCCGCTGTTTGTCTCGGCGGGCGCCGGTTCGGGCAAGACCTTTACCCTCACGCGCCGCATCGTCTACGCGCTCTCGCCCGAATCCGGTCCGTTCGTTGAGCATCTGGACCAGGTGCTCGCCATTACCTTTACCAAAGATGCCGCTGCCGAGATCCGTGACCGCGTGCGCCGTGCGCTTATCGACGAGGGCATGGACGAGGAAGCACTGACCGTCGACGACGCGTGGATCTCGACCATTCACGGCATGTGCTCGCGTATCCTGCGCGCGCACGCGCTGGAGCTGGGCATCGACCCCGAGTTCACGGTGCTCACCGATACCGACGAGCTTATGGATCAGGCAGTTGAGCATGTGCTGGCCCGCGCGACGGCGCCCGATGCCGCCCCCGAGCTCGCGGCATCGCTCAAGGCCCTCTACGCCTGGTATCCCATGGCGGGCGAGGGCGGCCCCTTTGGCGCCGGCACTACCATCAAGGGTCTGGTGCGCGAGCTGCTGGAGCTCTCGAGCCAGCTGCCGGGCGGCATGGACGACGTACGCGTGGCACGCGGCCAGGCCGATACCTCGGCTCTTGCCGACGCCTATCGTGCGGCGTTGGGTGCAAGCAAGGCCGCGACCGAGAAAGCGCAGGTGGCGCTCGATGCCATCGATGCGTTCGAGGCGAGCGGCAAGACCATGGCCGATGCGGCGCGCCTCATGATGTCGTGCACCATGCCGCGCGCGAGCAAGGCATTCCCCAAGGAGCAGGTCGAACTGCTCAAGGCCGAGGCCGCCGATGCGTTTATCAATATCGTGCTTGCCTGCGGTGGCCCGGCGCTCGATGCACTGGTGGGCCTGGCCCGTTCCGTGGAGGCCGAGTATCGCGCGCTGAAGGCTGCCCAGTCTGCCCTCGACAACAACGACCTGCTGCGCATGGCCTACGAGGCCCTGCGCGATTACCCGGCCATCCGAGCGGCATACGAGGGCCGCTTTAAGATGGTCATGATCGACGAGTTCCAGGATACCGACCAGATGCAGGTCGATTTGATTCGCTATCTGACGGGTGCGGGGGAGCGCGCGTTGTGTACCGTGGGCGATGCGCAGCAGTCCATCTATCGCTTCCGTGGCGCCGAGGTCGAGGTGTTCCGTCGCCAGGAGCGCAAAGTGGGATCGGCGGCGTCCGAGACGGTCGCCACGCCGGATGTCCCCACCGGCGAGCTCGTCAAACTCGTGCGCAACTTCCGCAGCCACGACGAGGTGCTGCGCTATGTGGCCCGCGTCTTTGATGGCGACGACGGCGGCCTGATGCAGGGCTTTTTGGACCTTGAGGCAAGCGACGGCCGCAAGGACACGCTGGTGGCAGACGCCTCGCGTCGCCAGGCCCTCTTTGTTGCCGGCGGCAGTACGCAGGAGCGCACACAGGCCAAGGGCCGTGCGATCGCCGAGCGATTCCGCGCGCTTGCCGATGCCGGCCAGCCCCAGGGCGGCATGGTGCTGCTGCTGGGCCGCATGACCAACGCAGACGTCTACGCACAGGCCTTCCGTGACCAGGGGCTCGACTGCGTCATCGCGGGCGGCTCGGTCTTTGCCCAAGCCGCCGAGGTGCAGACAGTGCGCGCTCTGGTCTGCGCGCTCGCCAACCCGGCCGATACGGCGCAGGGCCTTATGCCGCTGCTGGCATCGCCGATGTTTGCACTCGGCGCCCAGGAGTTTTTGGCGCTGGCGACCAAGCTCGATAGCGAGACAGGGGAGACCTCGCGCCGGAATATCGACGTGGGCATCATGAGTGATTTCGACGTGCCGGGTTTGCAAGACTTGCCGCTCGTGACGCGCGCCCGCGAGGTGCTGCGCTATGCGCTTCGTCGTGTGGGTCGCGATTCGTTCGCCGCCATCGCGCGCGATGTGGTCAACGCCTCCGGCTGGTTCGTGCGTCTGGCGCAGCGTGGTCCCGAGGGCAAGGCCATCGCCGCCAACGTGCTCAAGGCGCTCGATGCCGTGGCTGAGGCGGAGGCCGAGTTCGGCAACTCGCCGCGTTCCATCGCGCTGGCCTTCGACCGCTTCTTGGCGGGCAAGGAGGCCCCGGGCGCCCTGAACGAGGAGGGCGACGGCGCGGTACGCATCATGACGGTGCACGCCTCCAAGGGTCTGGAATATCCGGTCGTGGCGGTCGCCGAGTGCTTTGGCGTGCGTAAGTCCTCGGGTGTGGCACAGATGGGTCGCGTCGAGGGCGGAGCGCAGGTCGTGGCGCTGCCGGCACGCTTCGACGGCGTTAAGCTCGCCGACGGAACCTTTGTGAAGGGCGACGATGTCAAAAAGCAGCTTGAGCATGCGTTTAAGGGCAAGGGCACGTCGCTGTGGCTGCCGCCGGAGCTCATGGAGGACGTCTGCGCGACGGGTTCTCCCGCCGAGGCGTTCGTTCGCCTGCGCAACGATGACCTGCAGCTCTCGCTCGAGGAGCGGGCCCGCTTGCTCTATGTTGCCATGACGCGTGCGCGCGAGCTGGTGATCTTGGCGATGGATGCCGGCGTGAGCCGTGGCAAGGTGACGGCGCCGACCTTCGACGTCGAGACCGATCTGACCTATGACGTGCTGCGCCGTATTCTGCCGACCGACGCTCTGGACATGCCGCAGCTCGATAGTGACCGTTTGACGTTCGACAACTCCAAGCCGGGCGACTACGAGCTCATTTCGCTCACGGACTTTACCTTTGGCGAGCAGGCGTTTGAGGCCAACGCTTCACTGGATGCCGAGGGCAGGCTCGTTCGCGGCGATGCGGAGCCGGAGGGTGCCGGTGCAGATGCCCGCGCCGCCGTTCCCGGTCCTGCCGACCCCGAGCCCGATGCGTTTGAGCTCGTGTATCCCCAGGCGGTGGGCGTGCGCATGGGCATCTGCCCGTATCCGGTGCGCGATTCGTACAGCTACTCGTCAATTGCCGCGGCGCTGCATGCCGAGTCCGAGGACCGTGCCGCCGAGGCACGCGTGCCCATGGACGAGGCTGGCGATGATGCGGAGTCGGATGGTTCCGAGATGACGGGTGCAGACGTGGCCGCCGTTGAGCCCGCCGGCAACCCCATGGCGCTGGGCTCGGCGTTCCATGCCGCCTGCCAGTGGCTGATTGAGATGGGTGCCGATGCGCTGCCCGCCGCGCGTGCCGATGCGCTGGCGCGCCTGTGGTGCCTGACGCCGGAGCAGCGCGAACGCTTCGACGTTGCCCTGGACCGCTGGCTCAAGTCGGCTGTTCGTGCCGACCTGCTCGCGTGGCCGTGCGTTCGCGCCGAGGTGCCGTTCTTTTCGCTGGGCTGCGAGGACGAGGACATCGCTCGCTACGGTGCATATGCCGAGGGCGCCATCGACGCTTTGGCGACGAACCCGGCGGATTCGTCACGCGCGCTGGTCATCGACTACAAGACGGGCGGCACGCCGGACGAGACGCCGGAACAGCTGCAGGAGAAGCACGCCCTGCAGGCGCGTGTCTACGCTGATGTTCTACACAAGGCGGGCTTTGAGGCCGTGACGGTCAAGTTCGTTCGCGTGGAGCAGGCGAACCCAGCCCTCTTCGTCGAACCCGCCGAACCCCAAGTAGTCACCTACAATCTCTAGCCCTCAGATAACTTGCGGTGGAATAGTTCCTGTATTGCGGCCCGGATGGCCTAAGCGGGAACTATTCCACCGCAACTGCAAGAGGAGCCGTGTGGGTTTGGCTAGGTTCGGGTGCTGTCCGTGCCGTGGGGTAAAATCGTTCAGTCAGAACACGAACCCGCATCGGAGCTCATCACATGGCATTCGTCCATCTGCACAATCACACTGTTTTCTCCATGCTCGACGGCGCAACCCGTATCCAGGATATGGTCAACCGTGCCGTTGAGCTGGGCATGCCCGCCGTCGCCATTACCGACCACGGCTACATGTATGGCGTGCCCGATCTGGCGCTGGCCTGTGACGCCGTTAACCACAACACGCCCGAGTACAAAACCTGGAGCCACGACAAGGCCTTCTTGGAAAAGGACCGCCGCGACGAGCTGGTGGAGCCCGATCCCGAGGCAAACCCGCGCGAGCATGCCCAGTATGTGAAGGACATGGCCATGTGGGACGAGAAGGGCAACATCGACGAGCTCAAGCCGCCCCTGGTCATCAAACCCATCTTTGGGTGCGAGGTCTACTTTACGCCGGACGAGACCCTTGCCCGCGACCACAAGCCCGAGCTCTACCACATGATCCTTCTGGCCAAGGACCAGGAGGGCTACGTCAACCTGATGCAGACGGTTTCCGAGGCTGCCGTGCAGGGCTTTTACTACAAGCCGCGCGTGACGCTCGACAACCTGCGCCGCCACGCCAAGGGCATGATCTGCACGAGCGCCTGCATCGCCGGCATCATTCCCAAGTACATCGACCGCGGTGACATGGAGGGCGCCATCAAGTGGGCCGAGACCTTACGCGATACCTTTGACCCCGGCGACTTTTACATCGAGATCCAGGAACACGGCATCACCACCGATAACGGCCTGACCGACGAGCAGATGGACCGCACACTCATCGATATCGCCAAGCAGGTGGGCGTCAAGGTCATCGCCACCAACGACTTCCACTACCTGCGCCGCGAGGACGCCCCCGTGCAGGACGTCATCATGTGTATTGGCATGAACGCCAAGGTCGACGACCCTAACCGTATGCGCATGACCGGCTCGGAGTTTTACATGAAGACCGAGGAGGAGATGCGGGCGATGTTCCCGTATTGCCCCGAGGCCTGCGACAACACGCTCGAGATCGCCGACAAGTGCTACGTGGAGCTGGACTGGGACTCCATCATCCTGCCGCGCTTCCCGTTGCTCGATCCCGGCGAGACGCACGAGAGCCAGTTCCGCCGCGAGTGCGAGAAGGGCCTGCGCCAGCACTACGGTGACGACTGGGCCACGCGCGAGATCGGCGGCGTCAACATCAAAGAGCGCTTTGAGTACGAATATAAGGTCATCTGCGACAAGGGCTTTGCCGCCTACTTTTTGATCGTTGCCGAGTACGTGCAATGGGCCAAGGACAACGGTATCGGCGTCGGCCCCGGCCGTGGTTCTGCCGCCGGCGCTATCGTCGCCTACGCCATGAACATCACCGCGTTCGACCCGCTCGAGAACGGCCTGATGTTCGAGAGGTTCCTGTCCCCGCAGCGTACCGAGATGCCCGATATCGATATGGACTTCGACGATGAGCGGCGCCTCGAGGTCGTGGAGCACGTTCGCCAGCTCTACGGTCCCGAGAAGGTCACCCACGTCATCACCTACTCGACCATTAAGGCCAAGCAGGCCATTAACGACGCCGCGCGCGTCCTGGACTACCCGGTCTACATGGGCCAGCGCCTGTCCAAGATGGTCTCGAGCGACCCCAAGGTCAAGCTCAAGCAGGTGCTCGACAAACAACCCGGCAAAGAGGACCTTTTTAACCCCGATTTTGCCGAGGCCTATAAAAAGGACGACGACGCCCGCCGCATCATCGACACGGCGCTCTCGATTGAGGGCCTCACCCGTGGCGAGGGCGTGCACGCGTGCGCCGTTCTAATCTGCCGCGACCCCGTCAACGAGCACGTGCCCACCAAGCTCGATACTAAGGGCGGCGTCGAGATTACCCAGTACGAGGGCCATACCGTCGCCGACATGGGCCTGCTCAAGATGGACTTCCTGGGCCTGCGTACGCTGACGGTTATCTCCAAGGCCAAGGCCAACATCAAAAAGAACTTCGGCATCGACATCAAAGAGGAAGAGATTCCCTTTGACGACCCCGAGATCTTCAAGCTCATGGGCTCCGGTCACACCGCCGGCGTCTTCCAGGTCGAGTCCGCCGGCATGACGGCCACGATCAAGAACATGAAGCCCACCGAGTACAAGCACGTCGTGGCATTGATCGCCCTGTACCGCCCGGGCCCGCTGGGCGCCGGCATGGTTTCGTCCTACATCAACCGTATGAACGGCAAGGAGCCGGCCGTCTCCTACGACGACCGTCTGGACGACATCCTGGGCGAAACCTACGGCACTATGGTCTACCAGGAGCAGGTTATGCTCATCTCCGTCGAGATGTGCGGCTTCTCCAAGGGCGAATCGGACTCGCGTATCCGTAAGCCCGTGGCTAAGAAAAAGATCAAGCTGCTCACGTCGACGGTGCTCCACTGGGAGGATGGCTCGGACGAGACCACCTACGACCACTGGATGAACGGCGCTATCAAGAACAACTACACGCGCGAGGTCGCCCAGAAGATTTGGGACGATGTTCTCGAGTTCGCATCTTACGCCTT
>DBFZQW010000071.1:0-7933 GCA_048521445.1 Collinsella sp. | reverse complement strand
CCTTGCCGGTCACGCGGGTGTCGTATGCCTTGGGGCTAAAGCTCACCGGCTTCTCGGACAGGCCGAGCGACAGCCAATGCGCGCGCATCTGCTCGCAGGTGTAGTGGTTGAGCAGGTCGTCTGCCGGCGGGGGAGGCGTCTGCGAGGACGAGCTCGCCTTTTTGCCCATGTAGAGCAGGTGATAGCAGGCGCTGACGGTGCTCTGCGTAAGGTCCCAACCCAGGGCCTCCCACATGGCGGTCTGCGCGATGCAGTAGAAGTAGATGTTGTCCTGACCGATGAACTGGTAGATCTGAGCGTCGTCAGAGCACCACCAGTCGCGCCAGTCGAGCGAGCTGTGCTGGTAGGTGGGCGCGGGCACCTGCGTGGAATCGGCTGCGGGCTCGCCCATAAGGGCGGCATCCTGGGCGGCGACGCCCTCGGTCACGCCGGCGGCTTTGGCATCGCGTGCGAGCACGGTACGCGTATAGCTGATGGGCGCCCACAGGCTCTCGGGCCAGCACCAGCAGGTGACGTCGGAGACGCCATCGACCTCGGGCACCGGAACACCCCAGTCGATGTTGCCGGTGATGCGGAAGGGCACGAGCGCCTTGCCGCTGCGGAAGCGCACGCCACCGTTGGCGAGCACTGCGTGGGCATCGTCGCGCTCCTTCCAGCTGGGGAAGGTGACGGTAAAGCTGCTCTTGTTGCCCTCGGGCTCCAGCACGGTGTGCTCAGGAAGCTGATCCTCGACGGCATCGAAGGCCTCGCGGAACTTGTTCTGGATGTAGAGCTGAGCCGGCAGCAGCCACTCCTCCATGGTCTTGGAGACCACGGAGCGAACCTGCGGGTTCTGGGCGAGCTTGGCGGTATAGGTCTTCATAAAGTCGAGGTAGGCCGGCAGGTCGAAGTAGAGGTTGTCGACCGGGCGCAGCTCGGGCACCTCGCCGGTGAGCTGGCTCTTGGGCGCGATGAGCTCCTCGGGCTCAAACTGGTGGCCCAGATCGCACTCGTCGGCATAAGCCTTCTCGGACTTGCAGCCCTGGATGGGGCAGCGGCCGATCACCTGACGGCCGTTGAGGAACGTGCCGGCCTTGGCATCGTAGAACTGCAGCGTGGAGCGCTTGGAGATGGTGCCCTGCTCGTGCAGGCGCTTGATAATCTCGGCGGTCACCTCGTTGTGAATCTGCGCAGCCGGCTCAAGGCCCGAGCCGCCGTAGATGTCGCAGCTGATGTTGTAGTTGTTGAGGGTCGCGGCCTGGCGGGAGTGATTGGACTCGACATACTCGCTAATGGACTTGTCGTAGCCCTCGTTCTCCTTGAGCTTGCGGTAGCTCTCCATGATGGGCGAGCCATAGCAGTCGGTGCCCGAGGTGAAGATGACGTTCTCGCGGCCCAGGCGGTCGCGCAGGAAGCGGGCGAAGAAGTCGGCAGGGACAAAGACGCCGCCAACGTGGCCAAAGTGAAGGCCCTTGTTGCCGTAGGGCTCGCCGGCGGTAACGATGGCGCGGCGAGGCCAGCTGGGACGGTCGTTCATGGAGTATTTGGATGCCATGGGACTCCTTCGCATATGTTGAGGGCGCGGCCGGGCGCGGGGCTCGGCGGCGCGGTGGTCAATTCGTGCATATCGTTCGACATTATCGCACATGCGGGCGGGTGCGTGGCAGGGGCGCTATCCTAAGATGCTATGAATGAGATTTCCAACATACATGCGTTTGAGGACGAGGATTTTCTGCACGCTTGCTTCGTGTGGGGGATGGTCGTAGTCGGCGTGTTTGCCGTGTGCCTGGTGCCGGTGTTTATGCTGCTGGGCGGGCCTGCAGACTTGGATGCGGCTGACGCGGGCGGCTGGATGGCTGTCGTGGGCTGGATAGTCGGCTTGGCTGCGATCTCAATGGCGTCGTTCGCCGTGCACGAGCTGGTGCACGGTGTGTTTTTTAAGCTGCTGGCGCCTGCGGGCGCGAAGGTGACCTTTGGGGCGAATCGCGAGACGGCGATGATCTATGCCTGCGCCGAGGGGATTGTGTATTCGCGCCGGCGGTATATGGCGATTTGCCTGGCGCCGACGGTTGTTGTGACGACAGCGTTTGCCCTGGGGTTTGCGTTTTCGGGCTATCCGCTGCTGTGCTATCTGGCGACCGGCTTGCATTTGTCGGGCTGTGTAGGCGACTGGTATTACGTGTGGACCATTTTGCGCGACCGCCGCATTGTCGCCTGCGAGGATACGTCCTTTGGCGTGCGCTTTTTTGGGTGAGGAGATGTCGATGAAGTCGTTGTTGCTGCATGCATGCTGTGCACCATGCTCGCTTGAGCCGGTTCGCCTGCTGCGCGAGGAGGGGTTTGAGCCCACGATTTGCTGGACCAACCCCAATATTCAACCGCGCGATGAATGGCAGCGCCGCTTGGACGAGCTGCGCCGGTGGTGTGCCGATGGTGACATCGAGCTCATCGAGGCAGGGGAGGACCGAGATCGCTGGGAGACCGGCGTGGCACCGCTGGGTGCCGATCGGCCTCGTCGCTGTCGCGCGTGCTATGCCCTGCGCTTGGCCGAGGCGTGCCGCGTGGCCCAGGAGCGCGGGTTTGAGTTTGTGGGCACGACGCTCGCCGTCTCGCCGTATCAGCTGTTCGATACCTGCAATGACGTGCTTGAGCGCTTGGCGGCGGCACATGGGCTCACCCCGGTGATTCGCGATTTTCGCCCGTATTACCCCGAGGCGACACGCCGTTCGCGCGAGCTTGGCATGTATCGGCAGAACTACTGTGGTTGCCGCTTCTCGGCTGTCGAGGCGG
The DNA here is from genome assembly GCA_048521445.1 of Collinsella sp. Classification (GTDB taxonomy): domain Bacteria; phylum Actinomycetota; class Coriobacteriia; order Coriobacteriales; family Coriobacteriaceae; genus Collinsella. The sequence goes on along the minus strand of DBFZQW010000071.1, from coordinate 5,164 downwards.
CCATGGACCGCGCCCGCATCCGCGACGAGCGCAAAGCGTCCAAAAAGTAGTTCTTTTGAGCTGGCAGCCTGCTAGGATGTAGAGCGAACTTTAGCTATATAAGGAGAATCCGACGTGTCTATGCGTACCGATGATTTTGACTATAACCTGCCCGAAGAGCTCATCGCCCAGGCGCCTGCCGAGCCGCGCGACTCATGCCGCCTGCTGGTGGTTGATCGCAAAGGCTCCGAGACAGGAACGCCGCTAGAGCATGGCGGCACCGTCGAGCACCGCATCTTCCGTGACATCATCGACTATATCGAGCCGGGCGACGTGCTCGTTATCAACCAGACGCGCGTGATGCCGGCCCGCCTGATCGGCCGCAAGGCCGGCTCGGGCGGTGTGGTCGAGACGCTGCTGCTCAAGCGCCGCGAGGACGTGGATCCGCTCGGCCATGTTTGGGAGTGCCTGGTCAAGCCGGGCAAGCGTCTGAAGCCCGGTGCTCAGATTGAGTATCGCGCCGGCGGCGCCCATGCGCCCGAGGGGGCTCCCGTGGTGCTGACGGCCGAGGTCGTCGACTTTGTCACCGATAGCCGCGGTGGCCGTCTGGTGCGCTTTGAGCCGGCCGGTTGCAATGCCGCCGGCGACCCGCGCACGCTCGACGAGGCCATCCATGCTGCCGGCCACGTGCCGCTGCCGCCTTACATTACCGATTACGAGGGCGATCCCGAGAAGTATCAGACCGTCTACGCCATGAAGGAGGAGCACTCGGCTGCCGCTCCTACGGCGGGTCTGCATTTTACTCCTGAGCTCATGGCCGCTATCGAGGCCAAGGGTGCCAAGTTTGCCGCCGTCGAGCTCGAGGTGGGCATCGATACCTTCCGCTTGGTGGAGGAGGACGACCCTACGCAGCACGTCATGCACACCGAGCGCTACCACGTGTCGCAGGAGGTTGTCGACGCCGTGCATAAGGCCAAGGCCGAGGGTCATCGTGTGATCGCCGTCGGCACTACCGCGGTGCGCTCGCTCGAGAGCGCGTTTGACACGGACGCGCCGGTGTCCGATCCGGCCGTGACGGCGCGCTATTTTGAAGGCCGCGAGGACGGGGCCGATACGCTTGGCCGCGGTGACATCGTGGTGCGCGAGAACGCCACGACGCAGCTCTACCTCATGCCCGGCTCGACCTATCACGTGGTCGATGCGCTGATCACGAACTTCCACGTGCCACGCTCCACGCTCATGATGCTCGTGAGCGCGCTTGCCACCCGCGACCAGATCATGGATGCCTACGCCGCCGCCATCGAGGAGCGCTACCGCTTCTTCAGCTTTGGCGACGCGATGCTCATTTGTTAGTTATGCGGTTCTACGAACCGCATAACTACTCGACGCTGCGCGGGCCGCATTTGGGCAATCTGACGTTCAACTTCAAGGGCGCGACCAGAAGGTCAGCGCCCTTTCGTTTCACGTCACCTTGCCTCAAATGCGACCCGCTCGCTGACTCTGCCATAACATCGGCATTTCTTTGGTTGTCAAGAGATTGGTGCAAAGGGGTCAGGTTACTTTGCACCAGGTTGGTGCATGTTAACCTGACCCCTTTGTAGTCATTGGGGACGCTCTTAAACGACTACTTGCTTGCGAACAGCCAGACCAGGATGATCACCAGGATTGCGGCGACTATGCAGACGATGGCGCCGGTGAATTTGATGCGTGAGTCGCGGGTACGCTCGCGCACCGCGTCCTCGGTGGCCTCGAGCTGGGCGACTTCTCGCTCGGTCTCGGCGTGTTCGGCTTTGTCTCGGGCCAAGGATCCTGCAAGCGACTCAGTGATCTCTGGGTGGTCGTGCACCTCGGTCGCCTGTTCGATAATCGACTGCGCATGCGCGGCATCTGCTTGGGCGTTGGCGATGCTCTGCTCTTGGTCGCGGCGTGCCTTGTCCTCGGCAGCGATCTTCTCGCGCAGTTCGCGCTGGCGCGTCGCGGCGGTGGTCTTCGCCGTCTGCAGCTCGTCGCGTGCGGCATCGGCCTCGGTCGTCACGGCTTGGTGCGCGCGTTTTGCGTCGGCGATGGGGGCTTGCGCCTGCTCGACGGCCTGCTCGGCTGCGGCAAGCGAGTGCTCAAGGTCGGCGGTGATGCGCGGGACATCTTCTTCGGCTTTACGCAGGGCATCTGCCGTGTCGGAGATCTGCATCGAGAGCTCGCTGGTGCGCACCGTATAGTTGGCGGGATTTGCCGAGGGATTGCGTTGCAGCTCGGCATACTCATGACGCAGCGTCTCGAGCTGGGCGCGCGTGGCGTCGACGGTTTGTTGTGCGGCGGCAATGCCGGCGTCTCGCTCGGCCTTCACCTTGTCGCGGATGCGCTTGGAATCCTCAAGACGTCGAACGAGGCGGTTGCCGGTCTCGCGCGAGCTCGCCTCGCGGGCCTCCACGGCGTCGAGCGCGGCCTTCAGGCGGAGCTCAGTCGCGTCATCCTCTGTCTTCATTTGTTCGAACTGACCCTTGAGCTCTGTCGCTTTGGCGGCGTGGGCATCACGGTCAATCTCGGCTGCCGCAGCGGTCTTTTGCGCTGTGGCGATCGCCTGGCGCTGGTCGGCGACGATCTGGTCGTAGCGGCCTGCGATATCCTGGCGCGTCTCGAGTTCCTCGGCCTGATCGGCAATGCGCTGCTCAAGTTCGGCCAGGTGGGCGCGGGCATCGGCAAGTGCCTTTTTCGCGGCGTTCATCTCGCGCATGGCCGAGGCGCCCTGGGCGATAAAGGTGCCCACGGCGTTCGCAGTGTTCGAGACAGCGGTCCCCAGATCGCGGTTCGCGGCGGGGGAGTGCGGGGCGGCCGGGCGAGCGGAGTCGGCAGAGTCCGCATCGGCAGCCTGCGGCGCGGCGATATTGCCGGTACCGCCCTCGACCACAGAAAAGCCTGCTGCGTGCGGATCGACCGCATCGGCGCCAATCGTGGGATGCTCGAGCTGCAGAAACGAGGGCATGGTACTGCCCTGGTCGGCAACCGGAGTCTCGCCGGGCACAAAGGTCGAGGCGGCCTCAGCGGCCTCTTCTTCCTCGGCGTCAACGTCGGCATCGGCGACAGCATCCTTCATCGCTTTGACAGCATCCATCATGGAGTCCATGACGGCATCGAGCTCTTCTTCCGAAGAGACCTCGATGGGGCCTGCCGCCTGTGGCGCGGGGTCTGTGTCGGGTTCGGCATCGCTCGGCTCCGGCTGCTCGCTTTCGTCATGCTCGACAGTATCGTCTGTGTCTGTTGCTTTATCCGCATCGGCGTGCACATCTGCGGCAGCGGGCGCATCTGCGGTGGCGGGCGCATCGGTGGAGGCGTCGACGCAGGTAGGAGTATCGCAGTCGTCGACGGCGTCTGCGGAATGATCAATATGCTGTTGAGTCTGGGGGTCCAGCTCGTCTGTCATAGGTATGTGCTCCTCATCGTTGTTTGTCACCCTATGATAAAGTCTCGCGCCGACTTCCCGCGCGCCGCAGCAAAGTTTCAAAACGTGTTCGATGGCTCGCGTCGATAGCAAAAACTCGGCCACTCTATCCAATTTTTACTTGACATTCCCTTCGCCGAAAGACGTTGCGCCGTTCGCCTGCCATGGGCTTTATTTTTCACTTGAACCCGTTAAAGTTGCATTTCAGCTTTTGGCGCGTTTATTTGGATGCGCGCAGTCGGCGGGTGCGCCCGTCGCGATTTGAAAGGACTTTATATGGGACTTTTCACTGGTAAGACCGTGATCGTCACCGGCGGCGGCAAGGCCACGCTTAAGGACGGCTCCGCTGGCTCCATCGGCTACGGTATCGATATCGCTTTTGCCAAGGAGGGCGCGAACCTCGTTATCACCGGCCGCAACGTCGCCAAGCTCGAGGCCGCCAAGGAGTCCCTCGAGGCCGAGTACGGTGTCAAAGTTCTGCCTGTTCAGGCTGATGTTTCGGCCGGTCAGGACAACGAAGCCGTCGTCCAGAACGTCATTGACAAGGCCATTGAGGAGTTCGGCCGCATCGACGCCGTCGTCAACAATGCTCAGGCCAGCGCCTCGGGCGTGACCATCGCCGATCACACCATGGACCAGTTTAACCTGGCCATTTACTCCGGTCTGTATGCTACCTATCTGTATATGCAGAAGGCCTATCCGCACCTGAAGGAGACCAAGGGATCCGTGGTCAACTTTGCTTCGGGCGCCGGCCTGTTTGGCAACTATGGCCAGTGCAGCTATGCTGCCGCCAAGGAGGGCATCCGCGGCCTGACCCGCGTTGCCGCCAACGAGTGGGGCAAAGACGGCATCAACGTCAACATCGTGTGCCCGCTTGCCTGGACTGCCGCGCTCGAGAACTTCCAGGATGCTTACCCCGAGGCGTTCAAGGCCAACGTTCACATGCCGCCGGCGGGCCACTACGGCGACGTCGAGAAGGAAATCGGCCGCGTGGTCGTTCAGCTCTGCGGTCCCGACTTTAAGTACATGAACGGCGAGACCGTCACCCTCGAGGGTGGTATGGGCCAGCGGCCTTAAGAGTTACGCGGTTTTACCAAACCGCGTAACGGCTCGACGCTGCGCGGGCCGCATTTGGGCAATCTGACGTTCAACTTCAAGGGCGCGACCAGAAGGTCAGCGCCCTTTCGTTTCACGTCACCTTGCCTCAAATGCGGCCCGCTCGCTGACTTATGCTCAACCAGCGGCGCCATTTTGCTTGAAGACACCTTGCTCGCTCTAGCGGGCTTTCGCTCATATGACCCAATCCGCTGTCAAGAGCCACAATGGCCCCGCCGACCGCTTGCAATCGGTCGGCGGGGCCTGCCGTTAACCCGTCCCGGTCCGCCCCGGCATGTCATCGACGCCTTCGGCTCAGTCTCATATCCGCGGATACCGCTCCGGCGGCCCGCAATCCTCTCCTTCGGCGGGGCTCCCCAAGTCTGACTACGCGCATGCGGCCGCTGCCGCGCGCCCAGCGAAAGCGGGGGTATCCCCGAAGGCTGCCCGGCTCGCCGGGACGGGGGCTATGTCTATTCGGTTGCCTCCCGGCACATCGCGCCGAGGGCCCACAGCCACCTCACGAGCTCGGCGGCGGTGGCGGCGTTCGCCTTCGCCTGGGGCATGCCCCTGGCGAGCATCTCCTCGCGGCGCCGGAGCAGGCGCTCGGAACCCTTCCTCCCGTGCATCCTCACCCCGAGCGGGACGCCGCTG
>DBFZQW010000070.1:0-2527 GCA_048521445.1 Collinsella sp. | reverse complement strand
CGCCATGAGATTAAACTTGAATTGTTCTCTGAACATATCCATTTCTGCCTATCCTCAACAGATCTTTGTCTCGAGGAGCGCATATGAAGCCGTCTCATTCCACCGGTCGCAACGTCATCGCCATTCTCGCCATACCCATCGTGATGCTCTTCCTTATCGTCATCACGCCCTTTTCTTTTGGTATCGCCTCGCCCTTCGATCTTTGCGGGATGATCGACGCCGGCTCGCGTGCCACCTCGCTCTCCTTTGTCTGCCGTGGCGTGTTCTACGAATATGCAATTCCCACCGGAAGTTGGCAGTCCAAGTTACCGTTGCTCGGCAAGGTCGACGGATGCTCCCCCTATTTCTGCCTTGAACCTCAGGCGCTAAACTATCTAATCGACGACCAGCCACTCGACTCCATCGGCCTTGCCTACGACTACGCACCAAACACCGATGAGCGCCACATGAACCAAGTCCTCGACAAGATGCTTGGACAGTGCGGGCTCACCGAGGAGGCCGGTCGAACCATCTATAGCAACCAGAAATTAAAGCGAACAGAACTCCGCCGTGTCGGAAAAATCAAAGGGCGAAACAGGGCCGCCTACTGGGATGCCTGGGCAACACGCGACAAGGGCGAATTCGGACACAGCACCTATATGGTCACTGTCTACACCAAAGACGGAATTAAGGACAATGTTGACGATTTCGCGTCATCCAAACTCGGCATCCCCAAAACAACCAAGCCCGCCAGCCCAGATGAAATCCTGTAGAGACGCTCATTAACATACCGCTCAACAATCACAACAACATCGAGCTCGTTCCCCACCACCACAAAGGTGCCTGTCCCCTTTGTGGTGGTTTTCGACAAAAAGAAGCCGCCCCGATAACAGAGGCGGCATCAAGCAAGCCTATTTATTAGCGTCCCTCAAGACCCAACGAGAACGCAGGAATGTAGCCCGGGGCTTACCCTTTCCCGAACGCGACCCTCGCGAAGCGCGTGAGCGGGCGGGAAAGGGTAAGCCCCAGGCGGACAATTAAGTGCGTTACTCGGCAGCGGCCTTGAACTTGTTGTAGTTGATCAGGCAGCCGGCCTTGACGATGGCACGCTCCTCTGCCGTCATATCGGCAATGTAGAGCTCAATCTGCTCGACCGTGCCGTCGGCGCGCACCACGTAGGCGGCGATGTCCTTTAGGTCACCATCGAGCGCGGCACGGATACCCGGCACAAAGACATAGTCGCCCACCTCAAAGTTGGGCTCTGCCTCCATCTGGAAGGGCACCATGCCCCAGTTCATCACGTTGGAGCGATAGCGCTTAGTGGCGTACTCGTGGACGATGTTTGCCAGACCGCCAATTACGCGCTGGCAGCTCGCAGCCTGCTCACGGGCAGAACCGTCACCGGGCTTCTTGGCATAGAGCATGGAGCCGTACTCAGTCGCCTTGGCATCGGCCGCGACACCGGCGCCGGCCAGTGCCTCAAACACGCTTGCAAGCTCGGCATCGAGTACCGCCAGGTCGCCTGCTGCCTCGCCGGCCACGCGACGCTTCTCAACGGCATCGACCTCCTTGGAGCGACCCACGTAGGCCGGGTCGCGGCGGCTGAGCGTAAACTCGGCCAGGCCCAGCGGGTTGGAGCGGAAGGAGCTCGTCTCGCCCGAGGGAATGAGCTCGTCGGTCGTCGTGACCGAGTCCATGATCTTGGAGCACACCTTGAGCAGGATGTCGTCGCCGAGAGGCTCCATCGCGGGCCACGGCTTGATGTTGGGGCCCTCGACCAGCTCGTCGGCAGGCTCCGCCTTGCCAAAGCCCCAGTACACGCGCTTCTTGTACGGCGCGTCGTCAAAGGTGTACTCGCAGGCCTCGTCCCAGGTCTCCTCGGGCAGGTCGGTCGCCGGCGTCAGGATGCCGCCGTTGGCTGCCGTCGCCGCAATGGAGCGGGCGTCCATCAGGGCCACGGCGCTCAGCTGGCCGTTACCCGGCTTGGAACCCTCGCGATTGGGGAAGTTGCGCGTGGTGTGGCGGATCGAAAGGCCGTTGTTGGCAGGCGTGTCGCCGGCGCCAAAGCACGGGCCGCAGAATGCCGTGCGCACGATTGCGCCGGCCTCCATAAGGTCGTAGATGTAGCCGCGGCGTGTAAGCTCGAGCGCTACAGGCTGGCTCGTGGGGTAGACCGACAGCGAGAACTCGCCGCAGCCGGTGTTGGCGCCCTTAAGCACGCGGGCAGCCTGGACCACGGAGTCGTAGTTGCCGCCCGAGCAGCCGGCGATGACGCCCTGCTGCACGTGCAGCTTGCCGTCGACGATCTTGTCGAGCAGGCTAAAGTGCGTCTTGCCCTCGCCGATCTTGGCGGCCTCGAGCTCCACCTCATGCAGGATGTCCTCAAGGTTCTCGTTGAGCTCGTCAATCTCGAAGCCGTTGGAAGGATGGAACGGCAGCGCGATCATGGGCTTGATGCTCGACAGATCGACCTCGACGCAGCCGTCGTAGTAGGCAACATCGGCGGGCTTGAGCTCGCGGTAGTCGTCGCCGCGGCCGTGCATGGTCA
>DBFZQW010000069.1:0-2938 GCA_048521445.1 Collinsella sp. | reverse complement strand
GGGTTCGCTCGTTATCGGTCATGTTGCCGATAAGGTGAGTGGCCGCGTATTGGGCTCGCTTACCGTTATCGCTACCTCGGCGGTGCTTGCCGGCATGAGCTTTGTCGGTGAGCTGTGGCAGGTCTACGTGCTCTTTGCCGTTTCGGGCTGCTTCGCTGTGGCCTCGACCCGTCTGCTCATTAGCCTTGTGACCGCCAACTGGTTTACCGCTAAACGCGGCCTTGCCATTTCCATCGCACTTTCGGGCTCGGGCTTTGGCGGAGCCATTCTCTCGCCGATCGTGAGCTCTCTTATCGTGAGTGTGGGCTGGCGCTCTGCGTTCCTGGTACTCGCTGCCGTCTGCATGGTGGCGGCACTGCCCATCACGGCTTACTCCTTCCGCACCAAGCCTTCCGAGATCGGCCTTAAGCCGCTCGGCGAGAACCCGGGCGATCCGTCCGTCTCGACGGCTGGCGATAAGGACGAGCACACGGCGCCCGAGGTTAGCGTCGGCTGGTCTCGTATCAAGAAGAGCCCGGCGTTTTGGCTGCTCGTCGTCGCCTTCCTCTTTATGGGTCTCGTTAACGGCGCCATCTTGCCCAACCAGGTCACCAACATGACGAGTGTTACCGTCAACGGCGCCAAGATCGTCACGGGCGGCCACGATCCCATGTGGGCAGGTACCGTGCTTTCGGCCTACATGGTCACCGTCGTTATCGCCAAGATTTCGCTCGGTGCGATCTATGACCGCTTTGGTCTGCGCTTTGGCAATATCCTTGGCTCCATTGCGTGCATTATCGCCTGCGTCGCCCTGTGCTTCCCCGCGACCGATCTTGGTCCCATCGTGGCTGCCGTGAGCTTTGGTATCGGAACGTGCATGGGCACCATCACGCCTACCATCGCCGCGTCCGAGCAGTTTGGCATGGCCGACCTCGGTAAGGTCACGGGCACCATTACCTCGCTCGAGATGGTCGGCGGCACCGTGGGCGCCATTGTCTCGGGCGTGCTGTTCGATGCCACGGGCTCCTTTGCGAGCACCTGGATCGTGTGCCTGGCGTGCTCCGTGGTCATGCTCGTGTTCCTGCTGGCATCCGAGCCCATCGCCGCCAAGCTGCGCGCGAGCGTGGCGGGGGAGTAGGTAGACCAAAGCGCATCGCCGCTTGTCCGCTTCGTCCGCGGCGGCGCGTCTGGCCGAACGAGTCCCCATACCCTCGTTCGGTCAGACGCGCCGCCGCTGTTTGTATTTGTGCCGTATAATGACCGTTACCTATGACGCGATACAAAAGAAAGGTGTTTGCCCATGCAGGCACAGAAGGCGGAGGGAACCCGCGACCTTATCGGCGCCGAGATGCGCGCCTGGCAAAAGATGCAGCAGATTGCGGCCGGCGTGTTCGAGCCGTTTGGTTTTAAACCCATCGAGACGCCCGCGATCGAGCAGGTGGACGTGTTTGTCCACGGTATCGGCCAGTCGACCGACGTCGTGCGCAAGGAAATGTTCCGCGTGTTCAGCGGTGCCAACCTGGAGCGCGTCTTTACCGAGGGCACCGACACCAAACTCAAGCCCAAGCAGCGCCTGGCGCTTCGCCCCGAGGGCACGGCCGGCGTGGTGCGCGCTGTCGTCGAGAACAATCTGGTGCCCCAGGGCTCCACGCCGTTTAAGGCGTACTACGCCGAGGCCATGTTCCGCGGCGAGCGTCCCCAGAAGGGCCGCCTGCGCCAGTTCCACCAGGTGGGCATCGAGTGGCTCGGCGCTCCCGATCCGGCGGCAGACGCCGAGTGCATCATCATGCTCATGGAGTTTTACAAGCGCCTGGGCTTCGATCTTTCCAAGCTTCGTCTGCTCATTAACTCGATGGGCGACGCTCAGTGCCGTCCGGCTTACCGCGAGCAAGTCAAGCAGTTTATCCTCGATCACGCAGACGAGATGTGCGATGAGTGCCGCGAGCGCGCCGAGCTCAACCCGCTGCGTGCCTTTGACTGCAAGAACGACCACTGCCGCGAGATCATGGCCGAGGCTCCGCTGATGGGTGACAACCTGTGCGATGAGTGCCGCGAGCACTACGAGCAGGTCAAGCGCTATCTGGATGCCGCCGGTATCGAGTATGTCGAGGATCCCACCTTGGTGCGCGGCCTGGACTACTACACCCGTACTGTCTTTGAGGTCGAGGCCCCTGGCGCCGGCGTCGGCTCCATCGGCGGCGGCGGCCGCTACGATGGCCTGGTCGAGCTCGAGGGTGGCAAGCCCACGGCGGGCGTCGGCTTTGCTGTCGGTTTTGAGCGCGCCCTGCTGGCCCTGCAAGCCTTTGGCAGCGATTTGGGTGCCGATGAGGCCCCGTGCGTCTATGTCGCCAACGCCGGCAAGGAGCTGCGTCAGAACGTCTTTGCCATTACGCAGGAGCTTCGCGCCGCAGGTATCGTGACCGAGGCCGACTATCAGGGTCGTTCGCTCAAGGCCCAGTTTAAGCAAGCCGATAAGGTAGGCGCCAAGCTCATCTTGGTCCTGGGTGGCGACGAGCTTGCCGCCGGCAAGGTCAAAGTGCGCGACATGCAGAGCCATGACGAGGTGCTCGCCGATCTGGACAACGTCGTCGAGGCGGTTCGCGAGCGCCTGTAGCGCATCTTTTTGAGCTTCGGGCCTGCTAACGTGCCCTGCTCATGGAGAGCGATTGTTACGGGGGTGTTTCGCTTTTATGCGGAATGCCCCCGTTTACGTATGCCGCCCACCGAGAAATACGACCATTTAGGGCAAAAACCTTTGCAATGCAGAAAATACTTTTGTGTGGTAAAGCGCAATCAGTGTCGAAAGTATTTCTCAAGCGCCTATAATGAATACCGCATGTTACGTGCATAGAAGGAGGAATGGGAGGAAACGTGGCTGAGAACCTAAGCAACCAGTCTGTACCCGAAGCCGCGGCGCGCGTCGCTGCCGTGGTCAACCGCCTCGTTAACCGAATCGGCT
>DBFZQW010000068.1:0-10994 GCA_048521445.1 Collinsella sp. | reverse complement strand
GCCTCGAGGGCCTCGTCGCGGCCGAGGCGCAGTACACTCTCTTCTTGGGGCATCGCCTTTCCTTCCATTCGTCACCTTCATTACTCCAACGACGAATTCTAGGCGGTGTCCCCTCCCTTTCAAGAAAGGGAAGAGGCGGGGTATGCCCCGCCTCTTACACCGCATCTCTGCGCGCTACCTCCGTAACGGAAAGATAGACCCATTTCAAAGCATAAAAATGGGATAGATTTTCCGCCAACAGTCGCCGGAGAAGATCCATCCCAAAAATCAGAGCGCGCTAGAACGTTCCGCCGCCGCCTCCGCCGACGCCGCCGCCTCCGCCGCCAGAGAAGCCGCCGCCTCCGCCGCCGCTCGAGCTATCGGAACTCGACGCCAGCTCACGGATGGTCTCGTGATACACGTCATCGAATGAATCGAGCGGGGACTCGGTACCGTAATGATGGTAGTACCACCAGTAGCAGGGGTAGTTGTCGTAGAAATCGTCGCTGTTGCGCAGGTCCGCAGGCACGGCCTCGGCCAGCTGTCGCAGCACTTCTTTCGAAACGCCCAGGGCAACGCCCATCACCAGCAGCTTGTTCCACAGCACCAGATCGCCGGGGACGGCTTCCTTTAGACGCGTGAAGTCCTCGAGCCAATGCTTAAGTGCCTTGCAGCGAGCCGCCACCTCGGCGCCCTCCGGCGTAAAGCGGCGGAACGTAAGGCCCACGCCGATACCCACCAGCACAATCGGCACCGAGATAACCGCGGCGGTAATGTTCGCCTGCGCGCCATCGGTAAAGAAGATGGATCCCACGGGAACAAAGGCAATCAGGATACCAAGAACCAGGCAAAACACCATTGCAACAATGCCGTCCGAGGCAACGTACTCGCTATCGGCCAGCTTGCCCTTAACGGTGTTCTGATAGTCCTCGAGCTTGTCGCCCACGGGTGTAGCGTGCTGCTTGACGTAGTGCTGCAGCTCGTCGAACGTGCGCGAGCGATCGCCGTTCTCGTCAGGCTTAGCACCGGCAAAGAAGACCTTGAGCACCATGTGGTCAATGCCCTTGGCCGACTTCCAGCCCGCATCACTCACCGTCACGCGATACGTCTGCTCTTCTTTTTCACGCCCCAACAGACCCTTCTTGGCCTTGGTCACGGTCGCCTGCTCCAGCTTGATCACACGGTCGTCAGTGAGCTTCATGAGCGTGGCGATATATGCCTGATCGGGCACCTCGTTCCAGCTCATGAGGGCCGAAAGCACGGCGGGATGGTCGGCCGAAGGCACATCGCGGAAATATTCGTCCTGGAAAAGCGGCTTGGGCTTGCGCTTGCGCAGCTTGAGCATAACGATTGTGCCGGTAAAGGCCACCGCCGCAACAACACTTAGCACGGCAAGTGCATTGGCAATCATGCGAGCGTGAGCGCGGCGGGCGTTAGCTTCGTCGGCCCATTCCTTCTCTTCGCTCAGGATCGTTGACATGCGCTCTTCGCCCGAAGCGGCAAGCTGCGGCACCCAGTCGCTAGGGAAGGCGATGCGTGCCTCGGCGAATTCGCCCTGATGCACGCAGGGAATGGTATAGGTGACCATGGGTTCGTCCGCATCGAGCGATACATCGCCCGTCAGCGGGCCGTGGCCCCATGCGCGGAAGTTATCGCCCTTGACGGCCGCCGTCCCGGCAGCGGCATTTGCGAAGTACACTTCCATCTCAACGTCATCGGAGTCCGCGGACCAGCCGTCGCCCACAAACTTCCAGTAGAGCTCGGCGGTATCGGCCCAGTTCATGACCGCACCGGTCATGGTGTAGCTCACGTAATAGATCGCGCTGTCGCCGCTCTCGTGGGGGCTGAACACCTTAATCCTTACGCCGTCACCGGTCTGCTCGACCGTGTAGACGCCAGAGTCGCCCTTGTTCGCGCTATCGACTTTGTTAAACGCGGTGTCCTCTTCCTCGACACTCAGCACGTCGACGCCCGCCGTGCCGCCCTGCTGGTTGGAGCCCGTATTGATCTCCCAAAACACGCCGTTGATGTCGTCGTCGAAATCAAACTGGCGTCCCTCGACAACGGTCAGCGATCCATCGGCCTCGACCGTGGCACTGATATAGGTCTGGGTCATGGAGTAGCCGTCGGCGTGCGCGGCGACAGGCAGCAGCAACAACGCAAGCGTGACGAGCACGCAGACGGAAGCGAATCGCGCAAACAGGTGGCGCTGCCGGCTGACTTTGGCGGCGAGGGTGTTCATAGGCACATCCTTTGTCTGTAAAACCAACAGCGCCATTGTCCCACGTTTGCGGGTACGCATGGCGAACATCTAGGCGACCGGAGCGCCAAACGGGATGAAAGTCACACCAGCACCCCGGCAGCTAGTCATTGGGGACGTTCTTAAATGACTAGTCATTAGGGACACCCTTGGCATAGCCCGCCCCGGCAATAGATACCACTTCACAGCTCCGTCACAGGTGTAGCGGCTTTGTGTGGGCGCGGCACGCGCTGATTGAGCCGCCAGCCGAGGGGCATAAAGCAGTTGAGCGAAAACGGTTTGCCCCTTTGCCGTTCGCTCGAGGATCATGTCCCCCTTTTCCGCGGAAACCCCGGCAGTTGCGAAGAGCTGCCGGGGTTTCTGTCGTTTGTGAGGCTAAGTCGGTACGCAGCGATCGAGACCTTGAGCCGCAAACCCACCGTGCGCAATGCGTACCGCCGCCAACTTGTGAGCGCAGCAACGCCTTCCCTGCCAAGCCCCGCGCTATACTCGTCCGCATGGATATCAACGCACGCAACATAGCAACACACGCCGCGGACGCACCAGCAACGGCAGCGCCCACCCCCGTCGTGGGCCGCTTTGCCCCGTCGCCCTCGGGCCGCATGCACTTGGGCAACGTGTTCAGCTGCCTGTGCTCGTGGCTTTCGGCCCGCAGCCAAGGCGGCAGCATCGTGCTGCGCATCGAGGACCTGGACGATCGCTGCAAGCGCCCGGAACTTGCCACTCAATTGATTGACGACCTGGCCTGGCTGGGACTGGAGTGGGACGAAGGCCCCTACTACCAGCACGATCGCCTGGATCTGTACGAGGACGCCCTGCGTCAGCTGCAAGACGCCGGCCTCACCTATCCCTGTTTTTGCACGCGTGCCGAACTCCACGCCGCGAGCGCGCCGCACGCGAGCGACGGCACGCCCATCTACCGCGCCGCCTGCCGAGACCTTTCTGCCGAGAAGGTTGCCCGCCGCAGCGCCCTGCGCGCTCCGGCCACGCGCCTGCGCGTACCCGCCGTCGACGACCTCGCAAACGATGTGATCGAATTCGTGGACCGCACGTATGGAGCCCAATGCGAAGCACTCGCCACCGAATGCGGCGACTTTTTGGTGCGCCGCAGCGACGGCGTTTTTGCCTACCAGCTAGCCGTGGTGGTCGACGACGCTGCCATGGGCGTCACCGAGGTCGTGCGCGGATGCGATCTGCTGGGCTCCACGCCGCGCCAAATCTACCTGCAGCATTTGCTGGAACTTCCCACGCCGCACTACGCGCACATTCCGCTGCTCATGTCGCCGGATGGCCGCCGCCTTTCCAAGCGCGACCGCGACCTGGACCTGGGCGAGCTCCGCACCCGCTTTGGCGCGCCCGAGGCACTACTGGGCTGGCTCGCCGGGCAAACAGGCATCGCGCCGGACGCCACACCGCGCTCTGCCGAGCAGCTGGTCGAGCACTTTAGCTGGGATGTTATCCGCACGCATCGGGAAAACATCACTGTAACGGTCGAGTAGCCAGCCACCCCGCCCCTACGCGACATCCCAGGGCTGGAGTTCGTCGCCCAGGCGGACAATACAGTCGTAGAGCACGGTGTGGCACTCGGCTGGGTTGGCGTCACGATGAAAATGCCCGTAGTACCAGCGCTTGTAGTCCAGGTGGTCCTCCAGCTCGTCGAAAAACGTGGTGAGTCGATCGACATCGGGATAATTCCAGCCAGGTGCCGGGTAAAGCGTGGGCGAAAGCATGCGCGTGGAGCAGGTATGGGTGATCGCATAGTCGACCTTCCAACCCACGCTGTCGAGCTTTGCCCGCGCCTCCTCAAAGTTGCGCTCGTCCGGCAGCTCCTGCGGCCACCAGCTGGAATACGGAATGCGGTATTCCTTATCCACGCTCGTGGCGCCGCCCATGGTAAAGATCGTTGAGCCGTCGAGCTCAAAAACCTCACCGCGCGTCAGGCGTCGGATGGGCGAGGTGTCCGACAGACGCTGCGTCAGGCCGCCGTGCCACAGCTCCATGGGGCGCTCCGACCAGTGATCGAAACGCTCGTGGTTGCCGTCGACAAACAGCACGGTATAGGGGCGCGACTCCAGCCAGGCGATGTCGGCACATTCCTCGGCAGAGAAATCCCACGGAAAGCCAAAGTCGCCCGCGATGATGAGATAGTCGTCACTTGTCAGACCATCCCCAAGATCCCAGTCGCGAAGCTTTTGCATGTCGACGCCGCCGTGAATATCGCCCGTCACATAGACCGTCATCGGATCACCACTTCCCTGTAAGTCGCTAGCCCACATTCTGCACGATCACTAAGTCAACCGTTCCAGCCCTTCCATCCTTTGGGACCTACCCCTCGCTCTTCCATCCAAACGGGTCAAACACCCAAAAGATCAGATCGAGCACGCCGCCGGTCATCGTGGCGCCGGCAAGAGCCATGCAAACATGCAGAAAGCTGGCACTTCGGAGCACGTCGAACGGCCCCAGAACAGCCAGCAGCGCGACCGCTGCGCCGGCTACGCACAGCGCGAGGCACGGCCCCGCGTCCTTTACGCACTTCTTTGCGAGATGCTTTGCGTTGTCACTCATCGGTATCGAACTCCTTAGAGGGTCGTTGTTCAGACGCATGCCGCCGCGGCAGAGCGGGGCGGCAGGGTAAGTGTCACATGCTGTGCGGACATCAATGGAGAAACCGCCTGCTCGACCAACCTTTGACGCCGTTTTGCACCGGCACCACATCCCCCGCTATCGAGGTCTAATACTTTTCCCACCGCTACCCAAAAACTCATCCAACGTTAATCTTGGCTCAAGAATCGCTTAATCTATAACCTGCACTATAGAGTTCGACCAAGGGCGGGGCGGCGCCGCGCAACGCAGGCCGCCGAACGCAACGCTCGCGCCCGGGCAGATCGCCCGGCGTCGCGCCCATCGAACGAAAGGACAGGTCATGGACGACCTCGAAAAAGTTGAAACCATCCGCACCAAGTGCAACGTGAGCTACACCGATGCCAAAGCCGCGCTCGACGCCGCCGACGGCAACGTTTTGGACGCCATCATTTGGCTCGAGTCGCAAGGCAAGACCCAGACCACGTCGGCGCACGCCGCCACCGAGTCCGCGCCAGTCGATGAGCCCTCAGCCGAGATGGTCGCCGCGCAGGCCGCCTACGAGAAGTCGAGCGAAAAGACCGACTTCTCCAAGAAGATGGACAGCGTATGGGAGTACCTCAAAAAGCTCTTCCGCCTGAGCCTGGACACCAAGTTTATCGCCGCGCGCCGCGATGCGATCATCCTCAACATCCCCATCCTGATCCCCATCATCGCCCTGTTTGCCTGGGGCGCTACGATTTGGCTGATGCTGATTGGCCTGTTCTTTGGCATGCGCTACCGCATCGACAGCGACGGCGACGTGCCCGGCAGCATCAACAACCTTATGAATCACGCCGCCGATGCCGCGGACGACATCAAGCAAAATCTGAACGACGACAAGTAATCGCAGACGGGGGCACGCATGGCACGGATCCTGATCGTAGAGGACGAGGAGAAAATCGCCCGCTTTGTGACGCTCGAGCTGGAGCACGAGGGCTACCAGGTGGAACACGCCGCCGATGGCCGCACCGCCGTGGACCTGGCGCTGGAGCGCAACTACGATCTTATTCTGCTCGATGTGTTGTTGCCGCAGCTCAACGGCATGGAGGTCCTGCGGCGCGTCCGCAAGCACAAGGATGTGCCGGTGATAATGGTCACCGCGCGCGATGCCGTGATGGACAAGGTGGCCGGGCTCGATGCCGGCGCCGACGATTACCTGACCAAGCCGTTTGCGATTGAGGAGCTGTTCGCACGGATCCGCGTGGCGTTGAAGCGCTCGGAGGCCGTGCGGGCGGCTTCGGGCGTTGGCGGCGTTGGGGCCGGGACGGGCGCTACGGGCGCCGCTGCGATACCCCCGGCTGGCGACTCGACCCAGGCATCCGCCGCGCCCTCCCCCGCCACGCTCACCGTGGGCTCGGTCGCGCTCGATCCCGACCGCCGCGAAGTCACCGTCGCAGGCTCGCCCATCGCGCTCACGGCCCGCGAGTTCGACGTCCTCGCCCTGCTTATGACACATGCCGGCACCGTGCTCGTGCGCGAGCGCATCGCGCACGAGGCGCTGGGCTACGAATACGTGGGCGACACCAACAACGTCGACGTGCATATCGCGCACCTGCGTGCCAAGATCGAAGACGCCGGTGGTACCCGCATCATCCAGACCGTGCGCGGGGTGGGCTATGTCTGCCGCGCGTAACGCCGAGGCCAAGCGCGTCACATCCATCGCCCGCGCCATCAACTGGAGCTATATGTGGCGCCGCTTGATGAGCTATGTCTGGCTCGATCTGTTGCTGTTGGTTATTGCGGCGGCGATCCTCGTCTATGGATACAACCAGACGCTGCCCGACGGCGCGTTTACCGCAGGATGGATCCCCGGCGCCACCGTTCACGGCATGTCGCTGACGCCCGCGCGCGGCTGGGACCCGGCAACGCTCACCTATACCGTCGAGCTTGCGCGTACCACCAAGACTTTCCCCCTCGCACAGGACCTCGTCGCGCTATGGCCTCTCTACCTTGTCGTTGTGGGCTGGCAGGTCATCAGCGTGCTCAACATGCTCGGCGGCGCCCGCCGCGTGCGCCGTACCATGGCACCGCTCAACGACCTGGCCTTGCGCGTGGACGAGCTCGGCCGCATGCAGCTCTCCGGCGGCAAGATGGAAACGCTGGAGCAGGCCATCGAGCGCGCAAGCGTCGACTCGCCGAGCGTCACCACCGGCGACGCCGATCTTGCAAGCATCGAGGTCGCACTCAACCGCCTGCTGCGCCAGATGCAAGAGGCCAAGCTGCAGCAGATGCGCTTTGTCAACGATGCAAGCCACGAGCTGCGCACGCCCATCGCGGTGATTCAGGGCTACGTAAACATGCTCGATCGCTGGGGCAAAGACGACCCGGACGTGCTGGCAGAATCTATCGCGTCCCTCAAGGCCGAAAGCGAGCACATGCAAGAGCTCGTGGAGCAGCTGCTGTTTTTGGCGCGCGGCGATGCCGGGCGCACGGTCCTGCGGCGCGCAAATACCAACCTTGCCGCACTGGTCGACGAGGTATGCGAGGAATCGCAGATGATCGATACCGAGCACACGTATCGGCTGGCCTTTGACGCTGCGCTTGTCAGCGACCCGCGCTGCGACGCGCCCGTCGACGTGGCGCTCGTGAAGCAGGCTCTGCGCGTGATCGTGCAAAACGCCGCCAAGTACTCGGATGCGGGAACGACCGTCACATTTGGCGTAGCGCCGGATGCGGGCGCGGGCACGATCGACATAAGCGTTGAGGACGAGGGCATCGGCATGAACCAGGAATCCGCAGCTCACGCGTTTGAACGGTTCTACCGCGCCGACAATGCACGCGATGCCGGCGCACAGGGCTCGGGTCTGGGGCTTGCCATTGCCAAGTGGATCGTCGATAGCCATGGCGGCGTCATTGGCGTGACCTCAGTCGAGGGCGTCGGCAGCCGCTTTACGATTCGCCTGCCGCGCTAGGAAGCCCCTCGGCATAAATAAAGGGATAGGGCCACACGGCCCTATCCCTTTTTGCTAGCTATGGCAGCTTGTGCGCTACTCGCGGCACAGATGCACGGCGAAACCGGCGAACTCGCGCTTAAAGTACACGAGCTTGGTGCTACCGTCGGGCAGCAGCGCGCGCGACTCTTCGTTGACCTCGAGCCCGCGCTCGGCAAACCACTTCTCGGCCGCATCAATGTCGTTGACGGCAAAGCCGATGTGGCCCTTGGTGCCACGACCATTCTGCTTCATGACCTCGACCAGCGAATCGTTAAAGTACGAAACCGGGGTCTCGATAACGGGCAGACCCATCATCGTCGAGAACAGCTCCGCGATCTCCAGGGCGTCTGCCGGGTCGGTGGCGTTAATGCCCACATGGGCAACGCGCATGCCAAAGAGCTCGACCGGATTGGCGTTCTGCTCACTCATGCAGTCAGCGCCTACTGAGCCATGACGTCGAGGACGGCCTTCTCGGCGGCGACGCGGTTCATGCCGGTCATGAAGGGCACGCCGCTCACGTACGGGCAGGTAAGGCCCTCGGGGGCAACGGTGGTGGCGATCAGCAGATCGGCGCCCTCGTCGCAAACGTCCTTGGCCTCGGAGATGGCGCACTGCACGATCTCGTACTTGTCGGCGTAACCGTTGGCGTCGAGCATGGTGGCGACCTTCTGGGCAACGAGCGTGGAAGTAGCAGCGCCAGCACCGCAAGCCAAAACAATCTTCTTCATAGGTAATGTCTCCCTTCATGGTTTACTTTAGGTAAGTGTACCGCAGCGAGCGATGGCGCTCGGCCTCGATGCGCTTTTATGCCAGTTTGCTTGCACGCCGCGTATAATACATCTAGCACGTGTTGTCATACCGCTCGCTTTACGAGCGACTAAGGACTCTAAAATGCCCGATTCCCGCACCCTCTGGACCGCCGTCGTTATTATTTGTATCGCCATATCGGTGTTCTTTAGCGTAAAAAAACGCACCACGTTTAAGCGCCTGCAACAGCTTATGGCTGCCAAGCAGTGGGACGAGTTCGATCGTTTGCTCGATGGCAAACTCACCAGCATGCTGTACCCGCGCTATAACCGCGACTACCTGCGCCTGAACTCCTATCTGCTGCGCGAGGACCACAAGCGCGCCGACGAGATGTTCGATTTGCTGCTGGGACTCAATCTGCCCAAGATGCAGCGCGTCGACCTGGTGATTAAGGCCTTTAACTACTACGTTGGCCAGGAGGACCGCAAAAAGTCCAAGGAGCTGCTGCACGAGATCAAAGGCTTTGAGGGCGGCCAGGCCGAGGCAGTCGCACACGAATGCCAACTGATGTACGACACGATGATCCTCAAGCGCCACAACGACATTCCCGAGCTGGAGCGCATGCTCAAGGAGGCCGGTGACGACAAGGTCAAGAGCTGCCGCTTGGAGTATCTGTTGGCTCTGCAGTACAAGAACAAGGGCGACGAAGCCAAGTTCCAGGAGTTCCTGGAGAAGTCGGGGCAACACTCGATGGCCGTCAACGCGTAACGGACGGCTTGTGCTAGACTTCTAGTCTCACGGGGGCGTGGCGGAATTGGCATACGCAGGAGACTTAAAATCTCTCGCCGCAAGGATTGTGGGTTCGAGTCCCACCGCCCCTACCATATGGAGCTTTCGAGCCCGTGTCCCCAAGGGATGCGGGCTCACTTCTTTTAGATGCCGGTGGGACTCGAACCCGCGAGGGGGGGGCGAGCGTCAAGCGGACGCGCAGCGTCCGCAGCGAGCCGGCGAGGGCGCCAGCAGGCGTCCGAAGCCGGTGCGGATTTGCGCAGCAAATACGCAGACGTCCCACCGCCCCGCGCTTCAGAAAGTCAACTAATTTAGGACGGGCTAAAAAGACAGCTTCGGTCCCTTAGAAGTTGCGGTGGAATAGATCCTGTTTATACCGTTTACCAGCTTATTTAGGAACTATTTCACCGCAACTTATTTAGAGGGTGCTGAGCTCTGGGGTCCAGGAGATGGTGGGGGTCGCACCGTCGAGAGCCTCGTTGATGGTGGCGGCCATGCCGGCGAGTAAGCTGTTCTCGCTTACAGTGAGCGTCTTGTAGCCGCCGGCTCGCATAAGCTCGCGGATTACCACGGCACCAGCCAAGATCACGCCCGCGCGTTTGGGCTGTACACCCGGTAGAGCGGCGATGCCGTCCGCATCCAACGCAGACATGCGCTCGATAGCGGCCGAAACCTGATCCAGCGAAAGCTCGCGCAGGTGCACAAAGCTCGAATCGTACGGTTCCAGCTCATGAACGAGCGCCACGAGTGTGGTGACGGTGCCACCCACTGCGACCAAGCGTTCGGCGCGCTCAAAATTGCTCGGCAGGCCCTCAAAATAGGCAGCGAACTGCTCGCCCGCCCACGCGGCAGCGGCAGTAAGCTCGCCGCGTGCGGGCGGCAGTGCCGAGAAAAATCGCTCCGTCACACGGCGACAACCGATGTCCAGCGAACGCGTGCCCTCCAGC
This sequence comes from Collinsella sp., assembly GCA_048521445.1. GTDB lineage: Bacteria > Actinomycetota > Coriobacteriia > Coriobacteriales > Coriobacteriaceae > Collinsella. Next base: position 717 of record DBFZQW010000068.1, on the reverse strand, counting down.
GCAAAGACCCCACGCTCCGGCGCATAGACGCCCGTCGCGAGCTCCGTGGATCCGCCGCCCGAATCGGCAACAATGATGCGCTCGCCGGCAAAGTCGTGCGCCACGCCAAAAAACGTCAGGCGCGCCTCGACCTCGCCCGGAATCACCTGCGGTTCGAGCCCCAGCTCACGCAGACCGTCCAGCAGCAGTGCGGCATTGGATGCATCGCGCGCGGCGCTCGTGCATGTGGTGCAAATGCACGCGGCCCCAAAGGCACGCGCCTCGTCCACAAACATGCGGCATGCAGCGAGCACGCGCTCGACCGCCGCCTCGCAAAAGCGACCCGTCGCGTCCACACCCTCGCCCAGGTCGGTAATCTCGGTATGCTTGGACGATTCCACGATCGCCCCGCCCTCGACCTGCGCCAGCACCAGTCGCGACGACACCGTTCCCAGATCGATCGCCGCCACCTTATATCGTTTGCAATCTGCCATTGCGGGCTCCCCTCCGGGCGCTATTTGCCGTTGGACACGACCGTCTGGCCCTCGACACCGTTAAACCCAAACAGCATGTCGAGCGCCTGGATGTACCACGGGGCGTCCTTACCGACTTCTTCGATTTCCTTGGCAACTTCGCTGGCCTTCTTGGCGTTCGACGACTTCTTGCTCGAAGACGAATCCGAATCGTCGTCCAGGCCCTGCACTTCAATCCTCTTCTCGCCGGGCATCACCAGGCCCA
>DBFZQW010000067.1:0-5943 GCA_048521445.1 Collinsella sp. | reverse complement strand
TTTTCGGCATATGTGCTGTATGAGGGCATGGGCGCCGGCGATGGTTTTATGTGGAGCGACCCTGAACCTGCAGGTGAGGAAACCCCTCTCATCTAAAATCGCTAAAATAAACGAGTTTTCGGTAAAAGGCTCAATATTCCCGCTGAGCGTTGTATCGCTGGGCGGGCCGCATACGCGTGCCGTTTGTATATGGATAGAAGATAGGGGAACTACATGCGCGTAGACAATCTGAGGAACATCGCCATCATCGCCCACGTCGACCACGGCAAGACGACGATGGTCGACAAGCTCCTGCGTGCCACGGACGCCTTCCGTGCCAACCAGCAGGTCGAGGACCGCGTTCTGGATTCCAACGACCAGGAGCGCGAGCGCGGCATCACGATTCTCGCCAAGAACATCTCTATCGAGTACAAGGACGTTAAGATCAACGTCATCGACACTCCGGGCCACGCCGACTTTGGCGGCGAGGTCGAGCGCGTGCTGCGTATGGCCGACGGCGCCCTGCTGCTGGTCGACGCCTTTGAGGGCCCCATGCCCCAGACCCGCTTCGTGCTGCGTCACGCTATCGACACCGGCCTTAAGATCATGATCGTCATCAACAAGATCGATCGTCCGGGCGCCAATCCCGAGAAGGCCTACAACGACTGCCTGGACCTCATGGCCGACCTGGGCGCCACCGACGACCAGCTTGAGTTCGCCATGGAGCACGTGGTCTACGCCAGCGCCATGAATGGCTTTGCCCGTCTTGACCCCAACGACGGCAACATGGACATGTATCCGCTGCTCGATATGATCATCGACGACATGCCCGCGCCCGAGGTTGACGAGAACGCCCCGCTGGCCATGCAGTGTGTGACCATCGACCACTCCAACTTCGTTGGCCGTATCGGCATCGGTCGCGTGTATTCCGGCGCCATCCATCAGGGCGACCAGATTCTGGTTGTGAAGAACGACGGCTCCAGCGCCACCGCTACCGTCAAGCAGCTCTTTACCTTCGACTACCTGGGCCGCACCGAGTGCCAGGAAGTCGGCGCCGGCGATATCGCCGCTGTCGTGGGTATTGACCGCACCGATATCGGCGATGTTTACACCGACCCCGAGAACCCCGTCGAGCTCGAGCCCATCGAGATCGACCCGCCGACCCTGTCCATCGTCTTTGAGGCTTCGACCTCCCCGCTCGTCGGTCGCGACGGCGACATCGTGGGCGCCCGTCAGCTCAAGGAGCGCCTGTTCAACGAGGCCGAGAACAACGTGACTATGAAGATCGAGGAGCTCGAGGACAAGAGCGGCGTCGAGGTCTCGGGTCGCGGCATTCTGCACCTGTCCGTCCTGATGGAGTCCATGCGCCGCGAGGGCTTTGAGTTCCAGGTCGGCCGTCCCCGCGTTCTGTTTAAGAAGGATGAGAACGGCAACAAGATGGAGCCTGTCGAGCAGGCCGTCGTCGAGTGCCCGGACGAGTACTCGGGCAAGGTCGTTGAGGTCTTCGGCACCTCCGGCGGCATCATGACGAGCATGGATACCTCTGGCATCGTGACGCACCTCGAGTTTAAGATCCCGACTCGCGGCATCATGGGTCTTAAGAACCGCATCATGAACGTCACCCACGGCGAGGGCGTGTTCTACCATACCTTCCTGGAGTATGGTCCTTACGCCGGCGAGATCGGTAACCGTCAAAACGGCGCCATGATCTCCATGACCACCGAGAAGGCCGTTGCCTACGCTCTGGGTACGCTGCAGGAGCGCGGTCAGCTGTTTGTTGAGCCGGGCACCGAGTGCTATGAGGGCATGATCGTGGGCGAGCGCAGCAAGGCCGGCGACATGGTCGTCAACATCGCGCGTACCAAGAACCTGGGCAACCAGCGTTCCTCGACCTCCGATATCTCCGTCCAGCTGGTGCCGCCTCGCACCTTCTCGCTGGAGGAGGCGCTGGAGTACATCGCCGACGACGAGCTGGTGGAGATCACTCCCAAGAACATTCGCCTGCGCAAGCGTCTGCTCAATGCCACCGACCGCAAGAAGGCTGCCGTTCGCGCCGGCCAGGTCAACAAATAAGCGCTGGGCTTTATAGCGTCTAACAAGAAAGGGCGTCGACCGCGATGGTCGGCGCCCTTTTTGGTGTACAAGGATTGAGTTGGTCTGCACCCCCCCCGCAAAGGTGCCTGTCCCCTTTGCGGTGGTTGACGGTTAGGCGGAGGGAAGGCCCGGGGTGTTGGCGGTCTGCTGCGGCTTGAGGTGGGCGTTGCGCCAGATGATCTGGATGACGTAGCCGAGCGTGAAGACGAAGGCCACGCCGCTGACGAAGTTGCCCATAAGGGGGAGTGCCGTGAGTGCGCCTGCGGCGATACCGCCCACGGCGGCCATGGCGTAGCGGTTCTGGCTGTGTCCGACCATGCGGGCGATCGCGCACCCTGCAAAGGCACTCGACACCAACGCGATGCCGATAACGCCGCACAAGAGGGCTCCGGCAAGCGACAGACCAGCGATAGAGATAATCAGCAGCAGGGCGGCGGGGACGACGGCAATCGTACCCAGAAGACCGCTCACCCACAAGGGCGTGGGGCGCTGGTGGAGCATGCCGGCGGCACTGGCGGTCGCACGCGGAAAGACGAGCTCGAGCAGCAGGGCGACAAAGCAGGTCGAGAGCGCCGCGGCGACGATGCCGCCGATGACATCGTTAAGGGTGGAAGTATCCTCGTTCTCGGTGCGGTCGATCTTAAGCGCGCCTACCTCGGCTCCTGCGGCGCGCTCGGGGTCCTCGGAGACGTGCGCGTTTACGGTGCCGGTAATGTGGGCATTCTTGCCCAAGACGAGCTTATCGGCCCAAACCTCGACATCGCCCTCGACGGTACCGTCGATGGTTACCGTATCGCCCGCGAGTGCTGCCGACTTGGTTGAGCCTCGCAGGGCAACCGTCTCGCCCATCGCGTAAAAACAGTTGGCGGTGCTACCGGTGTTGAGCACGACATGCTGGCCAGCCACCGTTACGCTGCCATTAACCGTGGTCTTGGCGATATCGATGGTGCGTGCCGCCAGACGGACGGCGCCGCCCACCGTGCAGTCGCGGATCGAGAGGGTATCGCCCGCGGCGATGATATCGCGGTTGATGGACGCATCGTCTAGGTTAAGGCTTTGGCCGGCCCAGTACAGGTCACCCTCGGCGCCAGATGGATTGACGTCATTGTCGGTCGCAAGTACGTTTCCAGCGGTGTCCGTACCGGCGAACGACGCCGTGGGGAGCGCGGTGAGCGCCAGCGCGATGAGTGCGAACAGGATGGTGATGCGGCCCCACGCTTTACGGCGCTGGGTCGACGGGAATTGATTACAGGGCATAGTGAATCCTTCGTCAGATGCTCGATATGCACCTAACAGGGTACCCAACGCGTGGGCGCTCTAAAAGAGCCTCTCGGTTGCATTTCGAAGGATGAGGCCGCGCAATCTACTTTTTACGGTGCAAAAAGCGGGCGATGTCTTCCTCGGTGGGGCTTTTGATGTCAAAGCGCAGTGACAGCCAACGTAGCCCCATAGTTATCGCAACGCATACGATCAACGCAGTGATGTTGCTGACGACGCCGCTCATGACAAGGCATACATAGCTTGCCGAGCCGGCAATGGCTGCGATGGCATAGAAGTTGGTGCGCTGGAAAATGCCCGGCACCACGCCCATAAAGCTGTCGCGCAACATGCCACCGCCCACCGCGGTAAAAAAGCCCATCATGATGCACACCGCCGGCGCAAAGCCGTAGACCAGCGCCTTGTCTGCTCCGGTGGCGGCATAGATGCCGACCGAGATAATGTCGAGCAGGGGGATGAGTTTTTCGGGTTTGTCGACGATTGCCGGGAAAATGTAGATGATGGCTGCCGTGGCAATGGAGAGCGGGAGCGCCATCGGCTGGTTGAGGATGTAGACGTTGCCCACCTGCAGCGTCATATCGCGCAAAAGACCGCCGCCCAGGCCGCAAACCACGGCGAGCGCGACGGCGCCCACCAGGTCGAGCTTGTGCTCGCGCGCGACCAGAACGCCCGAGATCGACGCCGCGACAACAGCGAACATCTCGAGCCAAAAGGGGATAGCGACCATGGCATCCGAGGCGTGTGCGGTAACGGTCATAGCGGCGACGACGGGCAAGATGGGGTCCTTCTGATTGTGGGTTTAGACAATGCCCGTACATAGTACATGGTTGGCGGGCGTGGCGACCCTATTGCTCGGTAAACGGTCGGGACTGGATGCGGGCGTAGACACCAAACGTGTACATCAGCCTCCAAAGATGTCAAAAAATGTCGGTTTTGGAGGGTGATGCACATGTTTTGGTGTGGCGCGCTGGGATGACGCTACTCGGAAGGCGTGTCTTCGCCCTGCGCGCGCTTCCAGTTGCGGATAAGTGCCTTGCGCAGTTCGTTCTGCTTTCGCTGGTACTCGGCGTCCGTGCAGCGGGGCATACCGAGTGCTTCGCGAATGCTGTTCATGGCGCGGTGAAAGGCAAGTTGACTTGCGAACTGTGCCGAGGTGAGCGTAACGATTCGATATCCCATTTGGGCGAGTACGGCCTCTCGTTCCGCGTCCGCTCCCTTGCGTTCGACCTCATCGTGAAAGCCGCCCTTATATTCGATGCCGAGTTCTCTGCGCTTATAGGTAATGAGGGCATCGATTTTGAGCGTTCGGGCCTTTGTGCAATGCCAGAGACGTTGAGGGATTTCGAGCGGTTTGTTGAGTTCGATACCTCGGATACCAATGCCGCCTTCGCTTGTAGGGAGCGAGAGGGCGATGGACGATGCGGTTTCCATGGGCGAGGCTGAGTGGTCGTAGATGTGTCTGAGCGCGAGTCTGGCGCGTGTGGCGCCGGGTTTGCCGGGGTGCCGATCGAGCAGCTCGACAATTTCGTCCTTGGAGGTGGTGGCTGGTTGCTCGGTGTAAGGGTCAGAGGAATTGAGCCCCATGCGATAGTCGCCGCAAACTTCGTAACCATACTCGAGGTATTCGATCCTATCCATCCACTCGGCAGCGAGCACGAAGGTGAAGGCTCCGTCGGTGATAAAGATGCCGGGCGTAAGCTCGTCAATATGATCGCAGGGTAGGTTTTGGCCGAGAACGTGGCAAGTGACACCGTTGGTGCGAATTCGCTCGAAAGCAAATACTACGGAGATGTCGATAGTCTTGAGCATGGTGGACGGAATGCCGCAGTCGGTAAGTGCCTGCCGAATGCGCGCGATGCGTTGCTGGGTAGAGAGACCCCGCACACCTATCTGGTAGTCGCGTTGTGCGACGGCTTGAACCAGGTTCCGCGGTGTATGATGGACGAGCCACGCCGTTTTATGCGAAATGAGAACAGGAGTATCCATTGGGGACCTCTCGCTTCGAGCTGACACCAAGCTCTTATGTCCGTTGAGGTGGGGAAATATACCGGATAAGGGCAAATCGACTCATGCTCGGTGCGCGTCATATGCAAATGTGTACATCACACTCCAAAAACGACATTTTTTGACATCTTTGGAGGGTGGTGTACGTGTTTGAGATATGGGCTGGGATCGAACGCGATGGGGGCGTGGCTGAATAGGAGGGATGTCCAAATTTTGAGCGGAGCTCAAAATTTATCCGGTCGGCTTACGCCGACCGCGCTGCGCTAAAAACGCGCCATTGGCGCGTTTTCTTTACGCTTTGCGCCCTGGCGGGTTCGAATCCCTCCTCCTCCGCCGTATTTGCTTGTAAGGGACTTAAAAGAAAAAAGCCCCCAATCTGGGAGCTTTCTCAATCTAAATGGCGGAGGAGGAGGGATTCGAACCCTCGTGACCTTATACAGGCCAAACGGTTTTCGAGACCGCCGCATTCAACCACTCTGCCACCCCTCCGCGTGGGGTAAAAACAAAGCAGGCTCAAAGGCCTGCTTTGGAATTAACTGGCGGAGAGTCAGGGATTTGAACCCTGGAGACGCTTTTGACGCCTACACG
>DBFZQW010000066.1:0-18588 GCA_048521445.1 Collinsella sp. | reverse complement strand
TCCAACGTCAATCTCGTTTGCCCCGAGTGCGGTAAGGTTACCCGCGTCGGTCACGAGAAGGACGGCAAGAACAAGCTGCGCGTCTGCAAGAAGTGCGGCCACAAGTTCTAAGCTGCCCGCAACATCAAGTTGCTAGCAAAGACCCGGATGCTACGGCACCCGGGCCTTTTTCTATCCCCACTCATTGGGGACAGACTTAAATGAGTGACCGTTGTTTGGTTGTTATTGGGGACAGACTTAAATGAGTGCCCGTTGAAATGCCGGCATCTGGGGACGTTCCCCATGTGCCGACAGTTTGGGATGGTCCTTTGATGTCTGGTGCCCCCAGAGGGGTGAAGTAATACAGCCTGCTCTGTCCTTTAGGGCTTTGGTGTTCCGCCCCTTTATGTTTCACAAGGATCGTTGCATGCGCATTTACGCGCATAGGCTTGCGCGATAATGCGCATAACCGCGCAAACATCTGCCAACCATGGCTAAATAATGACCTATAAGCAAATAAACACGCAAACACGAGCAGATACGCGCGCAATTGTGCGAATATAGGGTTGTTAGAAATGAAGGACTTCCGATACCTCAGGAGGCACATAATGGCAGATTCCAAACAGGCTCCGCTCGACGCCGAAGCAGCTGCTAAGGCGGCGTTTGCCTCGGTCCAGGATCAGCCGTTCCCCAACGATATTTTTACGGCCCCCGAGCTCCGCTGGGCCGTGATCGGTTGCGGTGTTATCGCCAACCAGATGGCCCAATCTCTCGCTCTTGCCGGCCGCAAGCTTGCGGGCGTCGCCAACCGCACGCTGTCCAAGGCTCAGGCTTTTGCCGAGCAGTATGGCATCGAGAAGGTCTATGAAACGGCCGAGGACCTCTATGCCGATCCGAACATCGACGCGATCTATATCACCACGCCGCACAACACGCATATCACCTACCTGCGAGCCGCTCTGGCAGCTGGCAAGCACGTGCTCTGCGAAAAGGCCATTACCCTCAACTCTGCCGAGCTCGACGAGGCCCGTGCCATCGCCGACGAGCACAACGTGGTCCTTATGGACGCCACCACGGTGCTCCACATGCCGCTGTATCAAGAGCTGCGCCGTCGCATGGATGCGGGCGACTTTGGCCGCATGAACCTCGCCCAGCTCAACTTTGGCAGCTATAAGGAGTACGGCGACCTGACCAACCGCTTCTACAACCGTAGCCTTGCCGGCGGCGCCATGCTCGACATTGGCGTGTATGCCCTGTCCGTCATGCGCCTGTTTATGGCCAGCCAGCCAGCCGAGGTCGTGTCTCTGGGCAACACCTGTGAGACCGGTGTCGACGTTGCGGGCGGCATTGTCTGCCGTAACGCCGAGCAGCAGCTGGGCGTCGTGAGCCTTACGCTCCACTCCAAGCAGCCCAAGCGCTCGGTCATCAGCTTCGACAAGTGCTATATCGAGGTCAACGAGTATCCGCGTGCCGACCATGCGACCATCGTGTGGACTGCGGACGGTCACCGTGAGGAGGTCCACGCTGGCACCGAAGCCTACGCACTGTGCTACGAGATGGCCGACCTGGAGAAGGCCGTTGCCGGCGATGATTCGAAGCGCGAGCTTCTGGGCTATGCTTCTGATGTTATGGAGCTGATGACCAAGCTCCGCGCCGACTGGGGAGTCGTGTACCCCGAGGAGGAGTAAGCGATGCTTGCGGAAGATAGGCTCAACGCGATTGTGTCGATGGTGCAGCAGGCCGGCTCGGTTACCGTACCGGAGCTTGCTGAAGCCCTGGGCGTGACACCGTCCACCATTCGGCGCGACTTGCAGACGCTCGACCGCGCACACCGCATCGCCAAGGTACACGGAGGCGCGACGAGTCTGGAGCGCGCGCATGTGACGCGCGACCTGACGATCGGCGAGCGCAGCGATCTCCATAACGATGACAAGGAGCGCATCTGCGCCCGTGCTGCGGCCCTGGTGGAGCCCGATAGCTTTGTGTATATCGATTCGGGCTCCACGACGCTCAAGCTCATCGAGCATCTTCCGCATCTCGACGGCGTCACCTATGTGACCGATTCTGTGCTCCATGCTCAGCATCTTGCCCTGCGCGGTATGCGCACCGTGGTGCTGGGCGGCGAACTCAAGCCCGAGACCGAGGCGCTCGTTGGCCCCGATGCTTTGGCAACCCTGGACCGCTATAACTTCAACTGCGGCTTTTGGGGCTCCAATGGCATCGCCGCCGAGCAAGGTCTCACCACACCGGATATCGAGGAAGCACAGGTCAAGCGTATCTCGATGCGCCATACCGCTAAACGCTTCGTAATCTCGGACGCCAGCAAATTTGGCATGGTGGCGCCCGTCAAGTTTGCGGACTTCCGCGACGCGACGATTATTACCGCAGGCGAGGTCCCCGCCAAGTACCGGGCAATGGACAACGTCATCACGGTCTAGCAGCAGGGGACGGGCTAAGGCCAAAACCACCACAAAGGGGCCTGTCCCCATTGTGGTGGTTTAGGGCTCCCAGGGGCAGGGGGCTTCGATGTGGATGTGCTCGCCGGTTACGGGATGCGTGAAGGACACGCTGTGGGCGTGGAGCATCAGGCCGCAGGGGCGCGGCGTTCCGTACAGGTCGTCGCCAACCAGGGGATGATGCTCGCTTGCCAGGTGCACACGGATTTGGTGCTTGCGGCCGGTGAGCAACTCGACATCGATATACGAGCGCGCGGGCAGGCCACGACGGCTCTTAAGACGTTTGAGCACCTTCACGCGAGTTTGAGACGGCTTGCCGCTGGCGCCGACGCGCATCTTTCGGCTGTCGTGACGGTCGCGGGCGATGGGCTTGTCGATGAGCTTCTCGTTCCAGTCGATCTTGCCCTCGGCCAGCGCCAGATAGTGCTTTTCGAAGGCGTGGTCGATGACCATTTGGTCAAAGGCGGGCTGCGTCTGTTTGTCGAGCGAAAACAACACCACGCCGGTGGTGTTGCGGTCCAGGCGGTTGAGCGGCTGCATGTCGGTCGCGGCAAAGCCGTCACCCATCGCCAGCAGCAGGTCGCTGGCGTAGTCGGTGAGCGTGCGCTCGCCGGTGCCGTCGCCGTGGACGATCATGCCGGCGGGCTTGTCGATGGCCATGAGCCAGGCGTCGCAGTAAAGGACTTGAGGTTCTTCGTTCACGTGTAAGCCTTTCGGTTAGCTAATTCCCACAAACATGCAGCCCGAGGTGGCGCCGCGCAGGCGGGCGGCGGGCTTGCGGCCGGCCTGTGCTGCTTCGACGGCACGACGGACGCGGGCGACGGCACGGCCCACCTCATCTGTCTCGAGCAGCGTTCCGTCTACCATGAGACGACGCACGCCGGCATCGAGCAGCTGAGGAACCTGCGGCGTGAGGTCGATGGGGTAGGCGTCGTACAGGCGAGAGCGGCCATGGATGTCGGTGCGTACGGGCATGACCTTGCCGTCGATATTCTTGAGTGACAGCTTGCGGGCGCGCAGGCGGCAGTTAGCGCAATCGTGGATGCAGCCATTGGCCACCTGCAGGATGCAGTGCTCACTCGTCATAACGCGCGGGCGGCCGAACACAGTGATGCCCAGGGCTGCGGGCGCGGCGGTGCCAAGCGAGACGATCTCGTCGAGCGTGATCTCGGGCGAGAGCCAAAACGCACCGGCTCCGCGCTCGGCAAGCGCCTCCATGCAGGGCGTGTTGTGCACCGGCAGGCAAGAGCGAATCTCGGCCGTGGCGCCAACCTGGGCGGCCAGGGCAAGCTCAGAGATGTTGCCAATAGCGACCGTGGCGCCGGCAACAACCCAGGGATCGACGCGCTCGTGGTCGACGGCGCGGCAGACCTCGTCGAGTACGGGTACGATGCCCTGCTCAAATACATCGGCGGGGGAGAGCTCCGCCGCATCGAGCGCGTCGGTGGTCATGTAGATGCGCGTTGCACCCTCCGCGCGAGCGGCCTCGGCGGCCTCGAGCGAGGTGACGGTGGCGCAGATCTGCGGCTCATCGCAGTAGTGCTCGGGCGCGGGGCGGGAATCACTGGTTACAATCGCCGGCAGCTCGAGCGTTTTCGCGCGCTCCTCGTACGGTGCCAGAATGGCCTCTTCCAGCGCCTTACAAGCGGTGGCGCGCACCTTGTGCACGGCGGAAAAGCCCATACCGCAGCCGGCGTCGAGCGAAACGTCAAAGCTTGCGGCCTCAAAGGGCGAGGAGCCCATGCGGCCCACATGCTCAACCAGATCGGATGCCTCGACGGCGCGGGTCTTGGCGGCCTCGACGGTGAAGCCCGTGGCGGTGGCGGTGAGCGCGGGGTTGTCACAGCAGGTGAGTGTGACAGTAAACGGCTCGCCCAGGCGCGCCACGACGGACACGTCAACAGCTCGGCGGCGCAGCACATCGCGCTTGAGCGCGGCGCCGGCGGCGTCGATGGCGCGCTGACTGCGAATCACGCGGACGCGGCAGCCCTCGGGCATGCTGCGGGGCACGCGGCACTCAATGATGTCACCGGCGGCGGCATCATCGGCGGCAATGGTGGTCAGGAACTGGTCAAACTCGTTATCGTGGCGAAGCTCCAGCAGGTCGCCCTTGCCCACGGGCTCAAACAACTCAATGCGGGCGATGGCGGCGCGCCGACGGCGGTCGTCGGGCTTGAGGCCGCGCACATCGCGGTTGGCCAGACGGCTGCCCAGTACCGTGCCCACGATCTGGCCGCGGTTGTTGGAACGCTCATAGCTCATCATCTCGTCGCCCGAGGTGCCGTCCTGATAGGCGTGCGTAAAGTCGCGGTTGAAGCAGCGCTTGAGCTGGCGCTGGCGGGCGGCTACCTCGTCCTTATCTACGGCGACCCCGGCCAGCATGTCATCAATCTGGTGACGATACACATCGACGATGGAATACACGTAATCGGGGGCCTTCATGCGGCCCTCGAGCTTGAGCGATGCGGCGCCGGCGTCATACAGACGGCGAACAAGCTGCGACGTGTTGGTGTCGCGCGGGCACAGCGCGCGCTCGCGACCGGCAGGGGAGAGCGAGCGGCCGTTCTCGTCGATCAGCTCGTAGGGCAGGCGGCAGGGCTGGGCGCACATGCCGCGGTTGGCCGATCGTCCCGCCATGGCAAAGCTCGAAAGCAGGCACAGGCCCGAGTAGCAAAAGCAGATGGCACCGTGGCTAAAGACCTCGAGGTCCACATCGGGCGCGGCGTTGTGAATGGCGGCGATCTCGTCGATGGAGAGCTCGCGCGAGAGAGTCACGCGGTCGGCGCCCTGCTCACGGCACCAAAGGGTTCCGCGGTCGTCGTGGATGTTCGCCTGGGTCGAGATATGTGTCTCGATGCCGGGCATGGTGCGCTTGACCTCAAAGAACAGGCCCCAGTCCTGGATGATGAAGGCGTCGGCGCCCAGCGTGGAGCAGCGATGGATGAGGTGCAACGCATCGCCCATCTCGGACTGTTTGATGACGATGTTGACCGTGACGTAGACGCGCGACCCGGCTAGATGTGCGGCGCGGCAGGCTTGCTCAAAGGCCTCGTCGGTAAAGTTGGTGGCCTTGCGGCGGGCGTTGAAGCTGCCCATGCCGCAATAGATGGCGTCTGCCCCCGCGGCGAGTGCGGCGGCAAAGGGCTCGGGCCCTCCGGCGGGCGCCAAAAGCTCGGGTCTGCGGTTGGTGGTTCGACTGGCGGTTGCGGTCATATCCTGCCTTTCAAAATGCTCAGATATTCAAAAGTATAGTGGTGCCGTTGCGGCAGGCGATGCCCGTGCTCCAAGCGGGATAAAGTCTTCAGCAGCTTGGGCTGGCTGACCCCGTGGAGAACCGTTCAGCGGTTCGGGGAAACCGTTGGGCGATAAAATATTCTCGCAAACTGATAATATTCTTGCATCGCACGGAAACCTTGATTACTATCCCAATCAAGCGCGGTGTTCAGACCGAACTGTGCCTCCCGGTGTGAACACCGCGCTCACACTCTCTCAATTGATCGTAAGGAGAAAAACATGAGCAAGACCGTCGTGTCTTCCGATAACGCGCCCGCAGCCATCGGTCCGTATTCCCCCGGTATCCAGACCGGCAACATGGTGTTCCTGTCCGGCCAGCTGGGCATCGATCCCGCAACCGGCAAGATGCCCGAGGGCGTCGAGGCCCAGGCCAAGCAGTCCCTTGCTAACGTCGAGGCCCTGCTGACCGCTGCCGGCGCCACCTTTGCCGATGTCGTCAAGACCATGGTCTACCTGGCCGACATTGCCGACTTCGCTGCCGTGAACGAGATCTATGCCTCCAAGTTCGAGGCTCCGTTCCCCGCGCGCAGCGCTTTCCAGGTTGCCGCCCTTCCGGCTGGCGGTCTGGTTGAGATTGAGGTCGTCGCCGCTCTCTAAGGCGTTGGCAACAACTAAACATGACATGCAAAAAGACCCTGCAGCGCGTGCGAGCTGCAGGGTCTTTTGTCAAGTGACGGGTCGCTTGTGGAGCCGCGCTCCATTTTGCTCGTTAGCCCTCCTTGCGAACTTTTTGCAGGTAGCGGTAGACGCTGGGCTCCGAGATGCCCAGCGCGGTGGCGGCGCAGGCCACGGCACCCTTGAGCATGAACACCCCGTTGCCGTTGAGGTGGCGAATGACGTCCACGCGGTCGCTCTGACCAAGTGACGCTACGTCCAGCCCGCGCGCGCTCAGCAACTCGGCAATGCTGCGGTCGATGAGCTCCTGTGTGGACTCCGAAAGGCTTTCGACCTCGATAGGGGCGGGCTCCGTGCGCGTCGGCGCTGCGTCGAAGCACGCCATGAGCTGCTGCGCCATGGCGTTGATGGAACGCACGGTCGAGAGATCGGTGTTGACGCAGAGCATACCGACGATCTCGTCATGCTCGCGGATAAAGTACGTCGCTGACTCCAACGTCTTGCCGCCGGCACCGCGCCCCTCGTAGCCCGTAATAAACGGCAGGTCGCGATACTTGGGGCCGTGCATGATCTTGAGCGCCAGATCGGTGGCGGGGCCGCCGACCTTGCGGCCGCTCACGATGCCGTTGCGAATATCGACGATGGCGTGGTCGGGATCCGAGAAATCGTGCAGCACGATTTCGCTGTTTTTGCCGAGTATCTGCTCCAGAAAATCGACCATCGGCAAAAAGCGGCGTACGGTCTCGTTCACGGGCAACTCCTTTGGGTGAAATCGGAAATGTTCATAACAATTTTTTCTCATGGTAACACGCTGCCCATCATCTCGTATATCCGCAGGTACATTGCGTAATACAGATGAGCGGTAGGAATTTAGCGGTAAACGGTTGACCAAAAGAAAAGTTAGATGTTATTTTGACCAGACACTTTTCTGACCTGCGGAAATGCGTAATTTCAGCTGATGAATAGTCTGATAACAAAAAATTATTATTGAGAATGAGAATCATCTTTAATACGATATGCAATGAAGGCACAACCTCAACCCCGCACTGCGTCACAATAGAGCGTTAGATGCGAAAACAACTACTTCGAGGATTGGTGGTCAAATGACCCAGGAGACGGTTACGAACGGCACTGAAGCCCTGTTCACTCGCGAAGGCATGCCTCCCGTTAAGGAAATGATCCCGTGTGCCCTTCAGCACGTACTGGCATCGTTTGCCGGCATCATTACCCCGGCGGTCATCATGGCCGGCGTCTACGGCTTTAATAGCCAGCAGAGCACCGACATCATCCAGGTCGCGCTCATTCTTTCGGCGATCGATACGGCCCTTCAGGCCTTCGCTCCCTTCCGTCGCATCGGCGGCGGCCTGCCCATCGTCATGGGCGTTTCGTTCGCGTTCCTGCCGGCCCTGCAGGCCATGGGTGCCTCGGGCTTTAGCTTTGGTGCGCTGCTGGGCGGCGAGATCGTCGGCGGCGCCGTCGCGGTCCTCTTTGGTCTGGCCTACAGCAAGATCAAGTGGCTGTTCCCGCCCGTCGTGACCGGTACGGTCATCTTCTCCATCGGCGTTTCGCTGTATCCCACGGCCGTCAAGTATATGGCCGGCGGTATGGGTACGCCGCTGTGGGGCACCCCGCAGGCCTGGTGTGTCGCTCTTATCACCTTCGCCGTGGTCTTTGCGCTCGCCAACTTTGGCAAGGGCACGCTCAAGCTGGGATCCGTGTTCTTTGGCATGATCGTTGGTATGATCGTTTCGATCCCCTTTGGCATGATCGACTTCTCCAGCGTCGCCACCGCTCAGGTCTTCGCCCTTCCCAAGCTCATGCCCTACGCGCTCGAGTTTGATCCCGAGGTCTGCATTACCCTCGCCGTCGTGTTCCCCATGGTTGCCATCCAGGTTATCGGTGACGTCTCCGCCGCCTGCCTGGGCTCCATCGACCGTATGCCCACCGAGCGCGAGCTCTCCGGCGCTATCGTGTCCCAGGGCCTTACCTCTATGGTCGGCGGCCTGCTGGGCGGTCTTCCCACCAGCGCCCTTGGCCAAAACGTGGGCATCATCTGCTCCAACAAGGTCGTCAACAAGTGGGTCTTTGTGATCATCGCGGCCGTCTTTGCCATCGCCGGTCTGTTCCCGCAGCTCTCTGCCGTCCTTTCCGCTATCCCGCAGCCCGTCATCGGCGGCGCGACCGTCGGCGTCTTTGGCACCATCACTATGAACGGCGTGCGCATGTTCACCCGCGAGGGCCTCACGCAGCGCACTACCACCATCGTCGGTACCTCCGTCGTCTTTGGCCTGGGTATCTGGATGGCCAGCGGTTGCCTTGCCGGCGAGGGTATGCCCGCCTGGGTGTCCACCGTCATCGGCTCCAATGCCGTAACCCCCACCGCCATCATGGCCATTGTCCTTAACCTGATCCTTCCGCAGACGCCGGTCGTGGCTCAGCACATCGATGCTGCCAAGGATGCCGCCGTGGATCTGGTCTTGCCCGAGAGCAAGAAGTAACCAATTCGGTGCTATTCGTCGGCGGGCGCATCGCCTCGTCCGCCGACGTCATGCGGCGCCAAGCCGCACTTCAAAGGGTTTGTCCCTTTGGTGAAGCGTTGACGGGAGAGGGCCCGTTTCCGGTGTAGGCCGGCGCTTCGCACTCCGCCATGTCAGAGGTGTCAAACCCCGCCCCTGATGTTGAAGGGAGCATTTATGCTTCTGGTCGCTAACGGTTCCGTCTTTACCCGCAATGCTCAGGCCCCGTTCATTCCAAACGGTGCGGTCGCCATTGACGGAGATACGATCGTCGAAGTAGGTCCCGAGTGCGAGCTCAAGGCCAAGTACCCGGATGCCGAGTACGTCGACGCCCGGGGCAACCTCATCATGCCCGGACTCATCAACTGCCACACCCACATCTACTCGGGTCTGGCCCGCGGCCTTGCCATTAAGGGCTGCAACCCCACCAACTTCCTGGAGAATCTTGAGCAGCAGTGGTGGAAGATCGACGACAACCTGACGCTCGACGGCACCAAGGCCAGCGCCTATGCCACGATCCTGGACTCCATCCGCGACGGCGTCACCACGATCTTCGATAACCACGCGAGCTTCTGCGAGATCCCGGGAAGCCTCTTTACCATTAAGGATGCAGCTCAGGAGCTGGGCATGCGTTCGTGCCTGTGCTACGAGGTCTCCGATCGCCGCGGCCAGGAAAAATGCGACCAGGCCATTGCCGAGAACGCCGAGTTTGCCCAGTGGGCCGCCAAGGAGCGTCGCGATAACGACAACCACATGATCGCCGCCATGTTTGGCGGTCACGCCACCTTTACGCTGTCGAACGAGACCATGGACAAGATGGCCGAGGCCAACAACGGCCTGACCGGTTTCCACATCCACGTGTGCGAGGGCATGAACGACGTGTGGGACTCCCGCCTCAACCGCGGCGGTATCAGCCCCGTCGAGCGCCTGCTGCAGCACAACCTGCTCGGTCCCGACACCATGCTGGGTCACTGCATCCACGTGACGCCTGCCGAGATGGATATCGTCAAGGAGTCCGGCACCTGGCTGGTCAACAACCCCGAATCCAATATGGGCAACGCCGTGGGCTGCGCCCCCGTGCTCGAGTTCTTCCGCCGCGGCATCCCCGTGTGCATGGGCACCGACGCCTACACCCACGATATGCTCGAGAGCCTCAAGGTCTTCCTGATCATTCAGCGCCACAACGCCGCCATGCCCAACGTGGGCTGGTGCGAGGCCATGACCATGCTGTTCGAGAACAACGCCAAGATGGCCAGCAAGTACTTCGATCGCAAGCTCGGCGTGCTCGAGGCCGGCGCTGCCGCCGACGTCATCGTTATGGACTACAAGCCCTTTACGCCGCTGAGCGAGGAGAACATCGACGGCCACATGCTCTTTGGCATGATGGGCAAAAACTGCCGCACCACCATCATCAACGGCAAGGTCCTGTACAAGGATCGCGAGTTCGTCGGTATCGATGAGGAAAAGATCAACGCGTGGACCATGGCTGAGTCCAAGAAGCTCTGGAGCACGCTCAACGATCGCACCTACTAATTCACAAGTAGATTCACGCGCGCCGGATGTTTCGCCGCATCCGACACGCGTATAGGCGGCCTCCGCGGGGTCGCCGGCGCTGTGCTAGCGCTACACCGTATTTGCGCCCGCCGCGCGGTCTCGCCGGGCGTTACAGAGAGGAGCTCATTATGAGCGACATCATGAGGCCGATCCCGTTTTCGCAGCTGATGAACTGGATCATCGAGGAGCACAAGACCCAGGACGCCATCTTTGGCGTGCGCAAGATGGTCACGACCAACCAGGAGGGCGCGCTTCCCATTTTTGACGAGCGCATCGAGACTCCGTTTGGCCCGGCCGCCGGCCCCAATACGCAGCTTGCCCAAAACATCGTGGCATCCTACGTGGCCGGTTCCCGCTTCTTTGAGCTCAAGACCGTCCAGGTTATGGACGGCGAGGAGCTCTCCAAGTGTGTGAACAAGCCCTGCATCGTGGCGCAGGACGAGTGCTACAACTGTGAGTGGTCGACCGAGCTCGAGGTTCCGCAGGCCTTTGCCGAGTACGTGAAGGCATGGTTCGCCTGCCACCTCATCGCTCGCGAGTACGGCCTGGGAAGCCCGGACGGTTTTGTCTTCAACATGTCCGTGGGTTATGACCTGGAGGGCATCAAGAGCCCCAAGGTCGACGCCTACATCGAGGGTATGAAGGACGCCAGCGGCTCCGACGTCTGGAACGAGTGCCGTACGTGGGCGCTCGCCAACCTGGACAAGTTTGAGCATGTTGACGCCGCATTTGTCGAGTCCATCCCGGCACGCGTCTCCAACTCCATCACCGAGTCTACCCTGCACGGCTGCCCGCCGGCCGAGATCGAGCGCATCGCGACCTATCTGATCACCGAGAAGGGCCTCAACACCTACATCAAGTGCAACCCCACGCTGCTGGGCTATGAGTTTGCCCGCCAGCGCCTCAACGAGCTGGGCTTTGACTACATCGTCTTCGATGACACGCACTTCCGCGAGGACCTGCAGTGGGCCGATGCCGTGCCTATGTTCGAGCGCCTGATTGCCCTGTGCGCCGAGCGCGGCCTGGAGTTTGGCGTCAAGCTGACCAACACGTTCCCCGTCGACGTGACGAGGAACGAGCTGCCCTCCACCGAGATGTACATGTCCGGCCGTTCGCTGTTCTCACTGACCATTGAGGCTGCCCGCCGCATTACCGAGCAGTTCGATGGCAAACTGCGCATCAGCTACTCCGGTGGCGCCACGGTCTACAACATCCGCGCCCTGTACGATGCCGGCATTTGGCCCGTTACCCTGGCGACCGACGTGCTCAAGCCCGGTGGCTACGAGCGCTTTAGCCAGATGGCCGGTGAGTTTGGCGATCTGGACGGCAAGCCGTTTGAGGGCGTCTCTCTCGAGGCCGTGACTGCGATCCAGGCCGACTCGCTCACCAACCTGCTCTACAAGAAGCCGCTGCGTCCGCTGCCCGACCGCAAGGTTGCCGGCAAGAGCCCGCTTTCCGACTGCTTTACCGCGCCGTGCCGCACGAGCTGCCCCATCCAGCAGGATATTCCCGCCTACCTGGCGGCTGTTGACGAGGGCCGCTTCGAGGACGCGCTCAACATCATCATCGAGCGCAACGCCCTGCCGTTTATCACCGGCACCATCTGCCCGCATCCCTGCGGCCGCGCTTGCGAGCGTGCGTTCTACGAGCCCGAGGGTGCCCAGATTCGCGCCAGCAAGCTCAAGGCTGCCCGCGAGGCCATGACCGCCGTGCTGCCCAAGCTGCGCGCCCAGGCCATTGCCAACGATGGCGAGCACAACGTTGCCGTTATCGGTGGCGGCCCGGCCGGTCTGGCGACGGCGTTCTTCCTGACGCGTGCCGGCGTGCCCGTCACTATCTTTGAGGCCCGCGATTCGCTCGGCGGCGTGGTCCGCCACGTGATCCCCGAGTTCCGTATTGCGAGCGACGATATCTCCCACGATGCCGAGCTCTGCCTGGCCTTTGGCGCCAAGGTGCAGCTCAACGCTCGCGTGGATTCCATTGAAGAGCTCAAGGCCCAGGGCTTTACCGACGTGGTCGTGGCCACCGGCGCCTGGATGCCCGGCTCTGCGGGCCTGGGCGAGGATGCCGAGCTCGACGTGCTGGAGTTCCTCGAGGCCGCCAAGAGGGGCGAGAAGCTCGAGCTGGGCGAGGACGTCGTGGTCATTGGCGCCGGCAACACCGCCATGGATGCGGCTCGCGTGGCCAAGCGCCTGGCTGGCGTGAAGAACGTGCGCCTGGTGTATCGCCGCACCAAGAAGCAGATGCCCGCCGACGAGGAAGAGCTTGATCTTGCTCTTGCCGATGGTGTTGAGTTCTGCGAGCTGCTGGCCCCCAAGGCGCTTAACGGCGCCGTGCTGACCTGCGACGTCATGGAGCTTGGCGAGCCGGATGCAAGCGGCCGTCGCAGCCCCGTCGCCACGGGCGAGACCGTCGAGCTTTCCGCCACCACGGTGATCTGCGCCGTGGGCGAGGGCATCGATGCCAGCCTGTACGATGCCGCGGGCGTTGAGCACGACCGTCGCGGCCGCCTTGCCGCCACCTCCACTGGCGTCGAGGGCGTCTGGGCTGCCGGCGACTGCCGTCGCGGTCCTGCCACCGTGGTCGAGGCTATCGCCGACGCCGCCGAGGTCGCCCGTGCCATCGCCGGTGTGGACTTTAACAAGTACGCCGACTGCAACGAGCAGGCCGGCCGCGAGGACACCTGCTACGAGCGCAAGGGGTCGCTGTGCCGCGACAAGCGCAACTGCACCAAGACCCGCTGCCTGGGCTGCGGCTCGGTGTGCGAGGTCTGCTGCGACGTGTGCCCCAACCGCGCCAACGTGGCAATTAAGGTGCCGGGCCTGGCCAAGCATCAGGTCGTCCATGTCGACGGCATGTGCAACGAGTGCGGCAACTGCGCCGTGTTCTGCCCCTACCAGGAGGGTCGTCCCTACAAGGACAAGCTCACCCTGTTCTGGAGCGAGCAGGACATGGAGAACTCCGAGAACGAGGGCTTCCTGGCCGTGGACGAGGATCACTTTAAGGTCCGCGTCGCCGGCACGGTCCGCACCGTCTCGGTCGATGCCGTCAACACCGGCCTTCCCGAGGCCGTCCGCCTGACTATCAGGGCCGTGCGCGACAACTATTCGTACCTTCTTAAGAAATAGGCGAGTCTCTTATGGCCAAATCCATTCAACATAACGTGGCCTACGTTGCCTGCGGAAGTGGTTGTGCCTCCGCAGGCGGCGACGCCCGCTGCAGCGAAGGCTGCATTGGCTGTGGCGCCTGCGTCACGGCCTGCCCCCACGGCGCCATTGCGCTGGTCGATGGCATCGCCCGCGTGGACCGTTCCAAGTGCACGGGCTGCGGCCTGTGCGGCATGGCGTGCCCGCAGCGCGTGATTGCCTTCGTTCCCGGCTACCAGAACATTCTGGTGCGTTGCAACAACACCGACAAAGGTGCCATTGCGCGCAAGATCTGCGACACGAGCTGCATCGGTTGCGGCATGTGCGCCAAAAAGTGCCCCGCCGGCGCTATCCGCATCGAGGACAACTGCGCCCATATCGACGGCGCGGACTGCCTGTCGTGCGGCATGTGCGCCGTCGTCTGCCCGCATGGCGCCATCCACGACCGCACCGGCATCGCCGCTGGCGTGTAGAAGGGAATCACCATGGCACAGGAATTCACTTTTACCGTTAACGGCGTCGAGCGCACGACGACCCAAAACAAACCGCTGCTGCGTTATCTGCGCGACGACCTGCACATTCACTCCGCCAAGGACGGCTGCTCCGAGGGCGCATGCGGTACCTGCACCATCCACGTGGACGGTGCGGCCGTCAAGGCCTGCGTGCTGACCACCGCTCTTGCCGCCGGCCGCAACATCGTGACCGTCGAGGGCCTGCCCGAGGACGTGCGTGAGGCCTTTGTGTACGCCTTTGGCGCCGTGGGCGCCGTGCAGTGCGGCTTTTGCATCCCCGGCATGGTCATGGCGGGCGCAGCGCTCATCGCCGAGGACCCCGAGCCCACCGAGGAGCAGATCAAGTACGCCATCCGCGGCAACGTCTGCCGCTGCACCGGCTACAAAAAGATTATCGAGGGCATCGCACTCGCCGCAGCAGTGCTCCGCGGCGAAAAGCAGATCGACGAGGACCTGGAGCGCGGCGACGACTACGGCGTGGGCAAGCGCGCCTTCCGTATCGACGTACGCAAGAAGGTGCTCGGCGAGGGCAAGTATCCCGACGACATCGACGAGCTCGACCAGCCGGGCCTGACCTACGCCAGCGCCGTGCGCTCCAAGTATCCGCGCGCCCGCGTGCTCTCCATCGACACCTCCAAGGCCGAGGCCCTGCCCGGTGTGGTGGGTATCCTGCGCGCCGAGGACGTGCCGGTCAACCAGGTCGGCCACCTTATCCAGGACTGGGACGTCATGATCGCCCAGGGCGATATCACCCGCTGCGTGGGCGATGCCATCGTGCTGGTGGTTGCCGAGGACGAGGCGACGCTCGAGAAGGCCAAGAAGCTCGTCAAGATCGATTACGAGCCTCTGGAGCCTGTGCGCAACATCGCCGAGGCCAAGGCCGCCGACGCACCGCGCCTGCACGACAGCTTCTTTGCCTTTGGCAACACGGTGGAGCTCAAGGACAATGTATGCCAGAGCCGTCACGTGACGCGTGGCGACGCCGCCAAGGCACTGGCGGAGAGCGCGTTTACCGTGACGCAGCGCTTTACCACGCCCTTTACCGAGCATGCCTTCTTGGAGCCCGAGTGCGCCGTCGCCTTCCCGTACAAGAACGGCGTCAAGGTGCAATCGACCGACCAGGGTGCCTACGACACGCGCAAAGAGTGTGCCCACATGTTTGGCTGGGACAACGAGCCCGAGCGCGTGGTCGTCGAGACCATGCTCGTGGGCGGCGGCTTTGGCGGCAAGGAAGACGTGTCCATCCAGCACCTGGCTGCGCTCGCCGCATACAAGTTCCAGCGTCCCGTGAAGTGCAAGCTCACGCGTGCCGAGTCGCTTGCCTTCCATCCCAAGCGCCATGCCATGGACGGCACCTTTACGCTGGGTTGCGACGCCGAGGGCAACTTTACCGGTCTGGACTGCGAGATCAACTTTGACACCGGCGCCTACGCGTCGCTGTGCGGTCCGGTGCTCGAGCGCGCCTGCACGCATGCCGTTGGCCCCTACAAGTACCAGAACACCGACATCCGCGGCTTTGGCTACTACACCAACAACCCGCCCGCCGGCGCGTACCGAGGCTTTGGCGTGTGCCAGTCCGAGTTTGCGCTCGAGAGCCTGATCGACCTGCTGGCCGAGAAAGTCGGCCTGGATCCGTGGGAGATTCGCTACCGTAACGCCATCGAGCCGGGCGAGGTTCTGCCCAACGGCCAGATTGCCGACTGCTCCACGGCGCTTAAGGAGACGCTGCTCGAGGTCAAGGATGCCTACTACGCGCATCCCGGACACGCCGGTATCGCCTGCGCCATGAAGAACGCCGGTGTGGGCGTGGGCCTGCCCGACGCCGGCCGCTGCAAGATTCGCGTCGAGGATGGCCGCGCCGTGGTCTACGCCGCCACGTCCGACATCGGCCAGGGCTGCAACACGGTCTTTTTGCAGGACGTTGCCGAGGCCTGCGGTCTGCCGCTGAGCTGCATTGCCAATGGCGAGTGCTCCACCGAGAACGCTCCCGACTCCGGCACCACGTCTGGCTCGCGTCAGACGGTCGTGACCGGCGAGGCCGTGCGCGGTGCCGCCTTCCTGCTGCGCGATGCCATGCTTGACATCGAGGCCGGCAAGCCCGCACCCGATACTCCCGTGAGCGCGCATGGCGACGGCGTCAAGATTGAGTACGACGACGGTCGCGCCTATCAGCTGCGCACGCAGGAGCTCGTCGCCGGCCAGGGTATGCATCCTCAGGATCCCGCGGCTGCCATCAAGGCGCTCGAGGGATGCGAGTTTGGCTACGTGTACCTGGAGCCGACCGACAAGCTGGGCGCCGACGTGCCCAACCCCAAGAGCCACATCTGCTACGGGTTTGCCACGCATGTGGTCATTCTGGATGATGACGGCCGCGTGAGCGAGGTCTATGCCGCGCACGATTCCGGCAAGGTGGTCAACCCCATCTCCATCCAGGGTCAGATCGAAGGCGGCGTGCTCATGGGTATGGGCTATGCGCTTACCGAGGACTGGCCGCTCAAGGACTGCGTACCCCAGGCAAGGTACGGTACGCTCGGGCTGTTCCGTGCGCCCGAGATTCCGAATATCCACGCCATCTACGTGGAGAAGGACGAGCTGTTGCCCGTGGCATACGGCGGCAAGGGCATCGGCGAGATCGCAACGATCCCCACGGCGCCCGCCGTGCAGAACGCCTACCGCGCGTTTGACGGCAAACTACGTCCAGATCTGCCCATGGTGGATACGCCCTACAGCCGCGCCCGTCGCCGCGGGTAGGGTAGGGTGCGGACAGCATTGCTGACGGGCTGTTCGCGCTCAACACCAACTGCATATGCTGCGCCTTTGGCCCCAGCTCCATCGCGAGCCGGGGCCTTTTGTTTGGAGCGCCTCCGCATGCGGAAGCTGCGTCCCAGATTTCGGCTCCAGAATGGGACGTGCTTTCCCTTTGGAGCCCTCGGCGGAAATTACATCCCAGAATTGGCACTCAGAACGGGATGTGCTTTCCTTTTTGGGCCCTCGGCGGAAACTACGTCCCGGAATTCAGTCCCGGAGTGGGATGCGCTTTCCGGATCGGCCCTCAACCGGAAGCTGTGTCCCGGAATCATGCCCCAGAATGGGATGCGTTTTCCGCTGGCCGGCCGTTTGGAAAGTGCATCCCAGTTTGAGCGTTTATTCCGGGATGCGGTTTCCGCTGAAGGACTCAACCGGAAAGCACGACCCGTTCCGAGGCCTGATTCCGGGACACGCTTTCCGCTAGGCATACCATCTGGAAAGCGCATCCCGTTTTGAGCGCTCAATCTGGGACACGGTTTCCGCGGGTGCTGCCAACCGGAAAGTGTGTCCCAGTTTGGTGGACAGGCGGGCATAAACTTAGCAGCCCCTACAGCTCAATATCGTTGAGCCATGTCGGCAGCGCGGTCTGCCGGATGCCTGCCGTCTGCAGCTTTTTGGCGAGCATTCCTGCCGAGCGGACCTCGCTGATGGTAAAGCGCAGCAGAGGGTGACCGTAGAGCGAAAGGTGCGCCTCGCGCTGTCGTTCGGCAACGAGCGCCTCGGCGGTGGTGCGTCCGGCCAGCATGGTCTGGGCGGTATATTTGATGAGCCCGTCGAGCTCGCCCAGCGTGAGTTCCCGCGCCTGGCGCTCCCAGGCAAAGTCCGTTCGTATGGGCTTGGCCGAATCGAAGGGGTCCGTCAGCTCGTATTGAAGCCAGTCGGGCGCAAAGCCCGTCTCGATCATGACGGCTCGGGTGACCGATTCCCCGCCGCTCTCGGCGCGGGCGTCGGCATATCGAAGTGTCGTGAGGGCGGTGCGAATCGTGCGACCATTGCGGGCAGTCGCTCGTTGCTCAACGGCCTCCATCAGCTGTTCCGGCGCAAGGCCGAGCTTTGAGATCGCCGAATCGGCAATGGGCATGCCGTCGGCAAAACCAGTTTGCAGCAGGCAATCTGTGGCCGTTTGGATGGGCGGCGTTACCGATATGCCGGCTCTGCGTATTGCTCCGGCCGGCTCAATCTGGTGTCGCTGATTATGTGCGCCCGGACGAGCCGACGGCTTTGTCGAGCTGCAGGCATGCACGACATTCAGGTGTCGCCACGAGACCTCGAGCCCCAGCAGGCAGGCAGCCGAAAACGCGCAGAACGTCCAATCGGGGTGGATGATCGCAAGGGCGCGAATAATCTCGCAATGACGCTGCGCCCGGTTGAGCTCATCCCAGCGTATTTTGCGCGCGAACAATCCCGGCATGGGGGAGACGACCATGTCGCCGATGCGCCGAAGGAGCGCTTTTCGGATCTCCGCGCTCGGGGGAATCAGACAGCGCCCCTCTTGTTCGGCTTGAGTGAGCAGTTGGTCGATGAGCTGGTCATTACAATGGGTCATGAGCTACCGCCTCCTTTTGGGTAGCAAAAACGTATCAGCTGGAACTTGCCGCTCAGCTGACCAAAAGCTGACCAAAATCTAACCATGCAGGTAGATGACCTGCTTTTGGCGACATATTTCTTGTTTGAATCGGTGGGCGGTAATCGGCGACCGTGAACGGTA
>DBFZQW010000065.1:0-5058 GCA_048521445.1 Collinsella sp. | reverse complement strand
GTCGACGGTGCTCCACTGGGAGGATGGCTCGGACGAGACCACCTACGACCACTGGATGAACGGCGCTATCAAGAACAACTACACGCGCGAGGTCGCCCAGAAGATTTGGGACGATGTTCTCGAGTTCGCATCTTACGCCTTCAACAAGTCGCACTCCGCCGGCTATGCCATCCTGGTTATGCAGACGGCGTGGCTCAAGGCGCACTATCCGCACGAGTACATGGCGGCCGTTCTGACGTCCTATACGGGCAAGACCGACAAGATCGTGCACTACGTCTCGGCGTGCCGTCATGACGGCATCCCCGTGCTTTCGCCAGATGTCAACGAGTCCGGCACCGAGTTCACGGCTACCAAGGAAGGCGTGCGCTTTGGTCTGGCCGGCATCCGCGGCGTGGGTACCGGCGTGGCGCAGGCGATTATCGCCGAGCGCGAGGCGGGCGGCCCGTTTAAGACGCTGCACGACTTTGTCGAGCGCGTGGACTCGAGCCAGGCCAACCGCCGCGTGATTGAATCGCTGATCAAGGCAGGTGCCTTCGACTCCACGGGCTATCCGCGCCGCCAGATGATGCACTTTGTGGACAAGAACAACCCCGAGAACATCATCGACGCCGCGATAAAGCGCCAGAAGGACCGCGCGAGCGGCCAGACCTCGTTCTTCGACATGTTTGGTGATGTTGAGGGCTCGGGTTTCGAGGTCAGCGTGCCCGATCCGGACGGCCAGGAATGGGACCGCCACCTCAAGCTAAGCCAGGAGAAGGAGGTTCTGGGCATCTATGTCTCGGACCACCCGCTGCGCCCGTTTGAGTATGCGCTCAGCAAAGCGCGCGACTTTTCGTTCTCGCAGATCGACACCGGCTACGAAGTTCAGAATCCTACGGGCGGCACCATCAACCAGGAGATTCCCGAGGGCAAAGCACTGTGGTGGGCCGGCATGGTCTCGAGCGTGTCCAAGCGCGTGACCAAAAACGGCGACCCCATGGGAATCGTGCAGCTCGAGGACATGGAAGGCGAGGCCACCGTCGTCGTGTTCCCCAAAACCTATAAAGAGGCCGAGGGGTACCTGTACGGCGAGGTCGATCCCGAGACCGGCGCGCAGCTGTCCGACGCCTTTGTGCGCATCAAGGGCAAGCTCGAGCGCTCGGACCGCGGCGACCAGATCATCGCGCAGGAGATCGTGCCGCTTGAGCTCAACGAGGAGAACAACAAGCCCAAGGTGTTTGAGGTCATGGTGCCCAACAGCCGCTTTAGCCAGGGCAACATGGCGCGCCTGGCCACGGTGCTCACCGCTAACCCGGGTGGCGACCGCGTGGAGATCTTTATCGAGCAGGTGGACGGGCGCGTGCTGCGCGCCGAGGTGCCTGCCAAGGTCAACGCGCGCTCGATTCTGCTGCTGGCCGAGGCCAAGGCCATCGTGGGTAACCAAGGCAGAGTGACGGTGATCTAAAGGCGACCTTGCTGGTCCGCGCGAGATTGGAGGAAGTGATGGCGCAGGGGACGTTTGTGCAGGCGCTCCGGAAAGAGGCGGCGCTGAGCGGCACCTTTATGAAGGGGCGTTCGCTCATGCTCAACGGCGCTGTGCTGTCGATTGAGGACAGCGGCTCGCGCTTCTCCAAAAACGTGACGGTCGAGGGCTCGGTGCGCGGCTCGCGCGGCGACCTGTACAAGACACACGTGGTGCTCGGCATGGACGAGCACGAGGTAATCGACTACGACTGCGATTGCCCCGCTGCCTATCGCTACCCCGGCATGTGCAAGCACGCCATCGCCACGGCGCTGGCGTACCTGGACGCCGGCGGCATCGAGCCCGTCGAGGGCCTGCGCACACCGGTTCGCACGTTTACGGCGGCGCCCAAGCAAGCCGTGCGTCCCGCGTTCGCCGCACCGGCGGTCAACCCTAACTTTCCCTTCCCGGCGCCCGTTCCCACGAGCCCGAGCCTCATGAAGGCGCTCTCCGATCTTTCGGACGCGCGCATGGATGAGTTGGCGGGCATGCGCCGCAAGCTCGCCGGCGCTGTCGACCCCGATGCCCCCAAGGCGGTGTTGGAGCCCTCGCTGGTGCCGTACTACAATCCGCTGTTTGCCGACCGCTTTAGCTGGGCGCTCGAGCTTCGCATCCGCTGCGGCTCGGTGTCCTACGTGGTCAAGGATATCGACGGCATGGCCGCCGCCTACGCGCGCGGGGGCACGTTCTCGTACGGCAAGAAGCTCACGTTTGTCCATGCGCCCGAGGCCTTCGACGAGGTTTCGGTGCGCCTGCTCGACCTTGTTGTGGCAACGGTTGTGTATCTGAGCGACATCACGAGTTCGCGTTCGGCGTCGTACGATTTTGCACGCAGCGGCTTTGTCGCCGAGCGCCAGCTGCCGCTGTCCGAGCATGACGTCGTATACATGCTGGACTTGCTGCGTGGCCGGACCATTTCCTTTGAGCCCGCCTGGTCGCGGGGAACGACGACGCATCGTGCCTACGAGGTAGCGGTTGAGTTGTCGCCGGTGGGGGAGGACGAGGCCTCGGCAAAACAACCACCGCTCATCGCCGCCAAGATCGCGCCGGCGGCCGGTGGCAGCTACGACCTGCGCCTGCCCGCCGATATGTACTGCTTTGCCTCGGGCGACGTTGCCTATCTGGTCGACACGCACCGCGCGCGCCGCGCCGATGCGGCGTTTGCCCAGCATGCCGCTCCGTTTCTGTCGCGTCTACTGCCCTGTCGCACGCCGGTCCATATCGCCGCCGAGCAGGTGGGCGAATTCTGCCGCATGGCGCTGCCCGTGCTGCGCGAATACACCGACCTCACCGCTCCCGCCGTGCTCGACACCGTGGCGCCCGAGCCGAGCTTTGCCATGGCAATCGGTGTCGATGACGGGCTTGTGACCTGCAAGATTACGGTTTCCTACGGCGACTGGTCGGCAGATCTCTTTAGCCTGGGCGCTCCGGGCAGCCCCTTCGAAGAGCAGCGCCCGGGCGTGCCGCCGCGCGACGAGATAGCAGAGTTTCGTGTTATGGACACGGCGGCCCTGTATTTCGACTTTTACGAGGGCGGCCTGGCGTTTGAGGAACGCGATGACGAGAGCCTGTTCCACTTGCTGACCGAGGGCCTGTCCGCCCTGTCCGAGCTGGGCGAGGTCATGCTCAGCGACCGCCTGCGCCAGGTCTCGGTTCGCCCTGCGCCCAAGCTTTCGGTGCGTGCCACCGTCAAGAGCAACCTGCTCGATGTCGAACTGGGCGCGAGCGGTCTTTCGGCGGCAGACCTTGCCATCTACCTCGACTCCTACAAGCGCCACCAGACGTTTGCGCGTCTCACGTCGGGCGACATCATTCGCCTGGACGAGGGTGCCCGCGCCGCGTTTGGTCTTGCCGAGGACCTGGGCGTCGATGCCGTCGATCTGCTCGACGGCGTGTCGCTTCCCGCGTCGAGTACCCTGTTCGTCGACAGCATGCTCGCGCGCACGCCTGTGCTCGAGGCCGATCGCGACGCCGCGTTCCGCCGCACCGTCGAGCGTCTGGACACGCTCGGCAAGATGGACTTTACGGTGCCGGTCTCGCTCAAGGCCACACTGCGCGGCTATCAGGTCGACGGCTACCAGTGGCTCGGCTCGCTCGAACACCTGGGCCTTGGCGGCATCCTGGCCGACGACATGGGCCTGGGCAAAACGCTCCAGATGATCGCGCATATCCTGGCGCGCGTGGAGGCGGGGGACACCAAGCCCACGCTCGTGGTATGCCCGGCCTCACTCGTGTACAACTGGACCGCCGAGCTGGAGCGCTTTGCGCCCTCGCTCGATGTGTGCGCCATCGTGGGCGCCAAGGCGCAGCGTCGCGTACAGATTGCCGGCGTGGCCGAGCATAACGTGGTCGTGACGTCGTATGACCTTATGCGGCGCGATATCGACGAGTACGTCGAGCAGGACTTTGCCCGTGCGGTGCTCGATGAGGCCCAGTACATTAAAAACCCGCTCACCCAGGTGGCGCGCGCCGCAAAGCGCTTGCCTGCCGGCGTGCGCTTTGCCCTGACGGGCACGCCCATCGAAAACCGCCTATCCGAGCTCTGGAGCATCTTCGACTTTTTAATGCCGGGCCTGCTCGGCACGCGTGAATCGTTTGCAAAGCGCTTCGAAAGCCCGGTCGAGCATGCCGAGGGCGACAGTGCCGCTCGCCTGCAAGCGCTCGTGT
The DNA here is from genome assembly GCA_048521445.1 of Collinsella sp. GTDB lineage: Bacteria > Actinomycetota > Coriobacteriia > Coriobacteriales > Coriobacteriaceae > Collinsella. The sequence continues at coordinate 890 of DBFZQW010000065.1, read as the reverse complement.
CGCCGTTTGTGCTGCGCCGTGTCAAGGAAGACGTGGTGGCCGACCTGCCCGAGAAGATCGAGGATACGGTCATGGCGCAGCTCACCGGCGAGCAGCGCAAGCTCTACCTGGCCAACCAGGACCGTATCGCCCAACAGGTGCAGCACCGCGAGTCATCCGAGTTTAAGAAAGACAAGCTCAAGGTGCTCGCCGAGCTCACCAAGCTGCGCCAGATCTGCTGCGACCCGCGTCTACACTACGAGGATTACAAGGCGGGGAGCGCCAAACTCGATACGTGCATGGAGCTCGTGCACGGCGCCCACGACGGCGGACATCGCATCCTGTTGTTCAGCCAGTTTACGGGTATGCTCGATATCATCGGTAAGCGCTTGGCCAAGGAGGACATCGTCTTCCTTAAGCTCACGGGCGCTTCGTCTAAGGAGAGCCGCGCCAAGATGGTCGCGCAGTTCCAAGCGGGCGAGGTTCCGGTCTTTTTGATTTCGCTTAAGGCGGGCGGCGTGGGCCTTAACCTGACGGCTGCCGACGTGGTCATCCACTACGACCCGTGGTGGAACGTGGCGGCGCAGGACCAAGCGACTGACCGTGCACACCGTATTGGCCAGCAACATACCGTGACCGTGTACAAGCTCATCGCCAAGGACACGATCGAGGAGCGCATTATGCAGATGCAGGAGTCCAAGCGCGATCTGGTCAACAGCGTGCTCGGCGGCGACGGCATCTCGTCGGCACTGTTCACGCGCGAGGATGTCCTGGCGCTGCTCGGCGGCGACGGGCGCTAGCCGCGCGCGGGGTGGGACTGCTGGAGTGGGCAGGACGGTCGACGCATTTTGGCCCGACCGCTTGCCTGATCCGTTATGTGTTCATTTGCAATGCCGTGGATGGTTTGTCTG
>DBFZQW010000064.1:0-6975 GCA_048521445.1 Collinsella sp. | reverse complement strand
CTTGGCCTCGAGGCGCTTGAGGTTCTCGACCTCGACCCACAGATAGGTGCCCATGCCGGCCGGGCCGTCGATGCCGCGGGCGTTGCCCAGCAGCAGCGAGTACTCGCCGTTGTCGCCGTCAAAGCGGGCAAGGGTGAGGTCGCCGTGCTTGGCCTCGGCCGTCAGCGCGCCAGGGTGATCGAAAGCCAGCGGGTAAGTGAGCTTGGGTTTGACGGCCGCGCAACTGCAGGGCCAGGGGCCGCAGTGCTGCAGCAACTCGCCGTTCTCGTTATCGGGATGGCGCACGGTCCAGTCGGCGAACATGCCGCGGTGACGGCCCAGGTCGGCGGCCTCGACCATCAGCGCGGTAATGGCGCCGTGGATATCGGTCTCGCATACGATAGGAATGCCCATCTCGTTGAGGATGGCGTTGGCGGCGCAGGGCATAATGCCCAGCTCGTCCTGCAGAGCGTTCCAGCACTGAATGGCACCGGCGTTGCAGCCATACTTCTCGACCAGGCGCTTCATGGCGATGGCAAGACCGGCGACCGCGGGGACCTTGTCCTCGGGGATGCAGATCTCAAAGCTGTCGTTGATGTGGGCAAGCATGGCGGCCATGGCCTGCTCGTCGGCCTGGGCGTCGCGCACAGCCTGGACAAGCTCGGTCATGGGGATAGGCGAAAGCTGGATGTTGAACTTCTCGAGCAGCTCGCCCTCGTTGCACATGGTCGACCAGAAGTCGAACGGACGGGTGGCCATCTGCAGGATGCGGGTTTGCTTGAAGGTCTTGACCACGTTGCAAACGGCCAAAAAGTCCCAGACGCCGCGCTCGAACTCGGGGTCGGTCAGGCGGCAGTTGGTCATATAGGTGAAGGGAACCTGGAAGCGGCGCAGGACCTTGCCGGTGGCGAACAGACCGCACTGGCTATCGCGCAGACGTGTGCCGTCGGGCTCGGGGCGCTCGTCGCGCGGGCCCCACAGCAGCACGGGCAGGCCGAGCTCGCGGGCAAGGCGAGCACAAACGTACTCGGTGCCAAAGTTGGCGTGGCACAGCATGATTCCGTCGACGCCCTCGGCGCGGAATTTCTTGACGATGGGCTCGATATGGCTGTCGTCGAACAGCAGGCCCTCTTCATTGATGTCGTCGATATCCACGATGTCGACGCCGATCTCGCGCAGGCGATCAGCCGTCAGGCCGCGATACTTGATTGCGTCCGGCGCGCTAAAGATACTGCGGCGCGTGGGCACAAAGCCGAGCTTGATCTTGTCCATGTACGTCCTCCCCTAATCACATGTTCAGTAAACAGACGCATGTTTCGTTTTGTTCTGTTTACTAAATGTTTTACTCTACTGTTTAGAAGTTTAACGCGAAATACCCGTAGACGGTAGAGAAATCAGCCTAAACGGTATGTAAACAAACTGAACATACAAGGGCATCAAAAAGAGGGCCCAAAGGACCCTCTCTTAGTAGCGTTATGTATGGCTGCCTTAGCGAGCTTTGCCTCCCTACGGCCCAGCGTTGCCTTTGCCTAGATCTCACGCACGCTTTGGCGCTCGACAAAATAGGTCGATACGGCCGTCTTGCAGGTATAGCTCTTGGGATTGCGGATGTTGCCCACCAGGCGGCGCACCGCGATCTCGCCCACCTCGTGCTTGGGAACGTGCACCGTGGTGAGCGGCGGATTGGAGAAGGCGCCCAAAGACAGATCGTCAAAGCCGATGATTGAGACATCCTCGGGGACACGTATGCCGTGCTCGTTCAGCGCGCGCATGGCGCCTACGGCGAGCACGTCGTTTTCGGCAAAGAAAGCCGTCGGCAGGTCGTCGCGCGAGACGCTGTCGAGCCATGCGCCCATGTCGCGATAAGCACCTTCGAGCGTGGTGCCCAATGTGACGCGCCATGTCGGGTTGGCCTCAAGGTCCGCATCCTCAAGCGCTTGGCGATAGCCGCGCTCGCGATCCTTAAAGTTGCGGATGCGAAGGTCGCCTGCCAGATAGCCGATTTGCTTGTGACCCTTCTCGATAAGGTAGTCCACGGCGCGCAGCACCGAGTCGGTGTTGGCAATGACTACGGCATCGAAGTACTGACGATCGCTCCAGCCATCGAGCACGATCAAGTGGGCGGCAGCGTTGGCGAACAAGGCATAGTCTTCCTCACCCAGCTCGGTACCCATCAGCACGATGGCGGCCGACGGGTCGGCGATCAGGCCCTCGACCTGCGGGCGCACGGCGTCCAGGTCGCTAAAGTCGAGCGAGACAAAGCTCGTGCTCATGCCGTGGCGACGCGCCTGGCGCTCCACGCCCTCGATGACCGCGGGATGGAAGGTGCTCTCGTCCAGGATGGCGCCCGTCTTGCGCGCAAGCACAAACTGGATGCTCTCGAGCTGCGTCGACTGCTGATAGCCAAGCGACTGCGCGCACTCCAGGATGACCTTGGCGGTCTCCTCGCTCACGCTGCGCTTGCGGTTGAGCGCGTTGGACACGGTTGCGGGCGAAAAGCCGGTAATGCGGCTGATCTCGCGGACGCTTGCTTTAGCCATCGTTCCCCCTAGCATCGGTCGCGGCCGAGCATCGTGGCTTGACCGCCCCGTGGCTCGGCAACTAAACGACCGCAAATTCAATCTAAACAGAATAGTAAATGTTTAATAGCTAGTTTAGCCTGTTGTCAAGCGAAGTGGCCCGACTATTCCCCCAACGGGCGCATTTGTCCATCTTAACGTTATTACGCAAGGTCTTCGCCATTGCTTGCTATTACGCGTCGGTACCATTCGAAGCTTTTCTTTTTACGTCTCTCAAACGAGCCCGCACCGCTATCGTCTCGATCGACATAGATAAACCCGTAGCGCTTACGCATCTGTCCTGTGGCGACCGAAACCAAATCGATCGGGCCCCAACAGGTATATCCCATGAGTTCCACCCCGTCGAGCTCGACGGTCTCCCTCATCGCCTCGATGTGGGCCCGCAGGTATTCAACTCGATAGTCGTCTTCTATTTCACCCGAATCTTCCGGCACATCAGGAGCACCCAAACCGTTTTCGACGATGAACAGCGGCTTTTGATAGCGATCCCAGATTTCATTCATGGTGACGCGCAGCCCTTTGGGGTCGATAAACCTCCCCCAAGGCTCCTGTTTTAGATACGGATTAGGCGCCGAGCGAAGAAGGTTCGAATCGAACTGACCTTCCGCATGCGCTTTTGCGACGCGCGTCGAGTAATACGAATACGAGACGAAATCGACCAGGTTTGCAGCCAGTACTTCGCGGTCATCATCCCGATAGGGCACCTCAAAACCATGGCGGGCGTATTCCTTGAGAACATAGCTCGGGTACGCACCGCGCACCTGGACGTCGGTAAACATGTAATGGCTGCGATTCTCAGCCTGCGCAGCCAGCACATCGTCCGGATCACATGTAGCCGGATAGAAGACACCTGCGTTGAGCATGCAACCGATCTTCGCCCCAGGGCACAGTTCATGACACGCCCCGACCGCACGGGCGCTCGCAACCAATACATGGTGCACGGCCGTGTGAACCGTTGCATAGCGATTCTCCCCTTGCTCGAAGATGATCCCCGCCGCCATAAAGCACGCCTGCGTCATGATGTTGATCTCGTTAAAGGTCAGCCAATAATTGACCAATCCCCGATAGCGCTCGAACACGGTACGCGAATATCGCTCGAACAGGTCGACCAACCTGCGATCGCGCCATCCGCCATACGCATCGACGAGATGCATGGGGACATCATAGTGGTTGAGCGTCACCAAAGGCTCAATGTCATGCGCGCGACACGTCCTAAAAACATCCTCGTAAAAGGCAAGGCCTTCTTCATTGGGCTCGGCTTCGTCTCCTTTGGGAAAAATGCGGCTCCAGGCGATTGATAAGCGCAGGCATTTAAAACCCATCTGGGCAAACAGTTCAATATCCTGCTTGTACCTATGGTAAAAATCAATGCCCTTGCGAGCGGGATAGAAGCTGTCGGGTGCCAACGCACGCGGATCAAGGTCTCCCCGCATGACGTCCATGCGTTGATCGCCAAACGGCAGCATGTCGGAATTGGCTAAACCGCGACCGCCTTCGTTCCATCCTCCCTCGCACTGGTTTGCAGCCAGAGCCCCGCCCCATAAAAAATCTTCTCTAAACATTATGGTGTCGTCCTTTCTATCAAATTCCCGGCCCACACTGTCGAACGCAACGGACTCGGCAAGTGCCGCGCAACAGCACAGTACCGTTGCGCGGCCAAGGGGTCGGACCGCGCAACGGCTGGGGAGCATATTTGTGTAGTAGCCTCTTATGCCTCGACGGATTCAACGGCCTCAGAATCGCCGCTCTTGGACTTCAACGGCATCTTCTCCTGTCCTTCAAATCCAAAAATCATCGCCAACGCAAACGTCACGGCACCGCCAGCAAGACACCCGATGGTGCCAGGGATGATATCCTGAGCAAACATGAGCACGTTCATCCATGGGAAACCAACGCCAGTGAAGATATAGACGTTGGCATGAAGAAGGCTTACCAGCAGACCACCGACAGCACCACCAATCATGTTCCAGGCAAGAGCCTTCTTGTCGCGAAACAGGATGCCGTAGATGATGGGCTCACTCACGCGACCGAAGGCATAGGTGATGAACAAGTTCCAGCCCGTGGCTCGACTCTCCTTGCCCTTAGCGCGCAGGCCATAGGCGAGCGCGATGGCAAGCGTGGTGTAGGCTACAACCGCGGTGCCGGGGTATAAGATGGCGTCGTAACCGTTCTGGAGCGCGGCGGGCAATATGGCGGTATAGATCGGCACGTGCATGCCGGTGGCGATGATCAGATTCCAGAATGCGCCGATAACCGCGGTCGCAGCGGGACCGGCAACAGAGGCGAGCCAAATGATGAAATCGGCCACAAGGCCCATGACAAATTGGACGGCAGGGCCGCAGAGGCACAGCGCGACCGGCAACATCACGAGCACCGTACCCACGGGTACGATCAGAATGCGCAACATATCAGGCGAGATCTTCTTAAAGAAGCGCTCAACATAGGACTGGGCCCAGGTGATCAAGATGACCGGAAGAACAGCCTGGGTGTAGTTGACGAGCTGCATGGGGATGCCGAAGACGCTGAAAGGCTTTCCGTCCTCAACAATAGCGAGCATGTCGGGATAAATCATCACAACAGCGATGAGCAGTGCCAGCACAGGACTCGTTTTGAACTTCTTAGCCGAGCTATAGGCGGCAAACACCGGGAAGTAGTAATACGCCGCATCGCCCACCAGGGAAAGGATCCGATACAGGTCGCTCGTTTCGGACATAAAACCGGCGCCTTCGGGCCCAAACAGAATAACGAGCATCTTGAAGATACCGGCGACACAAAAGATCGGAAGGATCGGGGTGATAGCGCCGCTCACGGCATCGAGCAGCTGATTGAAGAGGTGCTTGGGCGCCAAGCGCTCCTTCCAGCTAAGCTGAGGGCCATCGAGTTCCTCGTCAATCGATACCGTGACCTCGAATCCGCCCTGCTTACAAACCTCGTCGTAGACCTTGTCGACCGTGGGCCCGACCACCAGCTGCACCTGCCCTCCGGCGTGCACGACGCTGATGATAGACGAGATGTCCTCAAGCTTCTCATCATTCGAGAGGCTTTCATCCTTGAGGTTGAAGCGCAGGCGCGTCATGCAATGCGTAACCGAAGCCACGTTTTCCGCCCCGCCCACAGTGGAGAGAATCTGCTCTGCCACCTTTTTGTAATTTGCCATCATTGGCTCCTTTGCACAATCTTGGCTTACTGTTCGAATCGGCAAAGGTCATGCCCCGAATGGCTACGGGTTACAATCCTTTTTTGGAGATGATCCGGTTGAGATGGATCATCAGATAGAGTTCCTCCTCCTCGGAGAGCGTGGCGTCCCACGTTTCACGACAATAGGAACCGATATGCTTCACGCACTCTGCCAACTGCGGAAACTCCTCACGAAAGTTCTTGTACATCTGCATGTTGGCGCTGTTCAGCGACTCGCCGGCTTGAATGCGCTTGAACAGGTACCGCAGATGCGTGGCGAAGCGGGTGAAATCAAAGGAATCGCGGTCGACAATAATGCGGAAATCGCTTTCGAGAATCTCGATAACGTCCTCGAGCATATCGTCGAACTGCTTTGCGGGCTCGGCCGTGGCTTTGACGGCTTCAACAACCCGTGCGTTCACGAGATTCATCGCAATACTGGCAATCTCATCCTTGGGAAGCCGCTCTCCGAGCTCCTTCTCGAGTCGCATGACGATAAACTGGGCAGCCTTGTATTCCTTCGGATACGTCTCCCGCACTTCATAGGCAAGAGGCATCGCGATGCGGACCCCCTTTTGGGCTCGCGCAACGGCAAACGACAGGTGATCAGCCATGAACAGCGTCGCATTGGTCGAGAGGTCGTAGGGCAGTTCGTTGGCAACGATGTCCATAACTTTCGCCGCAAACATCACGATATCCGAGGGAAGATCCCTCATGACATCTTGTCCTTTAGGATCAATGTCGTAAAACGTATGCTCGATTTTAGAAAGAGGGAGCTCTCGAGGAAAATCTCCGCCGAAACCGACGCCCCTGCCCATGGCGATGACATCTCGCCCCTGTCCGTCACGGCAAAGAACCGCGTTGTTGTTAAGCTTTTTAATTGCAAGCATGGTGAACCTCCTTTCAAGAACACTCACAGAAAAAGGCATGATAGCCAATAGCAGTGCTATTGCGGTCATGCCTTACGTAACAATCCGTGTTGTATTGCTCTTGGGCATGCCTCCACACAGGAGTAACAATCCAAGATGCAGAATGCATTATAGCGCTCTCCCCGCCCCGGGGACCATCGGGCTGGCGAACGGTAGATGTCGGCCCGCCAGCCTTGATTATCAACTTTATCCGAACACCTCCCACATTCATCCGCACATGTGCGGATGAATGTGGGAACCCGATACCCTGAGGGCCGGATCGGCCGGCCCCGGGAGATCGGAGGACGGCATGTCCGGAAAGAAGAAGAGCG
>DBFZQW010000063.1:0-16369 GCA_048521445.1 Collinsella sp. | reverse complement strand
GCAGGCGTATCTGATTCGTGTCAATAATGCCTGGGTTCGCTACAAGACCCTCTATCCCGATCGGTTCGTATAGGACTATGCCTGCCGCCTGCGTATACTGCAGATATATGAGTTAGGAGTATCCATGGCGGAATTTGAAGTAGAGCGCGTTGGTGGTGAACTTAAGCGCTTTGGCGTTGAAGGCTCTGACGTGCCGTTTAAGGTCGTGTCTCCCTATGAGCCTGCCGGTTCCCAGCCTAAGGCCATTGAGTCGCTTGTGCAGGGCGTGAGGGACGGAGACCGCTATCAGGTTTTGCTGGGCGTGACTGGTTCGGGCAAGACCTTCACGATGGCAAAGACTATTGAGGCCCTGGGAAAGCCGACGCTGGTCATGGCTCCGAATAAAACGCTCGCCGCTCAGCTTGCGAGCGAGCTCAAAGAGTTCTTTCCCAACAACGCTGTGGTCTACTTCGTCTCGTACTACGACTACTATCAGCCCGAGGCGTATGTGCCGCAAAGCGATACATATATCGAGAAAGACTCCTCGATTAACGAAGAGGTTGAGATGCTGCGACATCAGGCGACCGCATCGCTGCTCTCTCGACGCGATGTGATCGTTGTCGCATCGGTCTCGTGTATCTATGGCATTGGCTCTCCTGAGGACTATGCGGGTCTGGCTCCAAACGTCGACAAGAAGGTGCCGCTCGAGCGCGATGACTTTATCCATGCACTTATCGACATTCAATATGATCGCAATGACTATGACCTTGCACGCGGCACGTTCCGCGTGCGCGGCGATGTTGTCGACGTGTATCCGCCTTATGCCGAGCATCCGTTGCGGTTTGAGTTCTTTGGCGACGAGGTCGAGCTGATTGCCGAGATCGATGAGGTCACCGGTGAAATGCTGCGTGAGTACGAGGCCATCCCCGTATGGCCGGCATCGCACTACGTGACCGAGAAGCCGAAGGTCAAGGCGGCTCTGAAATCGATCAGCGAAGAGTGCGAGAAGCGCGTGGCGGAGCTCAAGGCGACCGACAAGTTGCTCGAGGCGCAGCGTCTGCAGCAGCGCACCGATTATGATCTTGAGATGCTCGAGACGATGGGCTTTTGCAACGGCATCGAGAACTACTCGCGTCATCTGGACGGTCGCAAGCCGGGTGAGCCGCCGTTTACCCTAATCGATTACTTTCCCAAGGATATGCTCTGCATCATCGATGAGAGCCATGTGACGGTGCCGCAGATTCGCGGCATGCACGAAGGTGACCGCTCGCGTAAGGTGACGCTGGTGGAACACGGTTTTCGCCTGCCCTCGGCGCTCGATAACCGCCCGCTTCGTTTCGATGAGTTTGAGGCAAGGATACCCCAGTTTATCTATGTTTCGGCCACGCCGGGCGATTACGAGCTGCGGGTGAGCCAAAACGACGTGGAGCAGATTATTCGTCCGACCGGTCTGCTCGATCCCAAGATCGATGTGCGTCCGGTTCGCGGTCAGATTGACGATCTTGAGGACGAGATTCGCGAGCGCGTTGCCCGCAAGGAGCGCGTGCTGGTGACCACGTTGACCAAGCGCATGGCCGAGGACCTGACCGACCATCTGCTTGATGCGGGCATTAAGGTCAATTACATGCATTCTGATACGGCGACAATGGACCGTGTCGAGATCCTGCGAACGCTGCGCGAGGGCAAGATCGATGTTCTCGTTGGCATCAACCTGCTTCGCGAGGGCTTGGATCTTCCCGAGGTCTCACTGGTGGCAATTCTCGATGCCGATAAGGAAGGCTTCTTGCGCAACCGCCGTTCGCTGATTCAGACGATTGGCCGTGCGGCCCGTAACGCCGATGGCGAAGTCATCATGTATGCAGACGTTGTGACCGATTCGATGAAAGAGGCCATCGAGGAGACGCAGCGCCGTCGTGAGATTCAGATGGCATATAACGAAGAGCATGGCATTGTGCCCAAGACAGTGCGCAAGGCCATCAACGACATCTCAAGTTTTATTGCCGAGGCCGAAAAAACCGTGGGTTCCAAGGGGCGCTCGAAGGGCGACTCCCTTGGCCATGGCGCATTCTATACGCCCGATGAGTCGGGCGAGGGCGGCGTGCCGGAAACGGTGGCACCCGAGCAGACACTTGCGGAGCAGTTGGAAGAACTGCCGCATGACGAGCTTGTGCGGATCGTCGAAACCATGGAAGAGGATATGCGCAACGCTTCTGCCGCCATGGACTTTGAGGAGGCGGCGCGCCTGCGCGATGCCGTCGTTCAGATTCGGGCGATGCTCGAGGGCGCGTCTGAGGACGAGACGATCGAGCGCTTACGTTCGCAGGCCCGCAAGGGTTCCACGTTCGCATCGGGCAGAAAACGCCAGGGTGCACGGTTTAAGAAATAGCGAACAGGCCCCGATTTCCCTGTGGAGCTCGGGGCCTGTGTCTTTTGCGCGCTGGAATTCGTGCGCTAGAGGTCTGCGATCAGGGCTTCGGCACAACGGATGCCGTCGGTGGCCGCGCTCATGATGCCGCCAGCATATCCAGCTCCCTCACCACAAGGGTAGAGGCCCGGGGTCGACACGGCATGGCACGTTCGGTCTCGGGTGACAGTGACAGGTGAGCTCGAACGAGTCTCCACGCCGGTAAGAACGGCATCGGGACGGTCGTAGCCTCGTAGCTTTTTTCCGAGTAGGGGAAGTCCCAGGCGGAGCGACTCGACGATATGCTGCGGCAGGGCTTCGTCAATTGCCGTCCAGGTCACACCGAGCGGATAGGTGGGCTTTACCTTTCCGGGCGCCTTGCTGGCGCGTCCTGCGAGGAAATCTCCGACGAGTTGTGCCGGTGCGTTCCAGTTGGAACCGCCCAGGCGATAGGCGGCCGCCTCGCAGGCACGCTGGAGCTCGATGCCGGCGAGCGGGTCATCGTTGGGAAGGTCCTCAGGCGTGACGTTAACGAGCAAGGCGGCATTTGCGTTGCGTCCGTCGCGGGCATTGAGGCTAGCGCCGTTGACGCACAGGTGGCCCTGCTCGGAAGAGGCGGCGACAACCTGTCCGCCGGGGCACATGCAAAACGAGAACACGCTGCGGCCGTTGGGAAGATGGGCAACAAGTTTGTAAGGGGCCGCCCCGAGCGCTGGATGTCCCGCCGAGGCTCCATATTGGGCTCGATCGATGTCGCGCTGCGGATGCTCGATGCGAACGCCCATGGCAAAGGTCTTTTGTGCGAGGGCCACGTTGTGGTCCTTAAGGAGCTCAAAAATATCGCGAGCAGAATGCCCGCAGGCGAGGACGAGGTGCTTTGTCTCGATTGGCTCGCAAGCGGCGTCTTGGGACGATTGGACATCAATACCGGTAATGGCGCCAGACGCGTCGATGTGAATGTCGACGAGCTTTGTTCGATAACGGACGACACCTCCGAGCTGCTCGATGCGCTGGGATATAGCGGTGACAACCGTGGGAAGGATGTCGGAGCCAATGTGCGGCTTGGCATCCCACAGAATATCGCGGGGCGCGCCCGCCTCGACGAAGGTTTCGAGGATAAGGCGATGGGCGGGATTTTTGGTTCCCGTATTGAGCTTGCCGTCCGAGAAGGTCCCCGCGCCGCCCAGGCCAAACTGGATATTGCTCTCGGGGTCGAGGATGCGCTCCTTTAGAAAGAGATCGATCGCATGCGAGCGGCGAAATGCTGGGTCGCCGCGCTCGATGAGCAAGGGCTTAAGACCCGCTTCGGCAAGGGTGAGTGCAGCGAAAAGGCCAGCGCATCCGGCGCCGACAACGACAGGGCATTCTTGAGGTGCGTCGGAGACGGGGGAGGGGAATGAGGGCCCATCGTCCTCTATCGCGCGTACGCGCGAGCGGTCACGCTCGGCGACGCTGTCGACCGCTTCTCGCTCGAGGTGGGGACTAGTCAGCTCAACACGAAAGCTCAGGATAAAATGGACGTCTCGTTTTTTGCGAGCGTCGATTGACTTGCGGTGGAGCTCGATGGACTTGATCTCGGAGTCCTTGCAACGTAGGACGCGCTTGGCGACTCGCTTGCCAACAATGAGGCAGGCATTTTCATCGCCGGCTTCATCGAGCGACGCGTTGACTTGGGTGATTTCGATCATCGAGGTCTCCTTAGAGGCAAGAAAGAGGCCGTCCGGTATCCCAGACGGCCCGAATGCGTTTTTGATTATAAACTGCGCGGCTACAGGCTGCTTGCAGCGCGAATGCCCGAGAGCCAGGCCCACGCAAGGTTAAAGCCTCCGCAATCGGCGTCGATGTCGAGCGCTTCGCCGCAGACGTAAAGCGGGGCGTCGACAACGCTGAGCGCGCGTAGACTGGGTGTTGAGATGCTCTCGACAGATACGCCACCACGCGTGACCTGCGCCGAGCGCTCCTCGGCTGTTCCCTCGACGAGCAACTTAAAGTGCTTGAGGATCGAGACCAGGTGGATGACATCGTTGGAGCCTGGATGGCACTGCTCGAACGTCGTGCAGACGACGCGGGAGAGTTGCGGGGCGAGCATGCCGTCGAGCCAACGGGGATCGCGGGGCGAAAAGCCGCCGAGCAACTCAACGCGCCGGTTGAGCATATCGAGCAGCTCGTCTTTGGAGAGGTCGGGGAAAACGTCGAGCAGGATCGTATCGCCGCGCTGGATACGACGGGAGAGGTTGAAGACAGCGACGCCCGAGATGCCGAAGGCTCGAAACAGGACTTCACCGTCTTCGTGCCAGAGCTCATTATGATTGCGGGCGAGCGTCAAGCGGGCGCGGACGCGCAGGCCATCCAACGTCTTGAGTGCCGCCCGATCGCCGACGACCGTTGCCGATACGGGGCAGAGGATGGGACGCAGCGAAGTGAGGGGGAGGCGAAACGTATCGGCGATACCAGTGGGGTTGCCACCCGTAGCGATAATTACGGCATGTGCCTGCAGGGCCTCGTTCTTGCGAGGGACATCGGCGAGCGCTTTCCGAAGCGAGCGGAGCTCCGATTTTCGGTCGTCGTGCTTTTTTGCCTTGAGCGCCCGCGCTGGACGGTCTATTTGGAGTGCCCAGCCTTCGGAAGCTTTGTGCGCCGAGGCAACGTTGGCTCCGCAGATTAAGGTGATACCTAGGCGGTCGCAAACGTTGAGAAGCGCGTCGCGCACCGATTCGGCGCGAAGGGAGCGCGGGTACAGTCGGCCTTCCTCGGAGGTTGTCATGATGCCCAGCGAGGAGAAGAAACCCATAAGCTCTTGTTCGGGCCGGGGGCCCATAACGGATTCAACGAATGCGGGGTGGTTATACCGCTGTGGATCAATCGATTCGTTGGAGAGGTTGCAGCGGCCGTTGCCGGTCGCAAGGAGCTTAAGGCCGCAGGCGACATCGCGCTCAACGATGCAGACGCTTTTGCCAGCGCGTGCGGCCGTAATGGCGGCGGCGAGGCCTGAAGCCCCGCCGCCGATTACCAGGACGTCATAGAAGGCGCTCGTGTTCACTTAGGCCTCGTCGGTCTCGTGCGGGGTAATGGCCTCGACGGCAGAGACTGCCTTGGGCAACATGCCATCGGGCAGTGCGGTCTCGACCTCGCCCTTATCGCAGGCCTCGGCGAGTGCCGGATTAATGGGAAGCTGGCCCAAGATGTCGAGGTTATAGCGCTCTGCGACCTCGGGGAGCTTGCTCTTGCCAAAGACCTCGATCTTCTTGCCGCAGTCGGGACACTCAATATAGCTCATGTTCTCGACAATGCCCAGAATGGGGACGTTCATCTTCTCGGCCATGTTGACCGCCTTGGCGACGATCATCGAGACCAGATCCTGCGGGCTCGTGACGATGACGATGCCGTCGACGGGCAGCGACTGGAAGACGGTGAGCGCGACGTCGCCTGTTCCCGGAGGCATGTCGACCAGCAGGTAGTCGATGGGGCCCCACGAGGTCTCGCTCCAGAACTGCCTAATGGCGCCTGCGATGACCGGACCGCGCCAAAGGACGGGGTCGGTCTCGTTTTGGAGCAGAAGGTTGGAGCTCATGACCTTGACGCCGTGCTCGGAGATTTCGGGCAGCATGAGGTTGCCAAGGGCATGGACGTGGCGTCCGCTCATACCGAACATTTTGGGGATAGAGGGACCGGTGATGTCGGCATCGAGGACGCCGACCTTGTGGCCGTGGCGGGCAAGCTCGGTGGCGATGGCACCGGTGACAAACGACTTGCCGACACCGCCCTTGCCGGAAAGCACGGCGATGACGCGTTTGACCTCGGACAGTGTGTTCTCCTCAAATTGCGACGGCGACGTTTGTCCGCCGGCGGCCTGTGCGTGCTCGCAACCCATGTATGACTCCTTTGTATATGTTGGGGCCGGAGCCCCGTGATGTGACACGAGCGTCATTGTACCCTCGTTTGCGAGCGGGAGTCATTTGCGATGCATTTGGGCCGAGCGTGCTTGCAATACGATGGGTCCAAGCGAATGGGCGGGCTTACTGAACTTTGCTGGCGAACTCGAGGTATTGCATGCGCTGCAGCTTGTCGATCGTCGAGGCGTATGGGCTGTCTTCAGATTCCAAGTCGTAGCGCAGCCCGTCGGCACCAAGGTAGCCGGCGACATTGATGGTGGGCACATCTGACCTTGTTGCAAGCAGAGCCTTTTGATAGTCGGTGAGCGGGGCGCCGATCTTATTAAGGGTAATGGCTGCAATCTCGTTTGCCCCGACGGTGTCGTAGACGTTGAGCTCGGTATTGCCGGCGATTTCATAGTTAGCCCAGACGAAATATGTCGACTGATAGATACGGAAAGCGTGGCTTGCCGTATCTTCCTGAGGGTACAGCTCGTCGTTGAGAGTCGTTGCGGCGCTCGGCTGATGGTCGCCAAAAAAGACAAGGACAACCGGTCTGCCGATATTGCGGAGCTCGTTGATAAAGTACTCGAGGTCCCGGTCGGATGCGTTGATGCAGGTAAGATAGGTGTTGAGCGCGCTATTGGCGCCCTCGCTGGCTCCCTCGACCCAATAGTTTGTCAGCTCCTCGGCGGGAACGGTGCCATAGTCGTAGCCGCCGTGATTTTGCATCGTGACGTCAAAGATGAACTGTGGGGCTTCGTCGGTTCTAAGCAGGTCGAGTATCTTGTCGTAGGTGGCGTAGTCGCATACGCCGGCATGGTAACAGGGCGCACCTTCGAAATCGCCGATCGAAAGAAAGTCTCCAAAGCCCAGCTGCTGATAGATTTTATCTCGATGGTAGTTGACGGGGTTTTGCGGGTGCATAGCGGTAGCGGTATACCCAAGCTCCTTAAGGTCCTTTGCCAGGCTGTTGACACCATTCATCTGATATAGCTGATAGGGGATTTTGCCTAATCCGACAAAGGCCGTTGTCGCTCCGGTCAAAAATTCGAATTCGGAGTTCGCCGTTCCGCCACCGGCGACCGAAGCGAGCATGGTGCCGCGAACAAGTGTGTCGGGAAGCGAGTTGTAGAATGCGGGGCCGGTGTACCCGGCCGCCTGGAGCTGCTCAAAGCACGAAAGGTCGCTAAAACTCTCGTTCATGACGGCAACAATCGTCGGCTTGATTTCATTGAACTGGGCAACGGCCGCCGCGCGCTGCTCGCTCGAGCCATACGTGCTGTCGTAGGTGGCGGCGAGCTCCTGCTCGATGCTCTGCGCCTCATCGGGCGTATAGTCTTCGGGCCTCTCAATAGGCAACTCGTTGACCATTTCGGTGAACGAAGTGATAAAACCCTGAGACGCATACGTGGTGATGGGCTGCCAACGGTCAAATCCAAAATCCAGCGCCTGCTCCAAGTCGATGCTGGAAAAGCCCGAGAGCCCCACAACGGTCACTAGCAGAAAAGCGCAGAGGTTAGCGGCGATTGCGGGGAAGACATGGGTGGGCGTACGGAGCTTTCGCGGTCGGATAAGCGAAAGAAGCCCCAGGGAAATCTCCAGCAGGGCGAGAGAGGTTACGATTCCGGCGGTAAAGGTAAACTCGTATCCCTCGCTCACTTCCATTGCAGTGCCAAGGGCCAAGATATCGCTTGGCAGGATGGCTTCGCCTTTAAACGTTATGACGAAGTGCTCGGCAATGCCAAGGATGCAACAGACGACGGGCACGAGGGCCATGACGCCCCCATGACGCTGTCCCAGCAGATAAAGGGAGAGCAGAACCGTCGCGAGCAGCCCGACGGAAAACCCGAATGAGTTGGCGGGAATGTGATAGAACGTTTCGTTGCAGGCAATTTCGAGCGAAACGAACGAGAGCGCTGAAACAGCGGCGATGACAAGGATGTCACGGCAAATACAGGCAACCGTTCCCGTCTCAAGATCGGTTTGGTCAATAAGTCCCGAAACCAAGGGCTCGACAAGAAGTATGACGGCGGCAGCACCGAGCGCCGAATAAGAAAGGACCCATAGGGAACTGTCCTCATTTACGAGCAATTGATTCGTAATCCATGCAGCTACCACGCCGAGCGGGATGAGGAGCGTCGCGCACCAAAAGACGCGGGCAATGGGCGGCTTTTCATTGTGTTTGATTGAAAAATACACGCGCACGACGACGGTGGCCACGATAAGGACGGCGATGAATATGGGCAGATTGGCCATGTCGCTCGAAGTGATTTCAAGGGGGATATCTTCGGTCATGGACGTTCCTCTGTTACGGCAAATTAAGTTCAGTAGTAGATTACTGTAACCTTTCCACGGCATTTCGAGAAACAAAGCACCCGATACGCAAAGCTAAAGGTCTGCGAATCTTGTATTACGAACATCTGTGCGCGTCGAGTGCGCTAAACTCATCGACAGTATGATTCGATGCAATAGGAGGCAAGGAGCTTCCATGTCTGATTCTTCTATCGTTATTCGCGGCGCTCGTGAGCACAACCTCCGTGATATCGATGTTTCCATTCCGCGTGACCAACTCGTGGTCATTACCGGTCTTTCTGGCTCGGGCAAGAGTTCGCTGGCATTTGACACTATCTATGCCGAGGGCCAGCGTCGATACGTCGAGAGTCTTTCGAGCTATGCGCGCCAGTTCTTGGGCCAGATGGACAAACCCGACTTGGATTCAATCGACGGCCTTTCGCCGGCGGTGTCGATCGACCAAAAGACGACGTCTAAAAACCCTCGCTCGACGGTTGGCACCGTAACCGAGATTTATGACTATCTGCGCCTGCTGTTCGCCCGTGTGGGCACCCCGCACTGTCCCGAATGCGGCCGCGTCATTGAGCGCCAGACGACCGACCAGGTTGCCGACAAGGTCTTGGCGGCGGGGGAGGGCCGCCGCGCGTTTGTGCTGGCACCGGTGGTGCGCGGGCGAAAAGGCGAGTACACCAAACTGTTTGAGGACCTTCGCGCCGAGGGCTTTAGCCGCGTGCGTGTCGACGGTGAAGTGCGCTCGCTCGACGATCCGATCGATTTGGATAAGAAATTCAAGCACGATATCGAGGTCGTGGTCGATCGCATCGTGATCCGTGAGAATTCTCTGGGCCGTATCGCCGAGTCTGTTGAGCAGGCGACCGCGCTGGCTCACGGCAATGTAAACGTGTACATGCTGCCCGATCGTGATGCTCCCGAGGGGACCGAGGGCGAGCTGCTGGAGTATTCGTTGGCCTTGGCGTGCCCGGAGCATGGACACTCCATTGACGATCTTCAGCCGCGTGATTTTTCGTTTAACGCTCCCTATGGCGCATGTCCTGAGTGCGACGGCCTGGGCTTTAAGAAAACCGTTGATGCCGAGGCGCTGATCGAGGACCCCTCGAAGTCCATTGCCGACGGAGTCTTTGGTAGCCTGTTTGGCAATTCGAACTACTATCCGCAGATTTTTGCTGCGGTCTGCAAACACTTTAAGGTGAGCGCCGATACGCCGTGGGAGGACTTGCCCCCTCGCGTGCGTCGTGCATTCTTGGATGGCCTGGGCGATACGAAGATCTCGGTCGACTACCAAAAGCTCGACGGACGTCGCAGCCAGTGGGATACCAAGTTTTCGGGCGTTCGCAACATCCTGTACGAACGCTATACCGAGACGACGAACGAGAACACCAAGGCGCGCCTGGAGAAGTACATTCGCGAGGAGCCGTGCTCGACCTG
Source organism: Collinsella sp. (assembly GCA_048521445.1). GTDB lineage: Bacteria > Actinomycetota > Coriobacteriia > Coriobacteriales > Coriobacteriaceae > Collinsella. The sequence goes on along the minus strand of DBFZQW010000063.1, from coordinate 6,373 downwards.
CCACGGCGCTCGTTTGCGCTCCGAGATGCTCGCCGTCACCGTGGGCGGCAAGTCCATTTACGAGGTTTGTTGCCTGTCGTGCCGTGAATCGCTCGAGTTTTTTGAGGGCCTGGAGCTCACCGAGCGCCAACAGTTTATCGGCGGCCGTATCGTCAAGGAAATCCTGGAGCGCTTGCGTTTTCTGGTCGATGTTGGACTCGACTATCTGACGCTCGATCGTGCCTCGGCGACGCTTTCCGGTGGCGAGGCGCAGCGTATTCGTCTGGCAACGCAGATCGGCGCGGGTCTCATGGGCGTGCTCTATATTCTGGACGAGCCCTCGATCGGTCTTCATCAGCGTGACAACGAGCGCTTGATCAAGACGCTCGAGCGCCTGCGCGATATCGGCAATACCGTTATCGTCGTCGAACACGACGAGGATACAATCCGTGCCGCCGATTACGTGATCGACATGGGGCCCGGCGCCGGCGTCAACGGCGGACACGTAGTCGCGGCGGGAACGCCTGCCGATATCATGGCGTGTCCTGAGTCGATGACGGGCGCTTATCTGACCGGCAAACGAATGATCCGGGTGCCTGATGAACGGCGCAAGCCCGGTCGCGGCTGCCTTAAAATTACGGGCGCTCGAGCCAACAACCTCAAAAACGTTACCGCCAAAATCGAGTTTGGTACGCTTACGGTTGTTACCGGCGTGTCGGGATCGGGCAAGAGCTCCCTGGTTACCGACACCATTGCGCCTGCCCTTACGAATGTCATTCACCGTTCGACGCGCCCTGTGGGTCCTTATAAGAAAATCGAGGGCATCGAGTGTATCGATAAGGTTATCGATATCGACCAGTCGCCGATTGGCCGCACGCCGCGCTCCAACCCTGCTACCTATATCGGCCTGTGGGATGATCTTCGCGCGCTGTTTGCGAGTACGCCGGAGTCGAAGGCGCGCGGCTACTCGCCGGGTCGTTTCTCCTTTAATGTGAGTGGCGGGCGCTGTGAGGCGTGCAAGGGCGATGGGCAGATTAAGATCGAGATGCACTTCCTTCCCGATATCTACGTTCCCTGCGAAGTTTGCGGCGGTAAACGCTACAACCGCGAGACACTCGAGGTCACCTACCGTGGCAAGACCATCTCGGACGTGCTCGACATGAGCGTCACCGAGGCGCTGGCCTTCTTTGGGAATATCCCGCAGATCAAGCGAAAGCTCCAGACGCTGTACGATGTAGGCTTGGGCTACGTGAGCCTGGGCCAGCCCGCCACGACGCTCTCGGGCGGCGAGGCGCAGCGTGTGAAGCTCGCCAAGGAGCTTCATCGACGCCAGACGGGCAAGACGTTCTATATTTTGGACGAGCCGACGACCGGTCTTCATTTTGAGGACGTCCGCCAGCTGCTCGATGTGCTGCAGCGCTTGGTCGATGCGGGCAACACGGTGCTGGTGATTGAGCACAACCTTGATGTCATCAAGGTTGCCGACCGCCTGATCGATATGGGTCCCGAGGGCGGTAACGGCGGCGGAACCGTCGTGGTTTCGGGCACACCGGAGCAGGTTGCGGACTGTCCGCAGAGTTATACGGGCAAGTTTTTGGCGCCGTTGCTCAGGCGTGACCGGGAGCGTCAGGCTCAACTTGATGCTCAATAAATAGGCGATTCAGTTTATGGGCGCCATCGACTCCTTGTGATTCGATGGCGCTTGCTGTGCCGAAGTGACGTATGCAGCCGAATTGGACATATACTTAATCGTTGCGTCCGAATGCGAGGGAAAGGATATGTCATGGCAAAGGCTGTAAAGACGCCAAAAACCAATGCGATGCGCGAGCTGGAAAGCGCCGGCATTTCCTATGTTCTACATACGTACGAAGACGATGGCGATGAGTCGGTGGGCCTGGGGGTCGCGATTTCGGAGCAGCTTGGCGAGGAGCCCGGTCAAGGATTTAAGACCTTGGTCTGCGTGACGCCGTCCAACGACCATGTCGTGTGCTGCATCCCTGTTGCCGATGAGCTCGATCTAAAGTCCGCCGCGCGTGCCGCGGGGGAGAAGTCCTTGGTTATGATGCATGTGAAGGATTTGCTTGCGGCGACTGGCTACGTTCGCGGCGGCTGCAGCCCGGTCGGTATGAAAAAACGCTACCGGACGCTCATTGATGAGACGTGTGTCCTTTGGGATACCATTTTTATTTCGGGAGGCAAGCGTGGTTATCAGCTCGAGCTTGCACCCGATGATTTAATTGCATTTTGCGGGGCGACGGTTGCCGCGATTACGAGAGAGGACTGAGCGATGCCGCAGGAAGAATTGAAGCGCGGAGCTCATTTTGCAAAAGAATCTGCGCCTCAGACACCCTCATCCGAAGCTTCTTCGTCGCGAGATGACACTGACGACATGGGCTCGTCGGACTACTCCACGGTTGGTCGTTCCGCCGGGCTTATGACCATCCTGACTATCGTGTCTCGCGTCACCGGTTTTATCCGCACGTGGGCAATGGCGGCCGCTATCGGCATGTCGCTACTCTCGTCCTCCTATCAGGTCGCCAACAACCTGCCCAATATGCTCTACGAACTCGTGATGGGTGGCATGCTCGTGACGGCGTTTTTGCCCGTGTACATGGGCGTGAGGCGTGAGCAGGGTCGCGAGGCCTCGAACGAGTACGTGGGCAACCTGCTCGGCATTCTGCTTTTAGTGCTGGGTGGCATTTCGTTGCTGGGGACCGTGTTCGCCCCGGGCTTTATCTGGACGCAATCGTTCCTTTCGGGTGACGGTGGCAGCATGGATACCGCTGCGTTCATGTTCCGTTTCTTTGCCATCCAGATTCTGTTTTATGGTTTGGGCTCGGTGTTCTCGGGCGTTCTCAACGCACACCGCGACTACTTTTGGTCGACGTTTGCCCCGGTCCTCAACAATGTGATCGTCATTGCGAGCTTTATGGGTTTTGCGCCCGTGTCCGCACAGTTTGGCGAACGTGCCGGCATCATCTTGATTGCGGCCGGTACGACCCTCGGTGTCTTTGTTCAGATGGCATGTCAGATTCCCGCGCTTGGCAAGCACGGCGTGCATCCCCATATCCATATCGACTTTAAGGACCCCGCGCTGCGCCAGACGATTGCGCTCGGTATCCCGACGCTGCTCGCCACGGTGTGCATGTTTGTCTCGACTTCTATCACCAACGCTGCCGCGCTGGTGGTCCAGCCCGAGACGGGTCCTTCCGTCATCGCCTATGCGCGCCTGTGGTACACGCTGCCCTACGCGCTGATTGCCGCCTCGCTTTCGACGGCGCTCTATACCGAGCTCTCTCATGACGCACAGGAGAAGGATTACGACAGCGTTCGCACGGGCATTTCGCGTGGCGTCGCCCAGATGCTGTTCTTCCTGATTCCGTTCGCACTGTACCTGATTGTCTTCGCACGTCCGCTCAATATGATCTACTGTGCTGGCAAGTTCGATGAATCCGGCGTGGCGCTGGTATCCGAGTACCTTGTCTACCTGGCGCTCTCGCTGCCGCTCTACGGCGTGGTCGTGTTGATGCAGAAGAGCTTCTCTGCCTTGCTCGACATGAAGCCCTATAGCCGCTATTGCCTGTATTCCGCCATCGGCCAGGCCGGCTCGGTTCTGCTGTTTGGCGTTGTGCTGGGCTTCGGTATGCCGGCAATCGCGCTTTCGTATGTCGTCGACTACGTGATCTTGGTCGGCTGTTCGCTGTGGTGGCTGCGTCGTCGCCTGCGTGGCCTTCAGGTCAAATCTATCCTACATGGCGGTTTCTTTGGCCTTTTGCTCGGTGGCCTAGGTGCTGCCGCAGGCGCCGGCGTCATGTGGGCGCTTGAACACTTTGTCGGGGCACTTGGCGGCTCGATTCTGATTACTCTTGGCTACGTTTGCGTTGCGGGTGTCGCCTCGCTTGTTGTTACCTTTGGCCTTGCCGTCGTCCTTAAGATGCCCGAGGTCTCGGCGCTGCTTCGTCGCAAGTAGGTGCGCGTGGCCGGTCACGACAACATACCAACGCTTGCCGAGCAGGTTTCGCGCGTTCCCACACAGCCCGGATGCTACCTTTGGAAGGATGCCAAGGGCGATGTCATCTACGTGGGCAAGGCGAAAAACCTGCGCGCCCGCATGCGTCAATACGTGACACTGCAGGATGAGCGTCAAAAGATCCCGCTGATGATGCAGCTGGTGGCGAGCTTTGACTACATCGTTGTCGAAACCGAGCATGAGGCGCTTGTACTCGAGCGCAACCTGATCGGCCAGTACCATCCGTACTTTAACGTCGACCTCAAGGATGACAAGAGCTACCCCTTTATTGCCATTACAAAGGGCGACCTGTATCCCGCGATCAAATACACGCGTGAGCGTCATAAGCCGGGAACGCGCTATTTTGGACCCTATACCGATAGCCGTGCGGCACGTGAGACGATAGATACGCTGCGCAAGGTTATCCCCATCTGCTCTGCATCCTGTGCGGAGTGGCGTCGTTGTCGCCGTACCATCGAGTCCCACAAGGGCGAGGAAGACATCGTCAATATGATTTGCGCACAAAACGGGCGTCCCTGCTTTGACTACCATGTCGGGCGCGGCCCGGGTGCGTGTATCGGCGCGATTTCCCCGGCAGACTATGCCAAGAACGTCAAGCGTGTCGAGCGCTTTTTGTCGGGCCATCGCAAGGATGTCGTCGATGAGCTGACCTCCGAGATGACGGATGCCGCCGAGGCGCTCGACTTTGAGCGCGCGGCACGCGTCAAACGTCGTTTGGAGGTCATCAGGGGTCTGGACGATCGTCAGCAAGTCGTTTTTCCCTCCAGTGTCGATATCGATGTCATCGGGTTCTATCGCGAGGAGACCATCTCCGCCGCTTGCGTCTTCGTCGTTCGCGAGGGCCGAACAGTTCGCACCTGCGAGTTCATTCTCGACAAGGGTCTTGATGTTGACGAGGAAGAGCTCCAGTCGGGCTTTCTTAAGCGCTATTACGACGAGACGGCTGATATTCCAGCTGAGGTCAACCTTTCCGTCGAGCTTGAGGATGCGGAGGCGCTGGGGGAGTGGCTTGCGGGCAAGCGTGAGCGTTCCTGCCATCTCCATAGGCCGCAGCGTGGCGAAAAGCACCGTCTGCTCGATATGGCATCCAAAAATGCGCGCCATGCCCTCATGCGCTACATGATGCGAACGGGGTACGCTGACGACCGCACCAATCAAGCGCTCCTGGAGCTCGAAAGTGCGTTGGCGCTGCCATCGCCGCCGTTGCGTATCGAGTGCTTCGATATCTCTACACTGCATGGCACCTTTACGGTCGCCTCGATGGTGGTGTTTACCAACGGGCGCGCCGACAAGAGCCAGTACCGTCGTTTTAAAATTCAGGCCGAATTGGACGAGGCAAACGACTTCGTGTCGATGTCCGAGGTTTTGGGACGACGCTATGCTCCCGAGCGCATGGCCGACGAGCGCTTTGGCTCGCGCCCCGATTTGCTCGTTGTCGATGGCGGTAAGCCGCAATTGACCGCTGCGATCAAGCAACTTGAGGCTCTTGGGCTCGATATACCAGTTTGTGGCTTGGCGAAGGCCGACGAGGAAGTTTTTGTGCCTTGGGACGAGACTCCTGTCGTGCTGCCGACCGGGTCTGCTTCGCTCTATCTAATTAAACAGGTACGCGATGAGTCCCACCGATTTGCCATCACGTTCCACCGTGAGTTGCGCGATAAAGCCATGACGGTTTCGGTACTCGATGACGTTCCGGGCGTGGGACCCACCAGAAAACGTGCCCTTATGCGCCATTTTGGCTCGATGAAGCGTTTGCGCGCGGCGAGCGAGCAAGAGATCGCGGAAGTTCGCGGCATACCTGCCGATGTTGCCAAGGCGGTCCACGAGGCGCTCGTTGCATGGAATGCCGAGCGCGCCGAGGCGGCGGCTGGCCATTCCGATAGCTAAACACGAACCTAAACAACTGATATACATGATTGCGCGATTTTCAACCATTTATTTCGCCATGATTGCCTGCTGGTTTCGGGTTTTATTAACGCTAAAACGTTTGACTAACCCAAGCGAAAACCCTGCTATCCTGCGGGTTGACGAAGACTGATATCTCACCTCGCCGATACATACTGTCTGTCGAATCATTTGTCAATGAATTCGGTGAACGGTAGTAAATACCGTTCAAGCGTATGTATGTATCGGTCGCCGAGCGCGGCACCTCAGTTGGGTTCGTCGGTAGGTAAGGTATATATCGTCCGCAAGTTGCGCGGGGGCAAGTCTAGGTGCTCCCGGGTAAGATTCTCTATTGATAGGAGAAGACATGGCCATCATCAACAAGGGTATGTCCAGGCGTTCGTTCCTCGGCCTCACCGGCAGCGTCGCTGCTGTCGCAGGGCTTGGTCTCACCGGCTGCGGTGGCAGCTCTAGCGACGA
>DBFZQW010000062.1:0-26836 GCA_048521445.1 Collinsella sp. | reverse complement strand
ATGCTGGGACGGCAAAATGTAGCGGGTCCAACAACAGAAGCCTAACTGACCCACAGTAGCGCGGAGTTCACGCAAAGCGCGAACCAGCGAAAGGGGATAGGAGATTCGAACAACAACGAGTCCGACGCAGCCCAAAGTGGGGCAATCGGTGCGCGATGTCCTCACGGCTGAGCTATCCCCGCGTCCCCAAAGAGGCGCGCCTCCTGCGCTAAAGGCGCGGGACAGCGACCGGGACGAAAGGTCCCACCAACTAAGTCCAACTCAGACAAGGAACCCCGCCAGGAAGCGATGCCCAAGAACTGCCAGCTACGTCACCGCAGGCCGGGGCCGGGCAGCCCACGAACGCTACAGGTTCTTGACCCCCATCGCGCGCATGGCGTTCAGGATGGCGATGATCGCCACGCCTACGTCGCCGAACACGGCAAGCCACATGTTGGCGATGCCCAGTGCCGCAAGCACCAGAATCAGCAACTTAATGCCCAGCGCAAAGATGATGTTCTGCCAAACAATCGACATGGTCTTGCGCGCCACGCAGATCGCGCGGGAGATGTTGGACGGCTTGTCATCCATCAGCACGACGTCCGCCGCCTCAATTGCGGCGTCCGAGCCCATGGCGCCCATGGCGATGCCCACATCGGCACGGGTAAGCACGGGGGCGTCGTTGATGCCGTCGCCGACAAAAGCGAGCTTGCCCTTGCCGTTCTCGCTCGCAAGCAACGCCTCAACACGCTCGACCTTATCGCCCGGCAGCAGCTGCGCGTGGAACTCGTCGAGACTGAGTTGCTTGGCCACAGACGCCGCAACCTCCTCGCGGTCGCCCGTGAGCATAACGGTGTGCTTGACGCCGGCGGCGTGCAGGTCGCGGATCGTTTGTTCGGCATCGGCCTTAACGGTGTCGGCAATCACGATGTGGCCGGCGTACGTGCCGTCGACCAGCACATGCAGAATCGTTCCGACGACCTCGCAATTGGGCGCTTCGACTCCGGTCGCGGCGAGCATCTTTGCGTTGCCAACGACGATGTGCTTGCCGTCGATGGTTGCCGTCACGCCATGGCCCGCGTCGTTGGTGGAGTCGCTTACGCGCTTGGGGTCGAGTTCGCCCTGGAAGGCGGCGCGCACCGACTGCGCGATGGGATGGTCGGAGAACGACTCCGCAAGGGCTGCGACCTCGAGCAACGACTGCTCGGTATAGCCAGACTCGGGGTGCACCGACACGACCGAAAACGTGCCGTTGGTGAGCGTGCCGGTCTTGTCAAAGACGACGGTGTCCACGTCGGCGAGCGTCTCGAGGTAGTTAGAACCCTTGATGAGAACGCCCAGCTTGGAGGCGCCGCCGATGCCGCCAAAGAAACTGAGCGGCACGCTGATCACCAACGCGCACGGGCAGCTGACGACCAGGAAGGTCAGACCGCGCAGGATCCAGTCGGACCAGGCGCCGGTGACCAAGCCGCCGCCGAGCGCGAGTACCGCGGCAGCGCCGGTGACGGCGGGCGTGTAGACGCGGGCAAAGCGCGTGATGAAGTTCTCGGTGCGTGCCTTCTTTTCGCTGGCATTCTCCACGAGCTCCAGGACGCGCGCGACGGTGGACTCGCCAAAGGGTTTGGTGGTGCGCACGTGGATGAGACCCGTCATGTTGACGCAGCCGCTGATGATGTCGTCGCCGGACTTGGCGGGGCGGGGGACTGACTCGCCCGTGAGTGCGGCGGTGTCGAGCTGGGTTTCGCCCTCGACGATGACGCCGTCGATAGGCACGCGCTCGCCGGGCTTGACCACGATCACGGTGCCGACCGCGATGTCATCGGGGAAGACCTGTTCGAGTGAGCCGTCGGGTTGCTCGACGTTAGCGTAGTCGGGCGCGATGTCCATCATGGCGCTGATCGACTTGCGGCTCTTGCCCACGGCGTATGCCTGGAACAGCTCGCCGACCTGGTAGAACAGCATGACGGCGGCGCCTTCGGCCATGTGCGGGTCTGTGTCGGGGAAGAGCACCATGGCAAATGCGCCGATGGTTGCGACGGCCATGAGGAAGCTCTCGTCGAAGGCCTTGCCGCGGCGGATGTTATTGAATGCCTTTTGCAGTACGTCGTAGCCGGCAATCAAAAACGGCACGAGGAACAGCACAAAGCTGGCGTAGATGTCGCCCGGGGTGCCGAATGCGGCGGTAAGGGTGCTGAACTCATCGAGGGCGTACACCACGGCAAAAATGCCCAGCGCTACTAGGATGCGGTTGCGCTTATGCTCGAGTGATTCTTTTTTCTTGCGCTTCTTCTTTTTCTTTTTGGGGTCGGCGGTGGCCATGACTCGTATCCTCCCATTTGAATGTATGAACATTCGCTCATATAATTTCGCGAGCAAAGGCCGCAGCAAGCGCGGCCTTGCAGGTTGGCGTAAACCTGGGCTAGAGAATAATCTCGCAGTCCGGCTCGGCGTCGGCGGTGAACTCCACGACACGGTCAAGGACCTCGTCGAACTCGGTGTCATCGGCCTCGAGCGTCAGCTTCTGGGTCATAAAGTTGACGGACACGGATTTGACGCCCTCGAGCTTGGCCAGCTCGTCCTGAAGCTCGCGCGCGCAGTTGGCGCAGTCGATCTCGTCGAGTTTAAACTGCTTTTTCATGGTGGGTTCCTTTCCCTGTTTTGCGGCTTGGGTGCAGGCCGCGCTGGTACCGTGGTTGGTTGCTATTCGCAGATATGGCTCATGCCCTGGTTGAGCATGGTGTAGACGTGATCGTCGGCAAGCGAGTAGAGGATGTTGCGGCCGTCGCGGCGGAACTTGACCAGGTGCGACTGCTTAAGTGTGCGCAGCTGGTGCGATACTGCCGACTGCGAGGTTTCGGTCGCTTCGGCGATGTCTGCCACGCAGAGCTCGCGGCCCATGAGGGCATAGAGAATCTTGATACGCGTGGTGTCGCTGAAGACCTTGAACAGGTCGGCGAGGTCGTAGAGAAGCTCCTCGTCGGGAAGGTCCTCGGGCGAGCAGGTGGTGGGGATCACGGGCTCGGTGGCCTCGGTGTCGGGTTTCGTTTCATCAACGCGGATGCTCATTGCAATATCCTTTCATATGAACATGCGCTCATATAACTTGCTTCCGATTATATGAGTGTATGTTCATATGTCAATACAATTTGCGTTAATTTCGATGACTGCTTGCCGCCTCTGCGATTTTCTGTGGGTTGGGAGACATCGACGCAATGCTCGCCAACATATTTCGAGATGTTCGGCTAGCATGCTAAGAAAGTCACCTTGAGAAGCATTAGAACTGTTCATATTTGTACTTTATCGTGTCAAATACCGCGAGAATCAGTTCTTCCTCTACGGGAGTTCCTGCAGAATCAGTTTTATCTAAAGTTATATTGAGCATTGCTGCAGCCAATCTGGCACACCGGTGGCCGAATAAGTCGAAAAATGTAGGTGGACATCCGCAGAGATCGCCTTTAGAAGAGCGAATTCTCAATTAGATCAATAATCGTGTCGTCTTCCGTGCGGTTCTCATCGATTTTTACGGACATGTCGCATTCCCAAGGCCCATTGATTTCCTCAGCAAGGGCCCCGACGTGTTGCATGTCGTCGGGTTCGGGCACATCGTTGATGCTCGGGTCATCAGCTTGCGGATATTGGCTTGCAATTTCGCGCTTGGCGGCCTCTTCTTCTTTGAGTGTCTCCAGGACGCGGCGACCGTATTCGAAGTAGCGCCGCAAGACAAATTGACGAAGAGTTTCTTGCAGGATGGCGAAGTTATCCGGGAGTCGACCGGGCCATATCTTCTCGCGAATGCGAATCGCTTCCATGACCCGTTTAAAAGCGGACTGTTTGAAAAACGAATGACGATTAACTGTGATAACGGCATATCCCATGTTTCGCAGCGTGTTTCGGCGCTCCTCGTCAATTGATTGCTGCTCGGGTTCGTCGTGGTAAAAGCCGTTGTATTCGATATCGGTCATCGAATTTTCGAGCAGCGCGTCGAGGTAGAAAACCGTCCGTCGCGTTAGGGCGGCGTATCTTTTGGGGACTGGGATTGGATAATCCGTTTTGATAGCGCGTATGGCTAAGCCACCCATTGACTTGGGCATTGTCAGCATCATGACAAACGCCGTTTCGAGTGGGGAGCGACAGCCTTCGTGTACATAAGAAAGTGCCTTAAGTGCTTTATTAGATCCACGATACCCCGGTGCCTCTGAAAAGAAGGCTCTGAGCTCTTCAACGCTGGTTAGGGCTGGGCGCTCGCGATATTGAGTTTCGTCGGACGTTCCAAGCGCGTAGGAGCCGCAGATTTCAAAGTAATACTCAACGAGCTCCGAAAGGTTGAGGTCGGCTGTTGCTTCTAACGCGCACAGCTTGATATCGACGATGTAGACGTTCGGCTCGAGTTCTAGGTAGCTTTCTGCATCAAACGTATAGTGCGTGCAGTGGCAGATGCAGCCCTTGCGGTGCCTTTTGGCATTATTGGAAAACGTCAGCACATGGATACGTTCAGAATCGACATTCTTTCTGTTGAGCCATGCTCGTGCCGCTTCCAGGTCGGACGTGGTCGGCGCAGACACCCTGATCTTTTCCATAGGTATGGGACCGGTCGCGTAGCTTGCGAGCGAGTTGGCTGTTTGGTATACAGCGCGTGCCGTGGTATGTGACAGAATGATTCCCATACGCGCATGATGGCATAGCGGACGCCGCATACGCCCGAAACTTCGGACAACGGTATTGGGGCGCGGCTTATCTTCTGCGAACGGTGGGTTTTTGAGCTGTCGTATTGAGGGAGCAGCTTTGGCTGGGGAGGTTTCTGCCGGCTGCCCCTTTTTGATGAACTTTAGTTGCGGATTCGTAGCTTCTAAGCGTTTTTGCCGACCGCTCAGATGCCTCACCAACATAATTTGAGTTATTCGGCCTTATCCTATACAAATAGGTGCGATCGCAACGTCCTATTCGAATTGATTCAGGTAGATTTATGGGGCTTGGTTGCGAAATTAAGGCGATTTTAGCTTCGATTGCGGTTCAAGGGGCCTTGACTAGTGGTTCAGCTGGCCGAACAACTCGAAAAATGTAGGTGGGCCAACCTGCCGACTATGTGAAGCACGCGTATTTGCTCGTTTTGATGAAAACTAGGGTGCAGCCATAAGGCTGCGCCCTAGTTTACTGCGTGTCGGTGTGCCCAGACGGATTGCGCTGTGCCTGGCAGGCGCTCCCGCAGATGGATCGGTTATTTCGCGAATAGGTTCTTGAGGTTGAACTCGGCCTGAACCGTGCGGAGCATGAGGTCGGTGTCGTCGAGGCCCAGGTGCTGCTCGTTGGCGTCGGCGGCGAGGGTGCCACGGCGGCGCGCCCAGTTCTCGAGCGCGGCGGGCGCGGACTCGCGGGGGAGCGAGCGGACGTCGGCATCCAGGCTGCGGCAGATCTGGCGCGAGTCGATGACGATGATCTTGCCGGCGCGGCGTGCCTCGGCGTAACCGTCCAGGTGGATCTTGAACCAACTGTCTTCGAACGCGGCGTTATGCGCCATGTACGGGTACTTCTTCATAAGTTTGAGCAGCTGCTTCTGCAGTTCCTTGTTCTCGCGGAATGGTTTTTTGCCGTCGATGTCGTCCCAGGTAATGTGATGGATGTTCGATAGCGGCACATCCTCGCCGCGGTAGATGTCGGGCAGGCCGCAGTAGTGTGCCTCGGCGTCATGCGGGACGGCGTCGCTGGTGAGCTCCATGATCTCCCAGCCCACGTTGATGATATAGCCGCGCTCGGGTGCACGGCCGGTGGTCTCGATGTCGATACCGAGCACGGTGCCCTGGATGGGCTTGCGGGCGTAGGCCACGCCGAGCGCGTCGCGGTCGCCGCGGATTTCGCGCATAACGGACGCGGCGGTGCGCTTTTGCATCTTGCCGATGGCGGCGCAGGTGTCGGCATCGGACAGGCCGCGCGAAAGCGTCGCGGGCGTCACGTTGCGCAGGCGTGCCTCGCCAATCTGGTCGCACAGGTCGCGGTTGCGGTCAGCCAGGTCGCGCACGGTGGCAAAGTCGAAGCTGGGGTCGCCCTCGGCGGTAAAGTACTCGGTTTCGAGCACCTTAAGGGCCTCTTCGCCCTTCTGGCGCTCGGACTCCATGGCGCCGTGATCGCCATAGATAAACATGGGAATAAACGGCTGGCGCTCGTATTCGAGTGCTTGTGAAACGTTCATATAACTGCTCCTTGGACGGGCCGCACCGCGCGGCTCGGGTTCATTGAGATGTGGCGAGATGATAGTTTACCATGGGCAACTATTGGCATCGCGCCTAGGACAACTACAATACCCTAGTTGACCGCTAGGACTTTTACAATGCTGCCGAAAGACATGAAAGGTTCCATCCGTCATGGATTTGCTGATTGATATTCTGCTCGACGCCGGCAAGGACACGCTCTCGCTGGCGCCGTTTTTGTTGGTGACGTATCTTGCTCTCGAGACACTTGAGCACGTTGCGGGCGACCGCGTCAACGGCGCTATCAAGCGCGCCGGCGCTGCGGGTCCCGTGGCTGGCTCGCTGCTGGGCATTGTGCCGCAGTGCGGATTTTCGGCCATGGCAGCAACGCTGTACGCCGGCCGTGTCGTGACGCTGGGCACGCTGGTCGCCGTGTTCCTCTCGACCTCCGATGAGATGCTGCCGCTGTTGCTCGCCGAGCAGGTGCCCGTGCAGACCATGGCGATGCTTTTGGCTTCGAAGGCACTGATCGCGCTGGTCACGGGCTTTATCGTGGACGCGGCTATCCGCGGCCTTCGTCGTAATGCCCGCGCGCATGCGGCGATTCGCCGTACCGTGCTGGGGACCGCTGCCAATCCGGCTCATGTGAACTGCGCGCACGACGACCATACCGGGGGCGACATCATTGATGAAGTGGCCGAGGCGGGCGTGAGCGCCGACCACATCCACGAGTTGTGCGAGCGCGACCATTGCGGTTGCGATGATGATGAAGATGAACACGAGCGCGACCACGGACACAGCCATGACCACGGTCACGCAGGCGAGCATGAGCACCACCACGGCCATGGGCACGACCACGGTCACTCCCACGAAGGTGCGCCCGTCCTGTCGATTATCCGCAGCGCGATCTCGCACACCGTGCAGGTTTCGGTTTTTATTTTCCTGGTGACGCTGATTCTAGTTGCCGTGCTCGAGACCTTCGGAGAGTCCGCGATCGAGCAGTTCCTGCGTGGCAACGAGACGCTCGCCGTCTTGGGCTCGGCACTCGTCGGCCTGATCCCCAACTGCTCGGCCAGCGTGGTCATTACGCAGCTGTACCTGGAGGGCGCGCTACAGCTGGCGCCGATGCTCGCCGGCACGCTCATTTCCGCCGGCGTGGGCTATCTTGTCCTGTTCCGCACCAACCGCAGCGCTCGTGAAAACGCCGTGTTCCTGGTCATGATGTACGTCATCGGCGCCGGCTGGGGCCTTATCCTATCCGCCTTCGGCCTCTAAGTAGGCCTAAAAAATGGGCTTCAAATAGCCATGCTCGGCGCCTGCGCAATGCGGCGACGCATGGCATTTTGAAGCCCGTTTTTTTGTTGAGCCATGGATTCCGAGCGCTCACACCGCTCAAAACAAAAAGGTAGATTTCCGGGCATGTCCCGAAAATCTACCTTGGTTAGCGCAGCAGCTCGGTGAGGTTGCGTTTAAAGCGGGCCCGGTCTTCGCTGGTAAATGCCGCCGGTCCGCGAGTGCGTCCCCCGGCGCGGCGTACCTTCTTTTCCTCGTGGCGAATAAACAACTGCATGTCGATGGTCGCTTTGTCGTAGACGCGCCCGCGCACGCCGATGGCGGCGGCATCGCGCCCGAGCGCCATGCTCGCCAAGCCAATGTCCTGCGTCACGACTACGTCGCCCGCCTGCAGGCGTTCGACAATGGCAAAGTCGGCGCTGTCGGCGCCCACGCTCACATCGAGCGTCGTGACCCAAAAGCCGCGTCGCGCGTGCTCGGCATCGCGCGGGTCGTCGCGGCGAATGTGCCGTTCCAGGTTTTGCGTGCTGTTGCCGGCGATAACAACGGCGACGCCCGCCCGCCGCGCGCAGTCAATCGACTCGCGCGTGACCGGGCAGGCGTCGGCATCAATAAAGAGCGTCCTTGGCATCTAGTGCACCAGTTTGCCAAACTGAATGGCGCGGACAATCAGCGTTACGCCAAACACCAGCAGTGCGGCGCCGCTAAAGATGACGAGCATCTTGGCCGACCACAGCGGATAGATAAACACGAACATGCCGGCGATGATGGAGAGCGCGCCGCTCAGGATGGCGAGGGCACGGTTGGACGAAAGCTCGGACTCCAGAATGGACATGACACCTTCGACGATCCAGCCAAAGCCGGCCACGATAACCACCATCGTGGTGAGCGTTGCGGTCGAGAAGGCCTGGTTGCGCAGGATTATGACGCCGCCCAAGATAATGAGTAGGTTGGAGATGATGCTCGTCACGCGCCAGCCGGTGGGCAGCAGTGGCTCGAAAACAGCGGTAAACAGCCTGATCGCGGCCGTGATCACAAAGTAGAAGCCCAAGACGGTCGTTAGGAAGACGAGGGACTTGGCGGGCGCAAACAGCAGTGCGATGCCGGCGACGAGCGCCAAGACGCCCGTGATGGCGTAAATCCAGCGCACGGCCTTGACGGCCTTGCCTGCCATGCTTTTCTCGTCAAATCCAAACTGGCTCGATTTTTGGTCATCATTCTTAAAGATGCCCATAATGTCTCCTTTCCGTGCGGCGTAAGCCTTGATCGTTACGACCAGTATCGCCTAAAGGCGCTGGCGTATGGGTCGGGGAGGGTGAAACGTAACCCAAAGGCCCCGAATTGTTTCCGTTGTTCCCCACGTCGCGATTTTCTATTCAACAGGTGTAGAACATTGCAGCCCTGTTCGCTATTGCCTACGTTTTAGGTTAGATTTTCCTAAGAACAATTGCCCGAAATTGGGGGTCCCTATGAACGAAACAGTTCCCGCGGCGCCGTCTAGCGCGGAGTCGATGTCAAAGCAAGGTTGCGAAAAGCTCGGCCTGGACACGTTTGACGCGCTGGTCCGCCGCGCCCGTACGTGCCGTCGCTTTGACGAGTCCATGCGCGTGCCGCGTGAGTTTTTGCTCGAGCTGGCAGAGCTGGCTCACCTGGCTCCCTGTGGTGCCAATGCTCAGCGTCTTCGTTTTCATGTGGTGAGCGGTTCCGAGGACTGCGCTCGCGTGTTTGACGAGCTTGCATGGGCCGGCGCGCTTAAGGACTGGCCGGGTCCTGCCGAGGGTGAGCGCCCGACCGGCTACATCGCGATTCTTGCCGAGCGCGCCGTTCCGGGTAAGCCCGCCGCTCCTATTACTGAGGTCGACACGGGCATTGCCGCGCAGACGATGATGCTCGCCGCCCGCAGCGCCACGCCCGAGGTGGCTGCCTGCATGTTCAAGGCCTTTACGCCCCACGCGATCGATGCCATGGGGCTCGATAGCGACAAGTATGAGCTCAAGCTGATCATGGCGTTTGGCGTTCCGGCCGAGACGCAGGTGATCGATGCGATCGATTCCAACCCCGATGGCTCCATCAATTATTGGCGCGACGAGGCACGGGTGCACCACGTACCCAAGCGTTCGCTCGCCGACGTACTGCTGTAGTTGAGCGTCACCGCGGTGTGATCCGGCGGTAAACCACCACAAAGGTACCTGTCCCCTTTGCGGTGGTGCGAGAGGAGGGCGTGTGGCAGATTTGTATTTGGTGCGGCATGGGCAGACTGAGCTCAACGTGCAGAACATTTTGCAGGGTGGGCACGATTCGCCGCTTACGGCGCGCGGGCGCGAGCAGGCGCTGGCGACGCGCGCGGCGTTTGAGGCGCGTGGCGTGACCTTTGACCGTGTGTATTCCTCCCCGTTGGGCCGGGCGCGGCGTACGGCTGAGCTAATTGCTGGCGAGGGCTGCTCGATAGAGCTGGTCGATGACCTACGCGAGTGGCATTTGGGCTCGCTGGAGGGCACATCAAATCGCGATATGCCGCCGCAGCCCTGGGGTGATTATCCGGTGGCCTTTGGTGGCGAGTCTGAAGTGCAGCTCCAGTCGCGTATGGTCGCGGTGCTGTCGCGCATCATGGCCAGGCCGCAGCACGACTGCGTGCTGGCGGTTTCCCACGGCTCAGCCTGCCAGGAGTTTCTTGAGTATGTGACTGGCAGGGGAGAGCTACCCGACAACGGAGCCGTGCTTCATTTTGGCTATTGCGACGGGGCGTTTTCGCTCCTTGATTGGTAACGAACGAAAGGACCCCTATGAATAAAGATCTGTATCTGGTCCGTCATGGACAGACGATATTCAACCTCAAGCGTATCATTCAGGGGTGGAGTGACTCGCCGCTTACGCAGTTGGGTTGCGACCAGGCGGCGCGCGCCGGCATGTTTTTACGTGCGTGCGGCATTGAGCCCGATCATGCCTACACCTCCACGCTTCATCGCACCGAGCAGACTATCGCCAACCTGTGGCCGGGCTTGGCGTACGAGCGCCTGGACGGTCTGCGTGAGTGGTTCTTTGGCGACTTTGAGGCCGAGCGCGTGATGCTTATGCCCGAGCGCCCGTGGCGAGATTTCTATCGTCAGTTTGGCGGCGAGAGCCAGATGCAGGTGCGCGAGCGCATGGCGGCGACGATAACCGATCTTATGCGACGTCCGGACCACGAGTGCGTGCTCGCGGTGAGCCATGGCTCGGCTATCAAGGAGTTTTTGGACCACGTGCGGGGCGCGGCGGCAGACGAGCGCGAACGCGTGCCGGGCAACTGCTCAGTGCTGCATTTTGCGTTTGACGATACGGCCGATACGTTTGAACTTGTCGAAGTCTTTACGCAGGAGGATTACGCGCGCGAGCTGGGGCTTGAACCACTTGTGGCGGCAGCAGGCCCGCAACGGGGATAACGCGAGCGTGGCGGCACGGGTCGCTGGCATAACTTCTCGACGCAAAAGGGGCGGAGATGCATGTACCTGCTGCATCTCCGCCCCCTGTTTGTTGAGATGCCGATTTTTGTGCTGCGCGGTCTGGTCTTGCTAGAACCGCGCGACTTGGTGCGTGAGCAGACCCGTCGGAACCTGCGGTGCGCCGCCGCTGACCTGCGCAGCGGGGAAGAGCACGGCAACGGTAAAGTTGAACGGCTCCTTGCCGGTGTACGTTCCGGCGGAACGGGCCTCATCGGCCAGGAGCTGTGATGCCTCGACTAGTGCGGCAGCGTAGGCAGGGTCGTCGGCCAGTGCCGGCTCCGGCGCCTGGTCGAGCATGGCACGGATGGCGCCGACGGCGTCCTCGCGCTTGACCTCCCACACGCGGTGCGTAATACCCGCGGGGTCGGTGACGGCGTAGAGCGAGGCGCCCTCTTTGGCAGCGCCCAGGATGATGTCCATGACGGGCGACGCCTCGTAGGCGAGCGACACGGGGCGCGGCTGCACCTTGAGCTCGGCGATCGCGCGCGCGGCGGCGGCCACGTCGGCGCTGGCATCGCCCTTGCCGCCCGCAAGTACACTCGTCGGGCAGATCGCCACGACACCCGTCACACGTCCCGGCTCGCCCGAGCATTCGTACACGTAATACGCCGCACCCGGGTCCTTGAGCATCAGACCATCGGCAATGGCTCCGCGCAGAGCATCGTTGCCGCTCATGATGCTGTCCATTGCAGGCAGCGCCTCGAGCACGCGGTCCTGAGCCGGGCGGATGCAGGGAAACGGAAGTGCTTTCATGGGCGGTCCTAACGCACGAGTCGGTTTGTTCGCGGCTTATTATGCCCCAACTTGGCCGCTCGCGTCCCAGAGCACGTTATCGGCGAGCGCGATTAGCACCTGCTGACAACGAACGATATCGGCGTGGGGCACATATTCGTTGGGCTTGTGCGCGAGCGCGAGCGACCCGGGACCGTAGCTCATGCAATTGCGGTTACCTGTCTTGCCGGCAATGACGGCGGTGTCGGTGTAGCCGGTAAAGAAGCCGACGGTCGTGTCCGCGTCCGTCACGTCATCGGCGGCACGCTTGAGCGCTGCTAGAAGGGGAGAGTTCGGGTCGCGCTCGATGGCGGGGCGGTCGCCCGTCACGGTGTAGCTGCCATGGCAACCGGGAACGGCGGCTTCGGCGACGGCGATGGCCTGCTCTACCATGCGCGTCGCGGCGGCCGTATCGGTCGGCGGGGTCAGGCGCATGTCGACCCAGACTTTGGCGCGGTCGGGTACGACGTAGGGGCGATATCCGCCCTCGATTTGGCCAAACGTGATGGTCGAAGGCCCCAGCTCATTATGCACGGGCAGCGCCGCAAATGCGCGGCGAAGCGAGCACACGACCTCGGCCATGGCGGCGACGGCATCCGCGCCCTTCCAGGGCTGGCTCGCATGCGCTGTCACGCCAGCCATTTCAATCTCGAACCACGTACGCCCCTTGTGCGCCACTTGAATCTGTCCGTCGGTGGGCTCGGTATCCAGCACCCATTCGCGCGAACCGACCCAGCCGGCATCGATGGCTGCCTCGGAGCCTCGCATAAAGTCTTCCTCGTCGACCGAGCAGATGAGCGAAAAGCCGCGGCGGGGCAGCGCGCCATCCGTCGCCACGCGCTCGAGCGTATGGACCAGTGCGGCAATGGCGCAGGCCAGGCCACCCTTCATATCGCAGGCACCGCGGCCATAGAGCTTGCCGTCGCGCACAACCGTCCCGAGCGGCGGAATGTCCGCGTCCCAGCCATCGCCCAGCGTAACGGTATCCATATGGCAGATATAGACGAGTCGTGGCTCGTCGCTCAGTCCCGGCACGGTGACCATAAGGTTGCGGCGCCCGGGCAGCACCTCGAGTTCCTCAACCTGCACGGCATGGAGTACCGGATGGCTCAGCTGCGCCAACCGTTCCTCAACCAACGCTTTGATATAGCGCTCAATCTCGTCCTCATACGCACCCGGGTCTGAGCTGTCGATCCGCACGAGTCCTTGCGTAAGCCGCCAAGCAAAATCTGTATCAACCATAGGCACCTCACAGATAGTTAGGTCAACATACAGATTGTATGCCAAGAAGCGGCTCGGTGCATTTAATGGAGCGCTCACAAAAACGGGGCGCCTCTCGTGCGAAAGGCGCCCCGCGGGCATTCAATGTCAGTGACGGGCAGGCCACATGGGGAACTGCCCGTCAGATCAGCCGGCGCTATTTGATTACGCGCACGCGATACATCGACGGAATCTGCTTAAGCGCCTCGATCGTGCTGCTGTTCAGGTGCTCATCGGTGTCGAACATGGTGTAGGCGTTCTCGCCGGCGGACTCGTTGGTCATGCGCTGCACGTTGGCGTTGTCCTTGGCCAGGATGGCCGTGATCTGGCCGATCATGTTGGGCACGTTGGCATGCAGGCAGGCAATGCGGCTCGCGGCGCGCGCCTTGCCCATGCTGCAGGCGGGGTAGTTGACGCTGCGCGCGATGTTACCGTTCTCCAGGTAATCCTTGAGCTCGCTGATGGCCATGTCGGCGCAGTTGGCCTCGGCTTCGCCGGTGCCGGCGCCCGAGTGCGTGGTGATAAACGTATTGGGCATCTTGACGGTCTTGGGCGTGGCAAAGTCGCAGCTAAACCAGCTGAGCTTACCCTCGCGCAGGGCGGCGTCGACGGCGTCTTCGTCGATGATGGTCTCGCGCGCGTAGTTGATGAGCACGGCGTCGGGTGCCAGCAGGTTAATCTGCTCGGTGCTGATCATGCCGATGGTGTCGGCCTTGCTGGGCACGTGTACGGTGAGGTAGTCGCAGCCGCGGCAGAGATCCTCGAGCGTGCCCACACGCTGCACCTCGCGGCTCAGCACCCACGCGTGCTCGACGGAAATGAACGGGTCGTAGCCGTAAACGTCCATGCCCAGGTCGACGCAGGCGTTGGCGACCTTGGAGCCCACGTTGCCCAGGCCGATGACGCCGATGCGCTTGCCCTTGAGCTCGCGGCCCACAAAGGCCTTCTTGGCCTTCTCGGCATCGACCTGAATCTCGGGGTCGTCGGCGTTGTCGCGCACCCAGTTCATCGATTGCACCACGCCGCGGCTCGAGAGCACCAGCATGCCTAGGACGAGCTCCTTGACGGCATTGCTATTGGCGCCGGGGGAGTTAAAGACGACGACGCCCTTCTTGGCGTACTCTTCGACGGGGATGTTGTTGACGCCGGCGCCGCAGCGGGCGATGGCGCGGATTCCCTCGGGCAGCTCGTAGCCGTGCAGGTCGGTTGAGCGCATCAGAATGGCGTCGGCCTCTTCGGCGGTGCTCACAAATTCGTAGCCTTCGCCAAACTCGACTTTGCCGTCTTTGGTGATGTCGTCGATGGTCTTAATCTTGCGCATGAAAAACTCCTTAGCTGGTTTGTTTAAAACAAGTGGTTTGAAGTGGCTGATCGGCCCGCGTGCTGCGGGCTAGTTAGATCGCTGGCTCAAACCGTGCTGCGCTTCGAAGTCCTTCATGTACGTGGCCAGTGCCTGCACGTCCTCCATGGTTACGGCGTTGTAGACGCTGGCGCGCATGCCGCCGACGAGGCGATGGCCCTTGACATTTTGAATCTGGTGCTCTGCCGCGCCTGCGACAAAGGCCGCGTCGAGCTCGGCGTCGCCGGTGCGGAAGGTGATGTTGGCGATAGAGCGGCTGTCGGCCTGCGTGGTGCCATGGAACAGCTCACTTTGCTCGAGCAGGTCATAGAGCAGATTGGCCTTGGCCCAGTTGCGCTCGGCCATGGCGGCAAGTCCGCCGGTCTCCTCGACCCAGCGGAATACCTTGCCGCACACGTAGATGCCAAAGGTGTTGGGCGTGTTGAGCATGGAGCCCTTGGCGGCCTGGGTCTTAAGGTCCATGTACTGCGGCGTCTGCGCAAAGGCGGGGCCATCTGCGATGAGATCGTCGCGCACGATGACCACGGTCACGCCCGCGGCACCGGCGTTTTTTTGCGCGCCGGCGTAAATGAGCCCGTAGCGCTCAACGTTGAGCGGCTGCGACAAAAAGCAGCTCGAGACATCGGCGACCAGCGGTACGTCGCCGCAGTTGGGCAGCTCGTGGTACATGGTGCCAAAGATGGTGTTGTTCTGGCAGATGTAGACGTAGTCGAGCCCGTCGCCTGCGGCCTCGGCGGCAATGCGCGCGTTGATGTCGGCCATGGTGGGTATGCGGTCGAAATTGGTGTCCTCGGAGCTCGCGAGCAGTACGGCCTCGCCGTACTTGGCGGCCTCCTTGTATGCCTTGTTGGCAAAGTTGCCGGTCACGATGTAGCCGGCGCGGCCGCGGCGCATGAGGTTCATGGGGATGCCCGCAAACTGCAGCGTGGCGCCGCCCTGCAAAAACAGGACGCGGTAGTTGTCGGGGATGCTTAGCAGGCGACGCAGGGTTGCCTCGGCGTCGTCGATGATCTGCTGGTACATGCTAGATCGATGACTCATCTCGAGCACGGACATGCCGCAGCCGCGGTAGTCCATCATCTCGTCGGCGATCTCGGCGAGCACGCTTGTAGGCAGCGCGGCCGGGCCAGCTGAGAAGTTGTGCACACGTGCCATCTTCTAGTTCCCCCTTGTAGTCGTTTGGACGTTCGGGATACTTTAGCACAGTGGAGCGCCAGGCGCGACCGCATCACAGCAAAACCCGAGTGCGCCGCTATGATTTACAGGATGGTTACATGGGGGAGGGGTGCTTTACTCCTCAGGCAAATCCAAATCTGCGAGCGAAGGCATGAGGTTCTCTAGGCGCTTGATCTCTTCGCCGCAAATTAGCTACCTCCTGGTCACTACGACGCCAGTGTGGCAATGACGGCTTCGTCGCCGGCGTATATTAAGGTGTTGCCGTCGGGAATGATCGTCTGGCCGTCGCGCTTGAGCATCACGACGATAAACGGGTGCTTGCCTTGCGGAACGTCGCGCAGGCGCTGGCCGGCCAGGCGACCGTGGGGAGTCACGGTGACCTCGCGCAGCGTAACCTCGGCACGCTCCTCGAACGTTGGGACGGCCATCACCAGCAGATCGCCTTCCTCGATGACGGTATCGCCATTGGGCAGTACCGGGTGCGCCCCGTCGCGCAGCACCAGGACCACGAGCATGTCTGTGGCGCTGCCAATGTCCGCGAGCGAGCGTCCGGCAAACGGATGTCCAGCGCCCACCTTGAGCTTTACAAACGACATGCCGTCCTCGTCGCGGTAGTCGTTAAAGGTGCGGCGCACGTCGCCGGTCGCATCGATCATATCGAGCTTCTTCGCCACCGCCGGCAGCAGCGAGCCCTGCACCACAATGCTCGACACGGCAATCACAAATACTAGGTCAAACAGGTCGTGACCGCCAGGAACGCCGGCCACCACGGCAAAGAGACTAAAGACGACCGAAGCCGCGCCGCGCAGGCCCGCCCAGCTTACGAGCGCAACCTGGCGAGGGTTGGTCTTAAAGGGCGCCAGCAGCAGGCCGACGGCGATGGGGCGGCTCACGAAGAGCATAAACGCCATGAGCGCCAGACCGGGTAGCAGCATTTGCGGCAGGCGCGCGGGTGTCACGAGCAGGCCGAGCAAGAAGAAGATCGTCATCTCGGCCATCTCGGTGAGGGTATCGAAGAAGTGCGCCATCTCGACCTTGCCGGTGATGTCGCTCGCACCCAGCACAATGCCTGCCAGGTATACGGCCAAAAAGCCGTTGCCGCCCAGGTAGCTCGGCAGCGCGTAGGCGACGATCGTCACGGCGAACAAAAAGATGGTCTGCGCGCCCTCGGCCGTTGCGTGCGCGCGTTCAATCAGGCGGCCCGCCGCCCAGCCGATGGCAAGGCCCAGGCCCGCGCCTAGAATGATCTGCTTGGCCAGCAGTGCGGGAATGTTGATGTCGCCGCCGGCCGCGAGTGTAGCGAGCACGGCGGTGAGCATGTAGGCGACGGGGTCGTTAGAGCCCGATTCGACCTCGAGCAGCGAGTCGGTGCCGCCCCTCAGCGAAAGGCTGTGCTCGCGCAGCACGCTAAAGACGCTGGCCGCATCGGTCGACGCCACGACCGATCCCAGCAGCAGGCCGCCGATCCAGTCGAAGCCCAGCACAAAGTGGGCGAACACGCCGGTGATGCCTGCGGTGATGACGACGCCGAGCGTGCTTAGCAACACCGCGGGCGCGGCGACGGGCTTGGCGCGGTCGATGTTGGTGTTAAAGCCGCCGTAGAACATGATGAACAGCAGCGCCGTGCTGCAGACGGTTTCGGTAAGCGCATAGTCGCTAAAGTCGATATGCGCCGGGCCGTTGACGCCCAACAGCATGCCGAGTGCGATAAAGATGAGCAGGGTGGGGAAGGGGAGCTTTTTGCCGACGGGTTTGATGGTCAGGCACAAAATAATGACGAGGCCGATAAAAAGAAGGATCTGGTTCATGGATGGTGTCCGCTCCTGGGTGGTTGGCGTGGCACGGTCAGTTGTCTGCGGTTATTTGTACCCAAAGATGGTGGGTTTATGGGGTTGGATTGCGGGCGTGCGCGATATCGTCATAGACGGCTGCCGTCTTTGCCTCTGCTCGGAAACCCTTTCCAGCTTTATTGCAACGGAGTACAATGGGTAACGTTTAAGTTCAACTTGAAGTTTTAGTTGCGGCGCCGGGCTTAGGCCGCAATGCAAGGAGAGGCGTACCATGGCGATCTATGTGACATCTGATGCTCACGGGCACGTGCGTGCGCTTGACGAGGCCCTGTCTAAGATCTCGTTGACGTCCGACGACACGCTGTACGTGCTGGGCGACATGATCGATCGCGGGCCCGATCCGGTCGGCGTTATTAAGCTCGTGCGTTCGCTGCCCAACGCCCACGTGCTCAAGGGTAATCACGAGCAGATCATGCTCGATGCCATCATTGGCCAGGATCCGCTCGATGCCGAGACCTGGGATATCAACGGTGGCTGGACGACGCGCGAGCAGCTCAACGACATGGAATTTGAGGCATACGAGGAGCTCGTGCGATGGATGGCCGCGCTGCCGCTCTACGCGGTGGTCGAGACTGCCGAGCGGCCGTACCTGCTGGTGCACGCCGGCATTCAGACCGAGGCGGCGCGTGCGTTTTTGCTTGAGCATGGCGTCGATTGTGCCGATGGCGTTGGAGCGGTGGGTGCCGATCGCGAACTGCTGCAGCAGATGCTCGCGGTGCAGTCGTCCGATGACCTGCTGTGGATTCGTCATGGCTATTGGGATGCGTCGACCGGGCTGCTTTCTGCCGAGGGCAAGGGCCCGGTCGTGGTGAGCGGTCACACGCCCACGGTATCGCTTGGGCGCTATTGCGAGGTCGGTGGTCTGGCGGGGCTCGATGAGGAATCGGGACGCGGGCAGATCGTGCGCTTGGGCGGCGAGGACACTGCTGGTGTTCCCGATCGCATCGACATCGACTGCGCCGCCGCCACCGGCTCCGAGTTCGGCCGCGTGGGCATCCTGCGCCTGGACGACGGGGCGGAGTTCTACGCGAACATCAACCCGGGCGAATAATCGGTGCAAGTGGTAGCTAATTTGGGAAGGGTTTTTTGACTTCTTTTGCCCTTCTGCCCGCTAATTGATTTCTCTGGGACGGGGATTAAATAATCATTTGGCTGCCCGCTGGCTAAGTGAGTAGACTTTTTTGGAAATGCCGAGCACCCAACATATTTGCCTCAATAAAACCGCAGGTCACAGACTTGTGCTCTGTTGGTGTGGTCGGGGATTCGGTAAAAGTCTACTCACTTAGTTTAGCGTGATGAATATTGTCCGCAACGAGACCCCAGACGGGGTGATTCCATCGCAAATTCCGGTGACCGGTCAGCTAATTAGGCGCCGTATGGGTTGCGGTCGCGTTCGATGCGTTGGCGGATGTGGGCGTACTCGATAATCAGTAGCACCAGGAGTAGGGCCATGATGGCTAGGTGGCTCACCACAGCGCCCATCAGACCCAGCAGCTTAATCAAGATCACCGGCAGCACCACGCTTACGGCGAAGCAGATCAGGTAGATCTTGGTGACGTCTCCAGCGTGGCGCAGCACCGTGATGATGGCGTAGATAAAGTCGATGGCCGCGGTGACGCCGCCGGCGACGACCATCAGCAGCGCCAGCGTACGGTAGCGCTCAAAGCTGAGGCCGTACATAAAGCTCATGAGGGGAATACCGGGACCTGCCATAAATGCGGCGCACGCGCCGGTGATGACCACGATCAGCGCCATAACGGCAACAATAATCAGGTCAAAGCGACGACGCTTGCGAGGATTAGCCCAAATGCTCGACAAGCGCAGGAGCTGCGGTTTATAGATAAATCCAATGCTCAGCAAAATAGCCTGCGCCGGAAAGAACAGGGCATTAAAGTACAGCTGATAATTGTATGCCAGCGTGCCTTCCATCACAAACTTGGGCATGCTCTCGATGAGGTTGAACAAGAACAGTGCACCAAAGAGTGGAGCGCACTGGACAAACAGGTGGCCGACCTCGCGAAGGCTCACGCGGCGCGATTTTTCGGTCTCGAGCAGGGCGAGCGGCGCGGTGACCAGCACGAGCGAGGCGATCGCGGCGATGCCCATGGCCATGGCCGCGATGGGCATGTTACGCGTAAGGAACAGCGCCACGCTAAAGACCACGATGACGCCGACGGAGCGTAGCGTTTGGCTCATGCCGGCCAGGTAGAGTTTATCGGCCTGCTGCAGGCGGCCCTCGTACACGTCCGCCACGCCGTCGATCACCTTATACAGGTAGACGCCCAGGCCGATCGTCGCCATCTGCGCGTCATAGCCGCGGGCGCTGCTGTACATGAGGCCGCAGCCTAGGGCGAGCGCTCCGCAAAGCCAGCGGTTGAGCTGGTAGGAGGCAAAGGACGTCTTTTCGTCGATGTCTGAGACCTGGAAATTGCGCACGCCGTAGTTGCATGCGATCATGATGAGCGTGCCGGTGACGAAGGCGATGGAGAATTTGCCTGCTTCTTCGGCGCCCACGAGCTGTGTTGACACGATGGTGAGCAGCGGAAACGCCAAGCCCCACACGGCGGTGCCGAGAGTGTTCCAAAGGTAATCGCGGCGGGTGGCGTGCTCTTCGTATTCCGCTTCCTGCATGGAGAAGCCGCCGCCGTAGACGGCGCCGAGCAGACGGTTCCACCAAGCGTTGACCATGCGGCGGACGGGGCCGGGCTCCCGATCGCGTTCGCGCCGGCGACGGCGCGTGGCCTGGCTGCTATCGGGCCCGCCGGCGTTGCGCTGACTCAGCTCCTGGATGCGCGCGAGCTCTTCGGCCGTGTGGGAGGCGGGGAACAGGCCGTTCTCGATGCGTCCGCCCTGGGCCCTTGCGGTGCCGCTGCCCGCTACGGCGGGGTCGGCGACGCCATTGCGGCGGGCGATGGCGCGGCGAATGCTATCGAGGGGCGTGATGCTCAAAGTAGGTCCTTTCTATTGCTGCACTCTAGTATAGTCGCGGTGGTATCCATTCGTGTTTTTGAACAGGTTGTTCAATAATTTCGGCGGCGCCATTCAGTAGTCGGCACTTAGGGATGTTCCTTATGTGCCGGCACTTTGGGAACGTCCCTAAGTGCCGGCATCCGGGGACACTCCTTGGTTGTTGCCTGTTCAAGAGTGTCCCCAACGACTAATCGTTTAAGAACGTCCCCAATGACTAGGCCGCTTGCCTGCGATTTTTGACCGTTGGGCGGGCTTGCCGCCCTTGCCGCAAAAACGTTTTTGCATATCGGGTACAACGGGCTTTACGTGAGTAAAGTGCGCGCCGCGTCCACGTGCCGCGTTTTTAAAGGAGGCCCCATGCCTGGTGTTACCCCTGCAGAAGTTCTGTCCAATTTTGGCATTACGCTGGTCGAAGACCCCGCTGAGAACCAGCCCCGCCTGCTGGTTGACCTGCCGGCAGCCGAGCTCGTCGAGCATGCCATCCGCCGCAACGAAGGCCGCATGGCATCCAACGGCGCGCTGGTGATCGAGACGGGGGAGCGCACTGGTCGTTCGCCCAACGATCGTTTTATCGTTGACACCCCCGATGTTCACGACAAGATCGCCTGGGGTGCGGTCAACCGCCCACTGTCCGTCGAGAGCTATGAGGCCATCAAGGCCGGCATCGTCGACTATCTCAACGAGCGCGACGTGTTCGTCACGCGCGGCATGGCGGGCGCTGACCGCAACCACACGCGTCGCTTGCTCGTCGCCTGCGAGCGTGCCAGCCAGGCACTCTTTATTAAGCAGATGCTCGCCCGTCCGCTCGCTCGTGAAATCGCACGCACCGGCGAGCCGGACTTTTGCGTGCTCGCCGCACCTGGCTACCAGTGCGACCCTGCCATCAAGGGCCTCAACTCCAGTGCCGCCGTGGTCATCAACTTCCAGGAACGCGTGATTCTGGTCGCCGGCACCGGCTACTCCGGCGAGATTAAAAAGTCGATCTTTAGCGTCATGAACTATCTGCTGCCCGTCGAGGACGACGTGCTGCCCATGCACTGCTCGGCCAGCATGGATCCCGTCACGCACGAGACCGCCGTGTTCTTTGGCCTGTCCGGCACCGGCAAGACCACGCTTTCGGCCAATCCCACGCGCCTGCTGATCGGCGACGACGAGCACGGTTGGTCCGACATGGGCATCTTCAACATCGAGGGTGGCTGCTACGCAAAATGCGAGGGCCTGGACGCCTCCCACGAGCCCGAGATCTTCAACGCCGTCCGTTTTGGCGCCATTTGCGAAAACGTGGTGCTCGACGAGAACCGCAAGCCCAACTACGACGACATCTCGATCACGCACAACACGCGCGTGGCCTATCCCGTGGAGCACATTCCTAACGCGTGGACTAAGGGCATGGGCACCACTCCGAGTGTCGTGCTGTTCCTGACTTGCGACGCTTTTGGCGTGCTGCCGCCCATCTCACGCCTGACGGCCGATGCCGCCATGTACCACTTTGTGACGGGCTTTACGGCTAAGATTCCCGGCACCGAGGTCGGCGTCACCGAGCCCACGCCCACGTTCTCTTCGCTGTTCGGCGAGCCGTTTATGCCGCTCGACCCCATGGTTTACGCCAAGATGCTCGGCGAGCGTATTGCCGACGGCCGCACGCGCGTGTACCTGGTCAACACCGGCTGGATCGGCGGCGGCTACGGCGTAGGCCATCGCATCGAGCTGGCCTACACGCGCTCGCTGGTTGCGCGCGCCCTCGACGGTACCATCGAGGACAGCGAGTTCGTGCACGACGACATCTTTAACGTCGACATTCCCACAACGTGCCACGGTGTGCCCGACGGCATCCTGGTGCCGCGCCAGTACTGGCAGAGCACCGCTCGTTACGACGAGGCTGCACACAACCTGGCCGTGATGTTCGAGGAGAACTTCGAGAAGAAGTACTCGCACCTGCCCGAGTCCGTCAAAGCCGCCGGCCCGCACGCCCAGGTGTCCGCCGAGGCCCGTCATCGCGGCCGCGGCCTGCTGGGGCTCCGCCACTAGCGTCGCCTCGAGTCCATATCCACCACAAAGGGGACAGGCGCCTTTGTGGTGGTTTTGCTCGTGTGGATGACTCGGGTTACAATACGCCTGACATATCGTCCTCTTCTCCGGATGGGGGCAGCGCAAGCGTTCTTGTGACGGCACCGTAGGACTTTGAATGTGGCCGCTGTGAGGGCGCTTTTTGTTTAGGCGCCCTCACTCGGGCGCGCACAATGAAGGGAGAGCGTATGAAGAGCTTTATTGCCGAGGATTCATTCTGGGAGCTGTTTCCGCAGGCAGCGGTCGGCGTGGTGGTCGTGGAGGGCATGAAGCCCACGGCTCAGATTCCTCAAGAGGACGTGGATGCGATTGCGGCGTTGCTCGACCGCGCCAATATCGATGCGGAGCGTCATCTGACCAGCGACACTATCAGCGAGAACGCACCGGTCAAGGCATGGCGCGAGGCCTATCGTCTGTTCAAGACCAAGAAAGGCGCGCGCTGCTCGATCGAGAACTTGCTCAAACGCGTGCTCAAAGGCAAGCCGGTGGGCCACATTACGCCCGCGGTGGATATTTACAACACGGTGTCGCTGTCCTACGCGCTGCCCGTTGGCGGCGAGGACCTGCATGCGATTGAGGGAGATCTTCGCTTGAAGGTGACCGACGGTGGCGATGCGTTCTTGCCGCTTGGCGAGGAAGCGGACGACCCGACGCTGCCCGGCGAGCTCGCCTACATTGACGATGCGGGCGCCGTGTGCCGCTGCTGGAACTGGCGCGACGGCGTTCGAACGGCTCTGTCCGACGATTCGGCCGACGCGTTCCTGGCGATTGAGTGCGTAGAGCCCGAGCGCATGGGGGACTGCCAGGCCGCCATCGATCGCTTAGCCGAGCTGCTTGAGCGCTATTTGGGAGCGACGGTTGTCGTTAAGACGCTTGTGACCCGCGACAATCCCTGTATGGAGCTGTAGCGGCGCCTAGAACCTATTGATGCCCAAAATCACCACAAAGGCGCCTGTCCTTTGTGGTGATTTTTATGTTGATGGGTCAACAAATGAGGCACGCAGGGCCGGCGGTCGCTGGATACGGCTAAGATGTTTACCCGTAAGCATTATGCAAGCGAAAGGCGGTCGTCTCCCATGCAGCAGAACGACGAGACACGTTTCGAGGACTTTGTCGGACTGATCAGCGGGCTCTACAAGGAGATTCAGCGTATCAAGACATCCGAGGGCGCAAGGCTGGGCCTCAAGGGCTCCGACGTTATGTGCCTGTACTATCTTGAGCGCAGCAAGGAAGGCCTGACTGGCGCTGACCTGGCTCGCATGGCAGGCGTGACCCGCGCCGCCGTCTCGCGTACGCTCGCGCATCTGGAGGAGGGCGGCTACGTCGAGGTCGACGATTCGGGCGATGCCGCCGTTAAGTATCGTGCTCCGGTGCGCCTGACCGCTCTGGGCGGCGAGAGCATGAGCGAGGCCGACCGCATCATCCACGAAGTGCTCGATACCACCGGTAAGGCTATGGGTGTGGAGCAGCGCGAGCAGATGTATGCGTCGCTGCGCACGATTCTCGACACCCTGCGCGAGCTGTAGGGCCGCCAAGGCTTTTGCTTCCAATTAACAACTGCATAGTCCTGTTTGAGCGCGTATACCGTGCCGGGGCCTTGCTGTCAAAATTCCCTGCGCGGGACCTGCGCAAGAAAGGATTCGCTATGTCCGTCCGCATTATTACCGATTCCGCAAGCGATATGTCGCCGGCGGAGCACCCGGCACTGGCCGTTTTGCCGCTGTCCGTCACCTTTGGCACCGATGTGTACATGGATGGCATCGACATCGATCACCAGCGCTTTTACGAGATGCTCGTGGAGCGCGATGAGCTGCCCAAGACCGGCCAGGTCAACCCGTACGCGTTTTCGCAGGCCATCGCCGAGGTTCGTGAAGCCGGCGATGAGGCTGTGATTATTACCGTGGGCGCTAAGCTATCAGGCACCAATCAGAGTGCCCGTACCGCACTTGCCGAGGCGCCAGGTGGTGACGTGTTCGTGGTAGACAGCAACAACGTTACCCTGGGCGAGCGCGTCCTGGTCGAGTATGCGTTGCGCTTGGTGGACGAGGGCCGCAGTGCATCTCAGATCGCGGCGGCTGTCGAGGCCGTGCGCGACCGTGTGGTGGTTATCGGCCTGCTCGAGACGCTGGAGTACCTGGTGCGCGGCGGTCGTCTGTCTGCTGCGGCCGGCGCCGTGGGCACGCTGCTCAACGTAAAGCCCGTGGTGGCTGTTGAGGACGGTCTGATCGTGCAGCTGGGTAAGGCGCGCGGTTCCAAGAACGGCCGCAACCTGCTGAACCAAAAGGTCGAAAAGGCGGGCGGCATCGACTTTTCCATGCCGCTGGCGCTCGGCTATACGGGCCTTTCGGATGCGGTGCTCAAGAAGTATATCGAGGACAGCGCGGCACTGTGGGCTGGTCACACCGAGGGCGAACTGCCCGTTCACACCATTGGCGCCACCATCGGCACCCACGTAGGCCCCGGCGCCGTAGCAGTAGCCTTCTTCCAGCCCGCCAACTAACCGACCTGCCGTAAACCACCACAAAGGGGACAGACACCTTTGTGGTGGTTTATGCTTTCCGGGTGGAAGGGAGCGAGCAATGGCGTCTGAGGGCTTTTTTGAACGGGTGTACGAGGTGGTCGAGCAGATTCCCGAGGGGATGGTCGCCACCTACGGTCAGGTGGCGCTGCTCGCCGGTCGTCCGCGGAGTGCGCGGTACGTGGGGTATGCCCTGCATAGCAATCCGCGCCCCGGCCAGATTCCCTGCCATCGTGTGGTGTTTGCCGACGGTCGCATTTGCGAAGGCTTTGCCTTTGGCGGCCCCGATGCTCAACGTGAGCTTTTGCTAGGGGAGGGTGTGGCGTTTAAGGACGACATGCACGTCGACTTGGCCGCCTGTCGCTGGCCTGCCGGACTCTAGCGGCTCTGCAGTGGCCAAAACCACCACAAAGGTGCCTGTCCCCTTTGTGGTGGTTTTCCGTTGCAGGTTTACCGGAGCTAACTTATGGAGAAGGTATGGCGGCGCATATTGACGCTAGAAAGTAAACCATGGTGAACTATATTGGTTTCAGCAACGGAGCAGGCAATAGGCGATGAAAAAGCCTGCCCTGTTGAGTTTGATTCGCATCCCTCCCCTCTGTGCGATTCAACGGTGTACTTCGGGAACAGGCCCGCTGGCAACTATCTGCCAGCGGGCCTGTTCCTGTTTGTCGGGAGAGTGTGATGGACGGAGCCGAAGCGGTCCGCTCCAAAAAAGGCGGACGCCGTAGCGCCCGCCCTATAGCAATCGAAAGCTCAAGCCAGCAGATCGGTCTAGTACACCATACCCATGGCGTCCTGAACCTCTGCCAGGGTCTGCTCGGCGATCTCGTTGGCGCGACGGTTGCCCTCGTGCAGCACGTCCTTCACGTAATCCAGATCGTTCTCGTAGCGCTGGCGACGCTCGCGGATCGGCGCGAAGTACTCGTTGACGGCCTCGGTCACGTACTTCTTGAGCTGGCCGGAGCCGCCCATGCCAATCTCCTCGGCAATTTCGACCTCGGAGCGACCGGTGCAGATGGCGGCCGTCGAAAGCAAACCGGACACGCCGGGGCGGTTCTCGGGATCGAACGTGATCATGCGCTCGGAGTCGGTCTGGCTCTTCTTGATGCGCTTGGCCGTCTCCTCAGCGGTCATCGAGATGTTGATGGCGTTGCCGTAGCTCTTGCTCATCTTGCGACCGTCAAGGCCGGGCAGTAGCGGGGTCTCGGACAGCAGTGCCTCGACCTCGGGGAACACCTTGCCGTAGCGGTTGTTAAAGCGGCGGGCGATGGTGCGGGTGAGCTCGATGTGCGGCAGCTGGTCACGACCGACGGGCACCACGTTGCCCTTGCAGAACAGGATGTCGCAGGCCTGATGCACCGGGTATGTGAGCAGAAGGCCGGTAAGCTCATGGCCCGAGGCCTCCATCTCGGCCTTGACGGTGGGGTTGCGCGCCAGCTCGGCCTCGGACACCAGCGACAGGAACGGCAGCATGAGCTGGTTGGCGGCGGGCACGGCGGAGTGCGCGTAGATCATGGTCTTGTCGGGATCGATACCGCAGGCAAGGTAGTCCATGACCATGTTGTACACGTTGTCCTGGATGTGCTCGGTCGTGTCGCGGTCAGTGATGACCTGGTAGTCGGCGATGAGCACGTTGGTCTTGGCGCCCATGTTCTGCAGCTCAACACGGCCCTTGAGGGTGCCGAAGTAGTGGCCCAGGTGCAGACGGCCGGTGGGGCGGTCGCCGGTGAGCATGGTGAACTTCTCGGGCGTTTTGGTCAGACCCTCGCGAATGGCGTTGCTCTTTTGCAGCGCGACTTCGTAGCTGTTCTCGTTTGGCATGATTGCTCCTAACGTATGTTCATGGGTCAAGATGATAACGCGTTTATTGGAGGGGCGGTGCGTAAGTAGGCGAGGGGCGGGAGAGGGGCGGGGGCGTGGTGCGGCAT
>DBFZQW010000061.1:0-7766 GCA_048521445.1 Collinsella sp. | reverse complement strand
CGCCCGCAAGATGGGGGAGAAGTAGGTTATGCGTATCCGCATCGTGTGCCCCGTGAGCTGCGCCTATGAGGGCGACGCTGCGTTTGTGTCGATTCCGTCCACGGATGGCGAGTTTGGCGTTCTGCCTGCTCACTCCAGCGAGATCTGCACGATCGACCGCGGTTACGTTCGCGTTTCCGATAAGGCCATGGGCACTGTCGACCACACGTTTGCCGTGGCCGGCGGCTATGCCCAGGTTGCGGACGATGTCGTGACCGTTCTCGCCGAGCGCGCTTGCGATTTGGCGACCGTCGATGCCGACAAGCTTAAAGCTGATATTCAAGGTTTTGAAGAGAAGCTGGGTAATTTGTCGGAGGATGATGCACGCCGCGCCTACCTCTATAATGAAATCGCATGGTGTAAGCTCAAGCTTGCCCAATAGTCAAACGATTTAGCGTTCGACCATTTGCGAACACATCATGCCCGGGATGGCCCAGCCATCCCGGGCATGCTTTTTGAAAGGGTAGACCTTGGATATTATCCGCGTTGAGGGTGGCCACGCCATCGGAGGCTCCGTGCCCGTCTCGGGTGCCAAGAACTCCGCACTCAAACTCATGGCGGCAACGCTTCTGGCGCCGGGCAAGACGACGCTGCAGAACGTGCCCGATATTTCCGATGTCCACGTGATGGGCAAGGTGCTCAAGGGCATGGGCGCTACGATCGATGTTCTCGACGAGCACACGCTCGAGATTGATACCTCTCAGGTCGATTCTTGGGAGGCCCCCTACGAGCTCGTTGCCAAGATGCGTGCTTCCACCGCCGTGATGGGACCCCTGCTGGGTCGCTTCCATCGCGCCAAGATCGCCATGCCGGGCGGTTGCAACCTGGGTGCTCGCAAGATCGATATGCACATTCTTGGTCTTGAGGCCCTGGGCGTTGAGTTCGATACCGCCCACGGTTACATCAACGCTAATGCGCCCCAAGGTCTGCGCGGTACCACCGTCACGCTCGAGTTCGCCAGTGTCGGTGCGACCGAGAACCTCATTATGGCATCCGTGCGCGCGCAGGGCACCACGGTTATCGACAATGCCGCCCGCGAGCCCGAGATCGTCGATCTCGCCAACATGCTCAACGAGATGGGCGCCAAGATTGTTGGCGCCGGTACGCCTGTCGTGACCATCGAGGGCGTGGAAGAGCTGCATCCTGTTACCCATCGCGTAGTGGGCGACCGCATCGAGGCCGGTACCTTTATCGTTGCCGGTGCGTTGATGGCCGACGATCGCGGTGTCGATGTCACGGGCTTTTGCCCCATTCACTTGGGCATGGTGCTCAAGAAGATGGAGCTCATGGGTATCGACTGCGAGCGCGTCGAGGATGGCGTCCATGTGAACCGTGTCGAGCGTATCAAGCCGGTCGACATCCAGACGCTTCCGTTCCCCGGCTTCCCGACGGACATGCAGGCGCAGATTATGGTACTCTCCGCCCTTGCCGACGGCAGTTCCGTTATCACCGAGAACATCTTCGAGAATCGCTTTATGTTTGCCTCTGAGCTGGTGCGCATGGGTGCCGACATTCGTATCGAGAGCCATCATGCCATGATTCATGGCGTCAAGGGCTTCTCGGGTGCACAGGTTACCTCGCCCGATCTGCGTGGCGGAGCGGCCCTCGTCGTAGCGGGCTTGATCGCTGACGGGACGACCGAGGTTTCGGCTATTCATCATATCAAGCGCGGCTACGAGCAGTTTGTCGAAAAGCTGCAGGCGCTCGGCGCGCATGTCGAGCATGCTACCGTCCCCGATCCCGTCATCTACTAATACAGGTTGCCTATGTTTAATAAAAAGCCCCTCGCGGATACCACCGCCCGAAGACCCTCAACTGGTGCGCAGGCCAAGATCTACAGTCGCGATAACGTGGCTCGCTATTCCGAGCGCGCTCGTCAACGTCGTCGTAGCCACACGATTCGTCACGTCGCGCTCATTGTCGTGCTTGGCGTGCTGCTGAGTGCCACTACCGCTGCCGGCCTGTGGTTTGCCACCATTATGGGCAAGCTCGGCGATTCTAATGTCATTACCGACAATCTGCGTCGGGTTCTGGTTGACACCGATGAGGCAAAGGATCCGTTCTACGTGCTGCTTCTTGGCACCGACGGCCGTCCGGGCGAGGATACGTATCGTGCCGACTCGATTATCCTGGCACGCATCGACCCCACGCAAAAGCAGGCGACGCTCATTTCCGTTCCGCGCGACACCAAGGTCGAGTACAAGGGCGAGACCATGAAGATCAACGCCTGCCATACCGTTGGCGGCGCCGAGGCCATGGTCGAGGCGGTCAACGAGCTGTGCGGTGTTCAGATTTCCCACTATGCCGAGGTCAGCTTCGACGGTATGCAGGCACTGATTGATTCGGTTGGCGGTATCGACATTAACGCAACCGATGATGTTGACGACCCCGAGCACCTGGATATTAAGATTACCGCTGGCCAGCAGCATATGGACGGTGCCACCGCCCTTACCTATGCCCGCTGCCGCTACACCTATGCCGACGGCGATTACACGCGCATGCGCCACCAGCGTCAGGTGCTTGGCGCCCTTGCCAACCAGATTCTCAATAACTTCGATGCCACGAAGATTTTTGGCCTGGTTAATTCGCTGTCCGATATGCTCGTAACCGATATGAGCGTTCAGGATATCGTGGCTACGGTCAACGCCATGCGCGGTATGGATGTCGACGGTATCTACTCGGCCAACCTGCCCTCGTACGCCGACGACAGCACCATGATCGACGGTGTGAGCTACGTCTTTGTCTACGAGGACGAGCTCAAGGAAATGATGGAGCGCGTCGATGCCGGCAAGGATCCCAAGGGTCCCAACACCATGGGTCTTTCCGACGGTTCCAGCTCTACGATCGGCGACCTGAACAACAACACGTCTGACGACTACGCAAACGGTACCGCAACCTCATCGGTCAGCTCTGACGATTCCGATGACTCAAGCGATTCGAGCGATTCGGACTACTACGAAGAGCCCACCGGCGACGGCAACGGCTACGAGGCCAACTACTAAGTTACGGCGTTTTACCAAACGCCGTAACGGCTCGACGCTGCGCGCCGCCCAAGGCGACAATTTGTCATTCAAAAGGCAGGGCATGACCAGAAGGTCAATGCCCTGCCTTTTGAATGACAAATTGTTCGCCTTGGACGTCGCTCGCTGACGTTGGCTCAACCTGCGGTGCTGACTACTCCCCTTGCACCAAAAACCGCCCCGTTCTCGGTTTTGAGGACGGGGCGGTTTTGCTTACCTAGATTGTTCGAGTTCCCTATGCAAAGCGGGCGACGAGCTCCTGGAGCACGTCGGTCATCTTGACGAGCGAGCTGACCGGGACGAACTCGTTGACGCCGTGGTAGCAATAGCCGCCGGTGGAAAGGTTGGGGCAGGGCAGACCGCGGAACGACAGCTGGGCGCCGTCGGTGCCGCCACGAATCGGCAGCACTTGGGGCTCAACGCCGCAGGCAAGGTAGGCTTCCTTGGCAACATCAATAAGCTCGGGATAGTCACGAACGATCTCGGCCATATTTCGATACTGTTGCTTAATCTCGACCGTCACGCGCTCCTCACCCAGACGCTGGTTGAGTATCGAGGCGGCGGCATCAATAAGGTCGAGTTTCTGCTGGAACTTGGCGGCGTCATGGTCGCGGACGATATAGCGCGCTGTGGCGTGATCGACGGTCGCAGATACACCCTCAAGGTGATAAAAGCCCTCGTAGCCTTCCGTATACTCCGGGCGCTGCACGTAGGGGAGCAACGCGTTGAAGTCGCAGAACAGATTGCCTGCGTTGACCATACGGCCCTTGGCGTCGCCCGGGTGGATGGACTGGCCCTCAAAGCGGACGGTCGCCTCGGCGGCGTTAAAACACTCCCACTCCAGCTCGCCGATGGGGCCGCCGTCGACCGTGTAGGCGTACTTGCAGCCAAAGGTATCGATATCCAACAGCTCGGCTCCGTGGCCGATCTCCTCGTCAGGGCAGAAGCAAATGCCGAGTGCGGGATGGGGCAGAGAAGGGTCCTGAGCGATACGCGCGACAAGCGACATGATCTCGGCGACGCCTGCCTTGTCATCCGCGCCCAGCAGCGTGGTGCCATCGCTGCAGACCAGGTCCTCACCCGCGAGGTCGTTCAGGGCGGGAAGCTTGGCGGTGCTCATGGCAACGGGTCTACCGTCAACCGTGCCGCAGACCAGGTCGCCGCCTTCGTAGTGTACGATGTGCGGCTTCACGCCGGCGCCCGGTGCAACTTCGGTGGTGTCGAGATGGGCGATCAGGCCCAGGGCGGGCTTGTCCTCAGCGCCCGCACTTGCGGGGATATGCGCGCAGACATAGGCGTGCTCGGTCACGTGGGCATCTTCCGCACCAAGCTCGCGCAGCTCTTCAGCCAGCACGTTGGCAAGGTCAAACTGAACGGGGCTCGAGGGTACCTGGTCGCAGTTTGCATCCTCGGACTGCGTGTTGATCTGGACGTAGCGCAAAAAGCGCTCGAGAACATCGGGGCTCGTGGTGGTGTTTTCCATAAAGACCGCTCCAATCTTGGTCGTCGTGTGCAACAAGAACTCTAGCACGGTATGCCACGGCATACCACGACGCTTGGATGGGGTAGAATCAGCCATTGAATGCAGAAGGGACGGAAGATCATGGATACGACAAATAGCTCGCGCGAACTACATCTGACGGTGGCGAACGAAGACTACTTGGAGTGCATGGTTCGCATTGAAAGCGAAGAGGGGGAAACCAACGGCGTGCGATCGGTCGACATCGCGCAGCGCCTTGGCGTCTCCAAGGCATCGGTCAATAAAGCGGTTTCGGCGCTCAAGGCATCCGAGCTTGTCGAGCAATCGCACTACGGCAAGGTAGTCCTGACCGATCGCGGCCGCGAGGTTGGTACGGCTATCTGGTACCGTCATCGCCTCATTCGCACGTTTTTGGTTCAGGAGCTCGGTGTCGAATTTGAGCGAGCCGATTCCGAGGCCTGCATGATGGAGCATGCGCTATCCGAGGACACGATGAGCCGCTGGCTCGCCTATCTCGAAAAGCAGGGAATCAGCGTCGAGGAATAGCGGGATATATATGGATTCGAGTTATTACAACCGCTTTGGTGCCGAGGAACTTACGCGCCGCTTGTCGAGCGAGACCTTGTTGGCGCAGGGTCCCATGGGCAGTGTCTTGTTGAGTGAGTACGATGCCGCCGACATTCCACCGGCGTTTTGGAATCTGGCAGAGCCGCAGACCGTTTCTCGTATCCATCGCTTGTATGTCGCCGCCGGCGCGCAGGTGCTCATTACCAACACCTTTCAGGCATCGAGCTATGCCCTCAAGCACGACCAGATTTCGCCGTCCGTGGCGGAGGTCAATCGCGGGGCCGTCGACGATGCCCGCCAGGCGCACCCTCAGCTGCTGCTGGGCTCGATGGGCCCGATCGGTATTGAGTGGTTTGCCGAGGACTCTGCCGAGTATCGTGAAATCCGAGGCATTGCGCGCGAACAGGCGCACGCCTTGCTCAATGCCGGCGTTGACGGTCTGCTGATCGAGACGGTGACGTCTATCCGTAATTTGCAGCCCATGCTTGCCGGCGCTCGAGATGCCGCCGACGGCATGCCTGTTCTGGTGAGTTTTGTCGTTGACGATAAAGGCGACCTGTTGGGCGATGGCCTCAACATCGAGGCAGCCGTTTTGTACGCCGAAAAACACGGCGCAAACTCGGTTGGTGTTAATTGCTGTTCGCTTGCGGCCGCGAACGCGGCGGTGCCCAGGATGGTTGCATCGGCGACTACTCCCGTCACGGTGCGTCCCAATGTGGGCGATCCGGTCCAGACTCAGGATGGCCCCGTATGGCACGAGAACCCCGAAGCTTTCGCGCGCGCATGCATCGAATGGAGGCATGCCGGTGCCGCAATGGTGGGCAGTTGCTGTGGAACCACGGCAATCACTACGGCAGCGATGGCCGAGGCGCTCGATATATAAAGGGCAAAACCGCTCCATACGGGGCGGTTTTTTTATTGCCTGCATGTCCTCGGCAGCATTTGCCCAAATAGTGAATGCTGGTGCCGGCAGGTTGCCGAGTGCATGTTGCGGGTATACCCCATGCGTACCATGATCCAAACGCTGTGAGGTGTCTGCGCGTGTGCGCGATAATTCATTTTGGAACTGACGGTTGGCGCGCTCGCGTCGATGAGGACTTCACTGCCGATAACGTTGCCCGTATCGCCGATGCCGTCGGCGAGTTGTGGCAAAAGACCAATCCGGGCAAAACGGTATATATAGGGTTCGACACCCGGCCCCTGGCGAGCGAGTTCGCTGAGCTTGCGGCGGGCGTGCTAGCAGCGCACGGGCTGGACGCCGTGCTCGCTTCGCGACCTGTTCCGACCCCTGCCCTTACGTGGGCGGCGGCTTATGACGGTGAGGCGTGCGGCGCGCTCATGGTGACGGGGTCCCATCATCCGCAGGGTTATCTGTGCCTCAAGATTCGCATGGGTGACGGCTCGACCGCCAACCAGGATGTCATCGAAGAGCTCGAAGAGACCGTGGCTCCCGAGCCAATGGGGATCGAGGGGCAATATCGCACCGCGGATATCATTCCTGACTATATGCAGGCGGTGGCATCGTTTGTCGATGCCGAAGCCATCCGCGCCGCGCACCTGCGCGTGGTTGTCGATCCCATGGGCGGCGCAGCCCAGGGCTATCTAGCCGATTTGCTGCGCGAGCTTGGCGTTGAGGTGCACGAGATTCACGCCGGGCAGGCGTCTGACCAAGAAGATATCTGCCCCGACCCCGTTGAGCCTTGGGTGGACGCTTGCGAGCGCACGGTTATCGAGGACGGAGCTTGCGCTGGCCTGGTGACCGACGGCGACGCCGACCGTATCGGCGCGGTTGACGAGCGCGGCAGATATATACATCCGCATCAGATCATGGCGCTCGTTTTGGGCGACTTGGTTCAATTTCGTAATTTGGAGGGGCGCGTCGTCGTCAATCTTTCATGCTCGACGCTCGTGCGTCGCATTGCCGAGGCGCTTGGCTGCCGCGTGACCGTCAAACCAGTCGGTTTCAAATATATAGCGGCGGAGATGAAGAAGGGCGGCGTCCTCATAGGCGGCGAAGAAGCCGGTGGTATCGGCATCGCCGCGCATATGCCCGAGCGCGATGGAATCCTCGCCTGTCTGATTCTGTGTGAGCTTATGGCAAAGACGGACGCGCCTTTGGGCGTTCTGGTCGACCAACTCGAGGACAGTTTTGGTAAGACGAGTTACGGTCGACGCGATTTACGCCTTGAGGCCGAAGATGCCGAAACGTTACGAACCCTGCTGCCGGGCGTAAACCCCAAGTCGATCTGTGGCAAGGTGCCGCAAAACGTTAGTCATATGGATGGCTTGCGTTTGGCATTCGAGGATGACACGTGGCTGCTGGTCCGTCCTAGTGGGACCGAACCAGTGGTGCGCGTCTACGCCGAGGGGTTCTCGGTGGAAGAACGCGATGAGTTGCTCGATGCTGGCTGTGCTTTAGCTAGGGGGACGTATCCGCTTTAACCATGAGACTGCCTTATATAAAGAGATGCTCGGCGAGCGGTAGTTAACGGCTGGCAAACGTTAGTCGAATCCCAAACTGTGTAGGAAATGTGTACGCCCAGATTCCCGCCCACGGGGCCCCTCCGGTCTGGCAATATATCTCCTTGCCGCGCGGCCCGGTCGGACCGGATCAGCCGCGAGGGCGTGCACCTTGAGAACCGGATACTGCGAGGATGGAC
>DBFZQW010000060.1:0-4578 GCA_048521445.1 Collinsella sp. | reverse complement strand
ATCGCGACTCTGAAGGACGAAAATCGATGCACTTTTGGCCGCTGGCACCGATTTTTGAGGCCATTTGGCTGCCACCAAACTGGTAACAGTACTCATATTTGGCCTTTTTTGACCACTGCCCCTTGGTCCAGGACAAAACGGCTGCTTGAATCATGGGGCGGGTCCATTTTCAACTATCCTCAGCTTGCCAGTTCGAAAATGGACCCGCCGCATGATTGAATCTTTATTTCAACTTTACACCTGGCTTTACAGCTGTCTTGTCAGCTGTAAAGCCAGGTGTCATACTAAAGCCCCAAGATTCGCCAAAAGAGAGGGGCCTTGATGGCACAGAGCGCGAACATGGATGCATCGGAGCTTGCACGCGATATCGCGGCCGGCCTGGCATCGGCAACGACGGCAACGGAGCGCGCGGCGCTGGTACCCGCAGAGCTCGTCGAGGCCATTCATCAGCTAAAAACCCAACGTGACGCAGTGATCCTGGCGCACTATTATGTGGCGCCCGAGGTCCAAGCCGTTGCCGATTACGTCGGCGACAGCTTCTACCTGGCAAAGCTCGCCAAGAGTCTGCCGCAGCAGACTATCGTGCTGTGCGGCGTGGAGTTTATGGGCGAGAGCGCCAAGCTGCTCAATCCCACCAAGACCGTGCTGCTGCCCGAGCCGGGCGCGGACTGTCCCATGGCGCACATGGTCAAGCGCGAGACGGTCGACGCGGCGCGCGCCGAGTATGGCGACGACCTGGCCGTGGTGTGCTACGTTAACTCGACGGTCGAGATCAAGAGCTGGAGTGATGTGTGCGTTACCAGCTCTAACGCCGTCAAGATCGTCTCCGAGCTGCCGCAGCAGCACATCTTGTTCATTCCCGACCAGAACCTGGGCCGCTTCGTAGCCGAGCAGGTGCCGCAAAAGCACGTCATGCTTAACAAGGGCTACTGCCCGCGCCACCACATCATCACCGTCGAGCAGATTGTCGATGCGCAGGAGGCGCATCCCAACGCGCTCGTACTGGCGCACCCCGAATGCAAGGCCGACGTCCTTGCCGAGGCCGACTACATCGGCTCCACCGCCGGCATCATCAAGTATGCCGAGGAGTCGGACGCCAACGAGTTCATCATCGTGACGGTCCGCGGCGTGCTCTACGAGCTCGAGCGCCGCTGCGAGGGCACCGGCAAAAAGTTCTACTTCCCTGCGGTGCAGCCCACCTGCGTCAACATGGATCTCATCACGCTCGAAAAGCTCGTGCGCTGCCTGGAGACGGGCGAGGGCGAGGTGCAGATTGGCGTGTCGGACGAGGCAGCCGATCAGGCCAAGCTCACGCTCGACCGCATGCTCGAGTACGCGGCGCGCTAAGCCAATGTGGCATGAGGGACAGCCCCTTACGCCACATTACAAGGGAGAGGATTCCTGTGGAAACCAAGCAATACCCCGACATGGAGTGCGACGTCGTCATTGCCGGCTGCGGCGTGGCGGGCCTATACGCGGCCCTCAATCTGCCGACGAGCACGCGCGTGATCATGCTCTCCAAGGGCGCTGTCGACGAGTGCGATTCGATGCTCGCGCAGGGTGGCATCTGCGTGCTGCCCGAAGGCTCTGACTACGATGCCTTCTTTGAGGACACCATGCACGCCGGTCACTACGAGAACCGCCGCGAGAGCGTCGACATCATGATCCGCTCGAGCCGTTCGGTCATCAACGACCTGCTAGCGATGGGCGTGGATTTCGAGCGCAAGGCCGACGGCAGCCTCGACTTTACCCGCGAGGGCGCGCACAGCCGCCCGCGCATTGCCTTCC
Source organism: Collinsella sp. (assembly GCA_048521445.1). GTDB lineage: Bacteria > Actinomycetota > Coriobacteriia > Coriobacteriales > Coriobacteriaceae > Collinsella. The sequence goes on along the minus strand of DBFZQW010000060.1, from coordinate 2,790 downwards.
ATGCCGATATTACGGGTAAGGAGATAACGACCAAGCTGCTCCAGGCCGTTCGCAAGCTGGATAACGTGCAGATTCTTGAGCACGTGGCCATGACCGACATCCTGACGGGCGAGCGCGATGGGGCCACGGTGTGCACCGGCGTTGTCGCCGTTCCCGTGGACGAGGACAACTCGGTCCGCCCCGCCGACGAGCTGGCACATGCCGCCGAGGGCGTGCATACCGGCGAGCCGTTTAAGATCCGTGCCCGCCATACGCTGTGGGCGACGGGCGGTATCGGCGGCGTGTACGACCATTCGACTAACTACCCGCAGCTCACGGGCGATGCCTGCTACATTGCTCAGGAGCATGGCATTAAGATGGAGCACCTGGACTACGTGCAGATTCACCCCACGGGGCTGTTCTCGCCGCAGCCGGGCCGCACCTTTCTGATCAGCGAGAGCTGCCGCGGCGAGGGCGCGATTCTGCTCAACGCCGCTGGCGAGCGCTTTACCGACGAGCTGCAGCCGCGTGACGTGGTCGCCGCCGCCATTCGCGAGCAGATGAAGCAGGACGGCACCGAGCACGAGTGGCTGAGCTTTGCCCCCGTCGAGCGCGATGTGGTGACCGGGCACTTTACCAACATCCGCGCGCGCTGCCTGGAGGACGGCCGCGATATCTTGGACGAGCCCATTCCCGTTACGCCCACGCAGCACTACTTTATGGGTGGCGTATGGGTCGATAAGGACGGCCGCACCTCGATGCCCGAGCTCTATGCCGCGGGCGAGACGGCCTGCAACGGCGTTCACGGCAAGAACCGCCTTGCTTCAAACAGCCTGCTCGAGGCGCTGGTCTGGGGTCGTCGCGCCGCGTGGTATATGCGTACCGGCGAGTCGCTGGCCGTGGAGCAGGCGGGCGATCCCGCGCTCGATGGCCGTCATCGCGCCCTGGGCGCCGACCCTCTGGCAATCGATGATTTGGCCCGTGCCGCCGGCACGCAGGCCGTGGAGGAGTAGACCATGAATCCCATTACCATGAAGCTCGTCGTCGATGATCTGATTCTGCAAGCTCTGCGCGAGGACATTACGTTTGAGGACGTGAGCACGGCGAGCGTGTGCCCCACGGCGCGTCCCGCCACGGTGGAGCTTATCGCCAAAGCCGATGGCATCATTGCCGGCCTGGATGTGTTCGCTCGCACCTTTGAGCTGCTGGATTCGCAGAGCTCGGTGCTGTTTGATGTTGCCGACGGTGACGAGGTGCATGCCGGCGACCACGTGGGTCAGGTGCGCGGCGATGCGCGTGTGCTGCTTTCGGGCGAGCGCGTGGCGCTCAACTACCTGCAGCGCATGAGCGGCATCGCTACCTATACGCACAGCATGGCCGCGGCGCTCGAGGGAACCAAGACCGTGCTCGTCGACACGCGCAAGACCACACCGGGCATGCGCGTGTTTGAGAAGGCGGCGGTTGAGATTGGCGGCGGCAGCAATCACCGTTACAACCTGTCGACGGCCGTCATGCTCAAGGACAACCACATCGATGCCGCCGGTGGCGTGACGCGCGCGATCGAGATGGCGCGCGCCCATGCATCGTTTACCACGACGGTCGAGATCGAGTGCGAGAACCTGGACATGGTGCGCGAGGCCGTGGAGGCCGGCGCCGACATCATCATGTTCGACAACATGACCCATGACGACATGGCCGCCGCTATTGAACTTATCGCCGGCCGCGCCAAGACCGAGTGCTCGGGCAACGTGGATGCCAGCAATATCCGCGCGCTTGCCGACCTGGGCGTTGACTTTATTAGCTCGGGCGCCCTGACGCACTCCGCGCCGATCCTCGACCTCTCGCTTAAGCACCTGCGTCTGCTGGACGGTAAATAATGAACGCCCGCGAGCGTCGCCGTGCCATCATGGCCGTGCTCGAGGGGGCCAAGGGGCCCGTATCGGGCAGCGCGCTTGCCCGCGAGGTGGGTGTGAGCCGCCAGATCGTGGTGCAGGACATCGCCCTGCTGCGCGCCGATGGGCACGATATCGTGGCGACCAACCGCGGCTACGTGCTGCAGGAGGCCCCCAGCAGCCCCGCCGTGCCTACGCGCTTGGTCAAGGTTCGCCACAGCGTGGAGCAGGCAGGCGATGAGCTCACGAGTATCGTCGACGCCGGCGGCGCCGTGCTCAACGTGATTGTCAATCACCGCGTGTACGGTAAGATTACGGCCGACCTGGACATCCGCAATCGTCGCGATGTCGAGCGCTATCTGCGCGATATCGAGAGCGGCAAGAGCTTTCCGCTGCTGACGGTGACCAGCGGCTACCACTTCCATCGCATTGCGGCGGAGGACGAACAGACCCTCGACGAGATCGAGGCGATGCTCAAGGAAAAAGGCTACCTAGCAGACCTGATGCCCTACGAAGACGATTTGTCCTAGTCGACGCCGCATCTATAAGTTGCGGTGAAATAGTTCCTAAAATCGGCACCTAAGCAATGAGGCAGGAACTATTCCACCGCAACTGCCCACATATGCAAAAGGAGGCCTCCGCGGCGATGCGGAAGCCTCCTTTTTTGTGCACGGTGTACTTTTGAGTGTGCAAGTGGGGGAGTTGTTACTCCTCGACGATCTCGGTGATCGCGCCAGCGGGGCAAGCGTCCTGGCAAGCGCCACAGGCGACGCAGGAGTCCTCGTCAGCGACGGTAGCGACGTCCTGGAGCTCCAGAACGCCAGCGGGGCAGGAGTCGACGCAAACGCCACAAGCGATGCACTCGTCGGCATCAATTACGGGATGAGCCATGGTAGTTTCCTCTCTGTTGACCGACGCT
>DBFZQW010000059.1:0-6630 GCA_048521445.1 Collinsella sp. | reverse complement strand
CCCAGGGTGAGCGTCAAAAGGTAGACGAGGTAGTCGCGGCCGGCGCGGCGGACGTTGCCCCAAGCGAGTTTACAGAGCATCGGAGCCCTCACCGCCCATCATGGCAACGACCTCCATAATGCGGTCGAAGAACTCTCGGCGGTCGGTGTCGCCGCGGCGCAGCTCGGTGAAGATCTTGCCGTCGCGAATAAACAGCACACGGCTCGTGTAGCTGGCGGCAAAGCTGTCGTGCGTGACCATGAGCACGGTGGCGCGTAGACGGCGGTTAAGAGCCTCCAGGCTCTCGAGCAGCAAACGGGCGCTCTTGGAATCGAGGGCGCCGGTGGGCTCGTCGGCCATGATCATGGTGGGGTCGGTGACGAGCGCGCGAGCCGCGGCAACGCGCTGCTGCTGGCCGCCGGACATCTGGTAGGGATACTTGTCGAGCACCTGGCTGATGGACAGGCGCGCTGCCACATCCTGCACGCGGGTCGAGATCTCTGCCGAGTTTGTGCGGGCGATGGTGAGCGGCAGGGCGATGTTCTCGCGTGCCGTGAGTGTATCGAGCAGGTTGGAATCCTGGAAGATAAAGCCGAGCTCCTCGCGGCGGAACTGCGAAAGCTTAGCCTGCTTCATGCGTGTTACGTCCTGGCCGTTGATGCGGATGGTGCCGCTCGTGGCGCTATCGATGGTCGACACGCAGTTGAGCAACGTCGACTTGCCCGAGCCCGAAGCGCCCATGATGCCAACGAATTCACCGCGGTTGACGGTAAAGCTGACGTCGTTGAGCGCGCGGGTCACGTTGCCCAGCGCTCCATATACCTTTTCGAGATGCGCGACCTCCAGTACCGGGGTCGCCATGTGCGTGGTTTGCATACCGAGTCCTTTCTTGCGATTAGTCTACGGCATCTATAGTCGCAAGAAGCCGAGTCGGCTACCATCGATATGGCTTACGCTTGCCTTACCGTTGTGTAAGGTACGGGTAGCTAGCCTGCCACGTGTTGATATTGAGAGAGGACTCCTGTTGAAGACTGTTCATGTTGCCGCTGGGATCATTCGCAAGGAAGGATCCGACGAGCTACTGGCCGTACAGCGCGGCTATGGCGACATGCAGGGACTTTGGGAGTTTCCCGGTGGCAAGCTCATGCGCGGCGAGACGCCCGAAGACGCCGTACGCCGCGAGCTCATGGAAGAGCTGCAGGTAAAAGTCACCAACCTGCGCGATTTCTATACCGTTGAGTATGACTACCCCGATTTTCATCTCTCCATGGAATGCTACTACTGCTCGCTCGCCGATGAATCCGATGAACCCCAGAAGCACGACCGTCAGCTCGATATCCGTTGGATTCCGCGCACCTCGCTTGCCACCGTTGAGTGGATGCCCGCCGACAAGGGGCTCATTGATGCCCTGATTGAGTTGAAGGAAGATCGGCTTGAGGCTAACGCCGCCGATGACGCTGCGCCCAACACAGCCGACAAACCCGCCACCAAACCCAAGCGCGCGCCTAAGCGCCGCAGCAAAAAGCGCCCCAAGCCCGGCCTGCTGGACGGCATCGACACCTCGGACCTCTCCGCCGACGAGCGTGAGCTCGTGCGCCGTCGCGCCGCCATCAAAAAATCCATGAAGGGCAACAAGCGTGCGAACACCAAACCCGAGCTGCTCGTTCGCCAGCGCCTGCGCGCCGCAGGCCTTACGGGATACCGTCTGGAATGGAAGGTGCCCGGAAAGCCCGACATCGCCTTTCCCGGGCGCAAGATCGCCATCTTCGTCAACGGCTGCTTTTGGCACCGCTGCCCCAAGTGCAATCCGAGCCAGCCCAAGCGCAACGTTGAGTTTTGAGAGGCAAAGTTCCGTCGCAACGTCGAGCGCGACCGTGCTGCTGTGACAGCACTCACTCAAATGGGCTGGACGCCCATAACCATCTGGGAATGCGAGCTCAAAAAAGACCGCATCGACGCCACGATGGGAAAGGTCATCGAGCAGGTGCGCGCCGCAGAGCCGCAGCGCTAACAGTGAGCGTTCACACGCTCCGCACGTCCGCGCCACATCCACGTCACAAACCTTAGAAAGCCCTTAAGCCCAAAACCTTTCAAGAGTGTTACTCAATAGCCTTGACCTGCGGTTTCATCGCAACGTCAAACCTCATTAAGCTTTTCTTTAGCGATTCTTTGCAACAGCCGCGGCATAATACTGCCAACGCACGGGACCTAGCAGCATACCCCGAGCGCAATCTTTTGGTGGACATCGAGGAGGCCGCATAAGCATGCATTCTTCCAACGACGCAGCACAGCAGCCATCCCTAACACATGCAGACCTTTTCTCCTTCCCCCCGACACAGAGAAACGGCCTCCTCGACTCCCCCACCACAAAAGCCAAACGCTCAACCGACCAGAGCCACAACTTGCGAGCATCGTTCGAAAAGCTCCAAGCATCCCTAGACAAGGCGTTCCCCGAACAGGCAAGAGCAATCTAAGCCCATCGCGCTTTATACTGATGCCATGCGAAACATGGATCACATAGAATTGCACCGCGGAGGACGCGAGGAAGCGTTTCCCGAGACCGCCGAAGACTGGCCCTATATTGCCGAACGCGCAGAATTCGCTCGCTATCCGGGCAATTCCGTCCCCTGGCACTGGCATTCCGAAGTTGAGCTTTTCTACATGGAGCAGGGAGCGATTGACTATCGAACGCGCGCGGCTCATGAGCACGTACGCTTTGAGGAAGGGTCCGCCGGCTTTATCAACGGCGGCGTTTTGCACAGCACGCTGCAATCACCCAATTCGGCGCCAGCCATTCAAATGCTGCATATCTTTCAGCCGTCGATGCTCGGCGATCCCGCGGGACGTCTCCAAAAGCGCTACATCAACCCATTGCTTCAATGTCGAGGCGTCGATGTGCTCAAATGGTCGCCCACCAATCCCGACGATATGCCCTTTATTGATTTGCTGAAGAGCTCCTTTAACCACGACCTTCAACGGCCGCAGAACGAGATGGCGCTTCGGAATAGCTTGTCAGAGCTCTGGATTCAGATTTACGCCAAGGCCGAACCGCTCTTTTCCTCCGACAACGCCTCTTGGATGACCAACCGCGACGTACAGTTCAAGGCAATCCTGGACTATATCCGCGCAAACTATGCAGCCGCTATAGATGTGCCCCAGATGGCATCTGCAGCCGGCGTAAGCGAAAGAGAGTGTTACCGCATTATCGAAGCTTGCGCAGGAACGACCCCGGCGGCATATCTGCGCGCATACCGCGTAAACCGTGCTTGCGAACTTTTGGCACACACCACGCGAACGGTCCAGACAGTCGCGCGCCAATGCGGCTTTGCGACAGCAAGCCATCTTGGCCAGGTATTTAAAGAACAAATGGGATGCACTCCTTCGAGCTATCGAGCAGCGAGGCAGAATCTCGATAGCACCAGGCAGAAATCCCGCTAGCCCTTCTTCTGTCACTGCATCAAACTTGCAGGCAAACAACAGAGAGGAGCAATCATATGAAGCACTTTGACCATATCGTATTTGACGTTGATGGGACATTGGCAGATACAGAAGAAAGCGTTCTATCATCGCTTGTCCAGATTGTCCAAGAAGAGACCGGCAAAACGCTCCCCCGACACGAGCTTGAATTTGCCCTCGGCATACCCGGCAAGGATGCCCTTGAGAAACTTGGAATCTACTCGCAGGCAACATTGAATCGCTGGTGCCAAGTTGCCGCCAGCTTTAAAAACACCATCAGCGTGTTTCCAGGTTTGCTTGAAGTCATCGCAACACTCGCCAACAACGGCTGCAAACTTGGCATCGTCTCCTCACGTGCGCGCGACGAATACACAGACGAAATTGCACCCCTTGGCTTCGATAAGTATTTTGAGCACATCATCCTTGTCGAAGACACAACCGAACATAAACCCGCACCCGCACCCATGCTCGAATATCTCCGACGTGCGGGCGCGAATCCTGGCAACGTCGTCTACGTTGGCGACACCGTCTACGACGAACAATGCGCAACTTCGGCAGGGGTCAGTTTTGCCAGAGCGGCATGGGGATCACACCAAGACATCCCAAACGCCACCTACAACCTCAAAACCCCCAACGACCTACTAACCCTAACAACCAAGTAACCCTCCCATCCCAAATTCGCAGTCCTAACGCCACAAGGGCGACGACCTCGAGAAGGTCAACTTGGGAGGGACGAGGGCTTAGTTCCCCAATCTTTCCGCAGGGGGCAAAAAGCAACGTCTTATTTTTCCGACACTAACGCCACAAGGACGATTGAGCAGGACGGTTTGGGCGGGTCCCGTACTTAGTTTCCAAAATCATTCCGCAGCGCGAAGGCCCCCGTTGTCAACGCTTCGAAGAAGCGAGACAACGGGGGCCTTCATGCGCGAGGACGTTTTGGAAACTAAGTACGGGACCCGCCCAAACCGTCCGGTGGGATCAGAGTACCCTTGTTGTTACTCTGCTTTGCCCACAGAGTTGAGGTTGGTCATGCGGATCTTAACCAGCTCGGTGATCTCACGCATGCCCTCCTTGGCCGGCTTCTTGGGATCGAAGCAGGCAGGGTTCTCGGCCATGTAGGCCATGAAGCCCTTGGTGTAGGCCTGACGCAGCTCGGTGGCGTAGTTAACCTTGCAGATACCGTTCTTCACAGCCTCGGCAACCTGCTCATCGGGCACACCGGAGGTGCCATGCAGGACCAGCGGCACGTCGACGGCGTCGCGGATGGCCTTGACCACGGACTGCTCGATGTGCGGATCGCTCGTGTACACGCCGTGGCTGGTGCCAACGCCAATGGCCAGCGAGGTGCAGCCGGTGCGCTCAACGAACTCCTTGGCCTCGGCAGGATCGGTGTAGGGGCTCTCGCCCTCGACCGCAGGACCGTCGTCCTCCTTGCCGCCAACCTTACCGAGCTCAGCCTCGACGGGCACGCCCATGGCGCGGCCAGCATCGGCGACGGACTTGGTCAGGGCAATGTTGTCCTCGAAGGACTCGTGCGAACCGTCGATCATGACAGAGGTGTAGCCAGTGCGGAAAGCCTGCATGCAGCGGTCATAGCCATCGCCATGATCGAGGTGCAGAGCGACAGGCACGGAAGCGCGCTCGGCGGCAGCCTTGACCATACCGTAGAAGTAGTCCAGACCAGCGGTCTTGATGGTGCCCGGGGTGGTCTGCATGATGACGGGGGACTTGGTCTCCTCGGCAGCAGCCAGAACGGCCATAACAAACTCGAGGTTCTCGACGTTGAACGCGCCGACGGCGTAGTGGCCGGCCTGAGCGTCCTTGAGCATCTTTTCGGTGGTAACAAGTGCCATGAGCGTTTGCTCCTCTCCCTCGCCCGCATCTGGACATCGGGCGTAGTTGTTCACAAGGCGTTTTACCTTGCGTTTTGCTGCGCTCATTGTATGAAATTCAGCAGCTTTGCACGTGCGAGATATTGAGCCCATGCAGGTCAATACAGTCATTTTTGAAAAGCAAACGGAAGAAATTTGAGCCGAGTGAACATGTTCGATATTGAATTTTGGGCGTTCAGCGTCTTTCTTTTATAGAAAAGATAAGTAATCGAAAGGTGTTTTCTTACTCAAAAAGAAAATGAACGAAAATAGAGTCAACACAATTCCTGCAAATTTCAGACGATGATGGAGCAGATATGGCCCACGCAACAACCCGAGCTTTCGCCGACGAGCGTCGTTCCGCCATCATGGAGATGCTCGATCATAATGCCTCGGTGCAGGTAGCAGAAATCGCCCAGACCTTTGGCGTGTCCTCCGTCACCGCCCGCGCCGACCTGGACGCGCTCGCCGAAGCAGGCAAGCTGCGCCGCACGCACGGCGGTGCCGTATCACTCCACAAACGTCTGACCGTCTCCACGCAGGATCGCCGCATCAATGTCAACGTCGCCGCCAAGCAGGCCATCGCGCAAAGCGCCATCGAGCTCGTCAATGACGGCGACACGCTGCTCGTCGACTCGGGCACCACGGCGCTCGAGTTCGTCCGGCTCCTCGATCAGCGCGACGGTATCACCGTCATCACGGCCGACATTACCATTGCCGATTACATCGACGAGAGCATGCCCTCGGTCGATGTCGTCATGCTGGGCGGGGCACTGCGCAAAGGCCATCGTTATTTGTACGGACCGCTCACTATGCAGGCGCTCCAAATGGTCCATGCCGATCTGGCCGTCATGTGCCCCGGCGCCTTTGTCCCCAGCTGCGGCTTTACGACCGACTTTCCCCAGATGGCCGAGACCAAAACGGCTATGATCGCCGCGGCCCATCAAAGCGTCGCCCTCATGGACGCCAGCAAGGTTAACGGACGCGGCATGTACCGCTTTGCCGAGCTTGCCGATGTCGACTCCATCGTGATGGACCGTGACCCCGATAATGCCGTCGCCACCTCAATCGCCGAGATCGTCGACAACGCCCGCCCAAATCTCCTCATCGCCGGCGCTTAAACAAAAACCACCACAAAGGTCTCCTTTGTGGTGGTTGAGCATCAGAAGTGAATGTGTCGCTACTTGGACAGCTCGTCGGCGAGAACCTCGATCTGAGCGCGCGAGGCGTCGTTGAGCGAGCCCAGCACGGTCACCTTGTTCTGCGCCAGGGTGATGTCCTTCATGCCCTCGAGCTCCTTGGTCATAACCTTGGCAGCGGTGGG